>VFZD01000004.1 GCA_016871295.1 Actinomycetota bacterium | reverse complement strand
TTCGGCGGATCTGAGTAGTTTTACGACAGAAAATTTGAACTCTGGAGCCTCTGGATTCACGAATACGGCCATCCGATGGGATTGGCGGGTCACTCGCCTCGTTCAAACCTGAGTTTGATGGACAATCAAAACGGAAAATCGCTCGTCGCGTTCGTGGGAACGTTTGCGCGCACACGCCGCCGAACGGCGGGTTCCGCCGAGGGCCGTAGAGGCCCGCACGTCTGCTCGTTGCGCCGTTTCACGTCGCCGGGAACCGTCGAAGGACGGGTGACGAATTTTCAAAAACCGGCGACCTTGACACCATCAAAATCACTAAACAATGATGTGGGATTTTTGCCAGGCGCGGGCGAGCTGGGTGTAGTGACCGTTGCGCGCGAGCAGATCGCTGTGACTGCCGTATTCGGCGATCTTGGCGTCGACGATCACGGCGATTTTGTCGGCTCTTTGCACGGTCGACAAACGGTGCGCGACGACGATCACGGTGCGCCCCACCATCAGTCGCTCGAGTGCGTACTCGACTTCGGCCTCGGTGCCTGGGTCTAGATTCGAGGTCGCTTCGTCGAGCACCAGCACCGCCGGGTCGATGAGCGCGGCCCGCGCAAGCGCGACCAATTGTCGCTCGCCCGCCGACAAACGACTGCCGCGCTCGTGCACCTCGGTGTCGAGACCATCGCTGAATTGCGAGAAATGCTCGGTCGCCCCGATCGCCGCAATCGCCGCTTCGATTTCGGCATCTGTGGCGCCGGCGCGGGCGATGCGCAAATTGTCGCGAATTGATCCGTTGAACAAGAAACCCTCTTGGGGCACCACCGCGATGCGTTGACGAAGGGACGTCATCGTCACCAACTTCAGGTCGACGCCACCAAATGAGACGGTGCCGCTTTGCGGGTCATAAAGACGCGCCATCAGTTTGGCCAACGTCGACTTGCCCGCGCCGGTCGGCCCGACGAGGGCGAGTTTTTCGCCAGCACCAACTTTGATCGAGACACCTTCGAGCGCCGCGCTCTCGGCGCCCGCATAGGTGAACGAGACATCGGTGACCATCAGTTCACCGACGTCTGGCAGATCGACCGCCGAATGATGTTCATCAACTTCGGGTTTGGCGTCGAGGATCGCGAACAACTTGTTGAGTGCCGCCCCCGCCGACTGCACGGTGTTGTAGAGCTGCGAAAGTTGTTGAACCGGGTCGAACAAACTGGAAAGCAGCAACACGAACGCCACGACCGTGCCGAGCGTTACTGTGCCGCGGTGCGCGAACCAGCCGCCGATGCCGATCATCAGCGATGTGGCGAGAACGCCGGAGAACTCGACGAGCGCGAAGTACCAGGTCGAAACCCGAACGCTCTTTTCGTGCGCGGCGAACAACGACCGATTCGAGATCTTGAACTTGCGCTTGACCTCGTCTTCTTGGGCGTAGGCCTGAATCACTCGCACGGTCGTGATGCCCTCTTGCAACGCCGAAAGGTTGGCGCCGACCCGCTCGCGCACCGTCAGATAGGCGCGATTCGAGTCGCGTTGAAACTTGACCGACGACAAGACCAGAACGGGCATCACCAGCAGGGCGACGATCGTCAACTGCCAACTCAAAAAGAGCAACACGACGATCGAGAAAACGAGCATCAGGATCGCCGACAAAAACTGCAGCAAACCCCACTGCACGAGTTCAGACATCGACTCGATGTCGGCGGTCATTCGCGCGACCAAAACGCCGGCCTTGTTGCGATCGTAAAACGCCATGGATTGCCGCTGCATCTGCCTGAAAACCGCGAGACGCAACAGACGCAAGAACGACTCGCCCGTGCGATTGACGAACACGAAAAGCAAACGGCCGAAGATGTAAGAGAGCGCGACGACGACCAGATAGAGAACGACGGCAAGATTCAATTCGCTCGAATTTTTCGCCCGGATACCCGCGTCGATGCCGTGCCGCACGATCACCGGTGCGGCCAGCGTGGCGGCCGTGGTCATCAGAACGCAGCCGAACGAGATATACATCGTCCTGCGAAACGGCGAAGCCATTTTGAAGACACGTCCCAAGATCGTGCGCGCCTGGGCGCGACTCAGGCGATCTTCGTCGCTGACCCCGCCCGCGTGCCACATGTTATTTCGTCGCTTTCGCCGACTCGCGCGAAGAGTTCGCGGGTAGGTCTTCGGTTTGTTGCATGCTCGCGAGCACTTCTCGGTAGCGGGCGTTCGTCGCCACGAGTTCTTCGTGCTTGCCGATCGCCGCGACGGTCTGGTCGTCGATGAACACGACACGCGAAGCCAGGGCGATGGTCCCGGGTCGATGCGCGATGACGATCGTCGTTCGGCCCGACATCACCGTGCGCATCGCCTCGCGAATCTCGCCTTCTTTGCTCGGGTCGACGGCGCTCGTCGCATCGTCGAGCACCAACACCCGCGGATCGGAGATGATCGCACGGGCGATCGCAACGCGCTGACGCTGGCCGCCCGAGAGCGAGAACCCGCGCTCGCCGATAACCGTGTTGTAACCGCTCGGCAATTGCAGAATGAAGTCGTGCGCGCCCGCCAGTCTTGCCGCGCGCTCGATGTCGGCCTGCGACGCATCGGGTTTGGCAAAGGCGATGTTGCTTTTCACCGAGTCGTTGAACAGCACGGTGTCCTCGAAGACGACGCTGATTTGACGACGAAGCTCGTGCAATTTGATTTTGCGGACGTCGACTCCGTCCAAAAAGACGTGGCCGCTGTTCGTGTCATAGAAGCGCAACAGCAGTCGTGGCACCGTCGACTTGCCCGACGCCGTCGCACCGACGATCGCAATCGACTCGCCCGCGACGACGTCGAGATTGAAGTTTTTCAACACTGGTCGGGTCGGGTCGTAACCAAACTGCACCCGATCGAACTTCACCGAGCCCAACTGTCGCCCGTTTTGCGAGGGCAATTCACGGGGCTCTGGTGGGTCGACGATCTCAGAATCGGTCGATAGAACCTCGTTGATGCGCACCAGCGCCGAAGCCGCCCGCTGACCGAGGGCGATGATCATGCCGACATTTCGCAATGGCCAGACGAGCAGCGTCAAATAGACATTGAAAGCGACCATGTCGCCGATCGAGAGTTGGCCCGACAAGACGCGATGCCCGCCCACCAAGAGAACACCCACGGCACCGATGGCCGGCAAGACATCGATCGCCGGCATGAAGTTGCTGCGAATCTTGGCGGCTTTCATCGACTCGGAAAAGATGTCGTCGGCTTCTTTTTCGAGTTTGTCGAACTGCACCCGTTCGGCGCCGAAACCCTTGATCACACGAACGCCCGACACCGACTCTTCGACGACATTGGCCAACTGGGCCTGCTCCGCCTGCACGGCGATCGACGCCGGGTGGATTCGATTGCTGAAACGGCGTGCCGAGAGATTGACGAACGGCAGTGGCAACATCGCCACCACCGCCAACACGGGATCGGTCACGAACAAGATCGCCGCCACGGCGATGATCTGAATGACATTCGACATCGTGATCGGAATCATCACGATGAATCCCTGAATCTGCATCAGGTCGCTGGATGCCCGACTCATCAACTGACCCGTCTGGGCTTTGTCGTGGTAGCCGATGTTGAGGTTCAAGACATGACCAAAAAGTTTTTCGCGCAACAAAGTTTCGGCCCAGCGACTCTCGCGGAAAGCGAAATAACGCCTGAAGCCCGACAAGACGCCGGTGAGCACGCCGAGCCCGGCGATGATCAACGACCAACGCAACAGCGGGCCGTTTTTCTCGATGCCCTCGTTGATCGCGAACTTCGTGACCTGCGGCACTGCGACTTTGAACGACGCCCACGAGATGCCGATCAACACGCCGATGATCAGGTTGCGCCGCTGGTCGCGCAACAACCCGCGCAGAAGTTTCCAGCCTTCGCTGCGCTGGGACTGCTCGAACTCGAGACGCGCGGCGACTTCCGAATCGGTTTCGCTGACAGACATGTTTCAGCCGGCGCTCGGGGACAACGACTCGACGCAACTCCAATAACTGACTTCGGGATCGAACGCGACGATCGCCAACGACGAAGTCGTCACGCCGTTGTCGAAATATCTTTTGATCGTCGCCCGACACTGGGCGACGCTGCCGTGCACGAACAATTGATCGACCACCTCGTCGGGTATCGCCGCCACGGCGGCTTTGCGGTCGCCCGCCTTCCAGAGATCCCACATCTGTTGCAACATTTCGCCGCGCCCGAGCCACTTGTGAAACTCGGCGTAAACCGGCACCGTCAGATATGCGGCGATCAGCCGCTTGGCCGCGCCGCGCACCAGATCGGCGTTCTCACTCGGACAGACGAAAATTCGGGCGACGATCTCGCGCGGGGACGGGTTTGGCGACTTTTGCGCCGCCCGATCGACGACTTCGACGACTTTCTTGACGTCGTCGGCCGACAGCCAATTGATGATCGCGCCATCGGCCTCGCGACCCGCCAACTTCAACATGCCCTCGCGCAACGCCGCAACCAGAATCTGCGGCTTGACTTCGGGACGAATGCCGAGACGAAACCCGTCGATGTTGAAAGTGTCGTATTGCTTGGTGATCTTTTCGCCGCTCATCGCGTCTTGCAAAAAGCGCACGACATCGCGAACTTTCTTGTACGGCTCAACGAACGGAATCGCGTTCCACTTTTCGATGATCACATTGCTCGACGAACCGATGCCGATGGCAAACCTGCCCGGCGCGGCGTCGGCCATCGTCGCCACGCTTTGGGCCATCAGCGCCGGCGAGCGCGTATACGCGGGCACGATCGCCGTGCCGAGACGCAAGCGGGGCTCCCACGCGGCGACCATCGCCAGCGGGGTGAACGCATCGGCGCCGTCGGATTCTGCCGACCAAACATCTGTGTAACCGAGATCGGCGAGTTTCTTGTAGTTCTCGCGTTGCGCGTGCAGATGCCCCGGCAACGGCACTGTCATTCCGGGTCGTTGTTGCCGCACCGCTTAATTCTTCCACTTTCGTGCTTTGCAACTTTGACTGGCGATCGCCATCAAGGTGCCGTCTTCGGCGAACATATTCACCCGCCCGTGCCCGAAGCCCCGCTCGATCGCGTCTATATATATGTCGAGCAGCACCCATTTGGTTGGCACGAGTTTGACGATGCGGATCGTGTTGTCGAGGCTGTTGCCGCCCGCGGCCAACCCCACCGCCTGTCCCACCGCCATCGGCACGAAGTCGCCGAGAATGCCGAGCGCCGTCGCGTCGACGCTTTCGATCAACGCGGGAATTTGCACCCACATCACGACATTGCCGTCGCTCAAGGTGCCGTCGAGTTGATCGAGCGTTCGACCCTTGACGATGCGTTGTTCGAGAGAATCATGAATCGTGCCCGAGACCTCGGATCGATGCTCGCGTGCGCGCGCCAGATCTGGCGCCGGCGCCGTCGGCACTTTCAAAAACTGACCGACGGCGACGAAGTTTCGATCGCCAAGCGCGGCATTGACCGTGAGAATTTCTCTCTCGCCGACTCGGGCGACTGCCCGACCCTGGGTGATCTGCGGACCGTTTACAGCGAGGGTGACCTCGATCGTCACTACCTCGTCGGTCTTTGCGAACGACAGGTATTGCGCGGTGGCCCACACCAGATTGCGCTGCGACACGGTTTCGAGCGCGCTGATGCAAGAACCGAGACCCGCGCCGCCATACATGAAATAACCGCCAGTCGAAATCCGCAGGTCGACGGGCATCGAGAACCGAGAGGAATCGCCGATGCGGGTCAGACCGAGAAAACTGCGACTATCCACTTCAACACTCTAATTAATTGCACCTGTATGCCGACTAGTTTTGAGTCATGGCTGACTCTCCGTGGCGGGGTGACGCGGTGTCGTTGGTCGAGGCGTTTCGCACCGGCGAGCGCTCACCCACCGAAGAGTTGCAGGCAACTTACTCCGCAATCGACAAGAGCGAGTTGAATGCGTTTTGTTTTTTGGATCGCGAGGCCGCCGAACGCGACGCGAAGAACGCCGACATCTCTCTGCCGTTTGGCGGCGTGCCGATCGGAATAAAGGAACTCGACCTGGTCGCCGGTTGGCCCGACACCGAAGCGAGCATGGTGTTCAAAGATCGTCTGGCCAAGACGACCGACACGCAGGTGAACCGAATTTGCCGGGTTGGCGGGGCGATACGAATCGGCCAGACCAACGCCAGCGAATTCGGCGGGGTCAACTTGACGCGCACGGTGCTGCACGGCGCGACGCGAAACCCGTGGAACCGCGACCGCACCCCAGGTGGTTCGTCGGGTGGCAGCGCATCGGCGGTTGCCGGCGGATTGGTGACGCTGGCGACGGGCGGCGACGGCGGCGGCTCGATTCGCATACCCGCAGGTTTCACCGGACTGCTCGGACTCAAAGCGACCTTCGGTCGGGTGCCGCGCGGACCCGGCGCACCCAACGGCAACCTGACCACGGTGATCGGTTGTTTGTCGCGCAGCGTTCGCGACACGGCTCGATGGTTCGATGTCGTCAATGGCCACGAGCCGCATGATCCGCTCAGTTTGCAACGCACATCTGGCTGGGAAACTGGGCTCGGCACGGTTTCGACAGCGGGTCTGCGGGTTGCGATGGTGCCAAATTTCGGCGGCGGTGTGGTCTCGCCGGCGATGTGGCAAGTGATCGAACGCGCCGCCGAAGAACTTGTCGCGAGCACACGCTTGAAACGCCGCGATGTCGTCGATCTTTCGCTGCCACGGCTCGGTGCGGCGTGGTCGGTCACGGGCATGGCGGCGATTGCGTTTCAACTCGGTGATCGATGGCCGGCGTGCGCCGATCAACTCACGCCCGAAATTCGCTACGGCATCGAACGCACGGCGAACCTTTACGGCGTCGAGGCGCGCGGAAAGTTCGAGCAACGACGAACCGAACTGAACAATCGCATGTCGCAGATCTTCAGCGAAGTTGATCTGATCATCACCGCGAGCAACCCCGACGTGGCGTTCAACGCCGAGGGTCCGCTGCCCGACACATTTGGTGGTGTCGTCGGCGGCGCGGGCAACAACGGCGTGCTGACATTTCCGGCGAACATTTACGGCAACCCGGGCGTTTCGGTGCCGGTTGGTTTCGTCGACGGCCTGCCTGTCGGCATGCAGATCATGGCCCGTCATTTTGAAGAGCAGTTGTTGTTGGATCTCGCCCTCGACATCGAGCGCCGCAACCCGTGGCCGCTCACCTCGCCAAATTAGGCGGCGAGCACGGCGCGGGCGACTAGGTCGGTGCCGAACGCCGTGAGGATCGCCAGATAACTCAACCCGGTCGCCGCCATCACGGCCGAATAGCTTCGCTCTTTCAACGCGGCGCGAGTGAAAGACACCAGCAGCCCCGTCAAGACGGCGCACCCCAACCAGAAGTATCCGAGAATGCCGTTCCACCCGTCGTCGATCGTCTTGTTCAAGACGCTGATCATGCCCGTGGGCAAGATCATCGCCACGACCTCGAGCGGCCAAATGAACAACACCGCGTTGGTCAAATCGTTGAGAAGTTTTCGCGTCATGCCGGGCTGCACGAGATACCAGTGACCGAGCAACATCAGGTCGGTGACCGCGCCGAGAAACGCCGCACCGATGATCACGCGCAATAAATCGACCAATGAGCCGCCGTTGGCGACGACCGAACCGATCAAACCGATTGCGCCGCAAGATACGGCGACAAGATCAGAGCGCGAGTCGCGTTTGGCAAAAGTCGCAAGGGCGATGCCAGCCACGACCAGACCCGCAATCTCGCGGATGATCACGCGATCGAAATAAAAACCGGCGACGACACCGAGCAACGCCAGGACGCCGTAAGTCCCCCGCAACAACTTTGAATAACCCGCCGAGATCTCGTTGCCGCGCAGCGTGAACCACAAGAATGCGAGGCCGCCCGTCGACCACTGCAGCAGAAATGTCGCGGCGTCGAGTCGCATCAACTCAAGATCACGAGTGAATGATCGACATGGGTCATCGACAACGGCCCCGCCTCGGTGGCGACCACGATGTCTTCAAGCCGCATTCCCCACTTGCCCGGCAGATAAATGCCCGGTTCGACGCTGAAAGCATGACCCGCCTTGATCGGCAGTTTGTTGCCGCTGACCATATACGGCTCTTCGTGGGCCTCCATGCCGATGCCGTGACCCGTTCGATGGATGAAGAAGTCGCCGAAGCCCGCATCGTCGATAACTGCGCGGGCGGCCGCATCGACCGATTCGCAGGTCGCACCGACGACGCCGGCTTTGACGCCGGCCGAATGTGCCGCCCGCAGAACCGAATAGGCGCTCATGATTTTTCGCGAGGGCTCGCCGAGAAACACGCAGCGCGTGATGTCGCTGCAATAGCCGTTCATCGTGCCGCCGAAGTCGCACAACAAGATCTCATTGTTTTGAATCACGCGCGGCCCCGCGTGATGATGCGGACTCGCCGCGTTTTCGCCGGCGGCGACGATCGCAAAGTTGACCGCATCGTGACCTTCGGCGATCAGACGCGCTGAAATGTCGGCAGATACCTGGGCTTCGGTGCGGCCGCGCAGGGCGATCTCGCCGCGTTGCAGTTGCGAAGCCACGCGATCAGCCGCCGCCCCGGCCGCCTGCAGCGCCGCGATTTCAGCGGCGTCTTTGATCATCCGCATCGCACCCACGACATCGACCGCACGGGCGAAACTCGCGCCCGAGACGAAACCCATCAACTCGACCAGGAATCGGGCCCACATCTGGTCGCCAATCGCGATTTTCTTGGCGCGACCGAGATGTTTGGCGACGATCTCGACTGGGTTTTCGGTTTCGCCCCAGGCGACGATCTTGAAAACTTCGTCGTGTGCGGTGACTCGGGGTGCTTCGAGTCGCGGCACGATCAGCGTCGCCGGTGCGTCGTGCGTAACGACCAGCATCGTCAGGCGCTCGAGCGGCATCGCGCAATACCCCGTCAAATACGGCAGATCATGGCCGACGCTGAGAAGCGTGGCGTCTATCGCCTGGCGCTGCATTTCGTCGCGCACTCGGTTGAGACGCGAAGCATAGAGAGCGCTTTGGCTCGTCGCCGAGATCACGCTCATTTCACCAACACACCATTTTGATAATCGTCGACCGCATCGACAATTTCTTGACGCGTGTTCATGACGAACGGGCCGTAGCGCACGACCGGCTCGTTGAGCGGCGCACCACCAAGAATCAGCAATTGCGCCGACTGCGCCCCCGGCAAAGTTGGCGCCGAAATGTGCACGGCGCCAGCAGATCGATCGAACACGACCATCTGGCCAGACACGACACGCCGACCATTGACAGTGACTTCGCCCTCGAAGACATGCACGAGCGCCGTGTGCGCCGGGTCGGGTGTCCATTCGATCGAATCGTTTGCCCGCAGCGCGGCGTGGGCATATGTCATCGGGCTCGTTGTTTCGACGGGGCCGACCACGCCCAAAACTTCGCCGGCGACGATCTTGACCAAGCCGCCGTTTGCAAGTTTGACCTGCGCGAGTTGTTCGGCGTCGTAACCCTGATATCGGGGCGCGATCATCTTGCGATCGGCGCTGAGATTCACCCAGAGTTGAAAGCCGTGCATGCGACCGCCGAGCGCCAACATCTCGTCGGTCGGCAGTTCGCTGTGGATCACACCCGAACCTGCCGTCATCCATTGCACGCCGCCCGGTTTGATCACCGCTCGCGTGCCGATCGAGTCTTCGTGCACCATCGCCCCCGAGATCAAATATGTGACCGTTTCAAAACCTCGGTGCGGATGCGACGGTGCGCCGACTGCTTCGCCCGGTGCGTAATCGGCTGGGCCCATTTCATCGAGCAACAAGAACGGATCGATGTGGTCGACACCCGGTGTCGGAAACGGTCGGCGCACCTTGAAGCCACCGCCCTCGAGCGTGGTTTGCGAGTCGATGACCTGCACGATCTTGCGCAGGCTCATGATCGCACGCTCACGAACTGTGGCGCTGGAGGCTCGCTGGCGATTTGCGCCGCGGTCGCCTCGGCCGCCTGCTTTGCGTGGTAACTCGACCGAGTCAACGGGCTCGCCTCGACATGGTCGATGCCAATTCTTTCGCCGAACCTGGCGAAGTAGACGAACTCTTGCGGGTCGGCCCAACGCACGACGGGCAAATGTTGCGCCGAGGGTCGCAGATACTGACCGATCGTCACGATTTGCACGCCCACGCTCGCCAAGTCAATCAGCGTCGCCTCGACCTCGGCTTTGCTCTCGCCCAAACCCAACATCAAGCCCGATTTGGTCGTCAGGCCGGCCGCCCGAGCGCGGGCCAACACGCCCAGACTTCGCGCATAACCCGCCGATGGGCGCACATCGCGCTGCAGTCGCGCGACGGTCTCGATGTTGTGGTTCAAAACATCTGGTCGTTCGGCGAACAAGATCTCCAGCGCGTCCGAGCCTTTGGCGTCGGAGATCAAGGTTTCGACGCGGGTGAACGGCGATCGCGCGCGAATCTCGCGCACGCAACTGGCGACATGTGCCATGCCGCCGTCGGCGAGATCGTCACGGGCGACCATCGTCAACACCGCGTGTTCGAGTCTCATTTTGGCGACCGCTTGTGCGACCCGCATCGGTTCGTTGACATCGGGAGCCAGCGGCCTGCGGGTGTCGATCAGACAAAAACCGCAGGCCCGCGTGCATCGCTCGCCCAACACCATCATCGTCGCCGTGCCGTCTGCCCAACATTCAGAAAGATTCGGGCAGCCCGCCTGTTCACACACGGTGACCAGATTCAAATCACGCAATGTCTTTCTGGTCGACAAAACCTCGGCGCCATGGTTGACATGGGGGCGCAACCACTCGGGTTTGCGCGCGGTGTACTCGACGCTGGTGCGCACTGCCGGCTTTGGCGCCGACTGGTCAGAGGAGACGACCGGCGCGGCACCCCAAGCGACATCATGTCGATCTGATTTGCCATTGGCGAAGCGATCTGCGGCCAATCGCGCGACGACATCGGCGACTTCGCGCAACGAAAAAGCAAAACCCAGTTCATGAAGTGATGTCACGCCGAATTCGGCGATGCCGCAGGGCACGATGTGGTCGCGCATAAAACTCAGGTCGGTCGAGACATTCAAGGCAAAACCATGCATCGTTCGACCACGCGAGACCCGAACCCCGATCGCACAGATTTTTTTGGGTTCGTCGCTGTCCGTGTCTACCCAGACGCCGGGGAAACCGGCGAGACGATCGACACTTTTCACGCCCAATTGTTGGAGCGTGTCGATCACGAGTTGTTCGACACCAAAAACATGGGCCCGCATATCGGCCGGGCCGCCAACACCGTGTTTTGCGACCAGATTCAAGATCGGATACACGACCAATTGACCGGGGCCGTGATAAGTGATGTCGCCACCTCGATTCACCTTGACCAGTTCGGCGCCGACCGCGGCGGGGTCGCACTTCAGATTTTTTTCGAGGTCGGCACTCGGCCCATATGTGAAAACATGCGGATGTTCGAGCATCAACAGATGCTGCATGCCCGTGTGGGTGAACATCGCCGACTGAATCGCCAACGCCTCGCGATACGGCACTTTGCCCAACCAGCGCACGTTGAGTTTCGTCGCGACTTCAGCATTCTCGCGAGACACGATTTAGATCTCCGCTGACCAGTCCTGTGTTTCAAGAACTCGCTTGACTTTTGCCAAGAACCCTGCGGCATATGCGCCGTCGAACGCGCGGTGGTCCCAACTCATTGCCAGGTTGCCAACGGGATGAATCGCGATGCTCTCTGAACCGTCGGCCAAATGAGCCACGACGGGTCTGCGCACGATCACATCGGTGGAAACAATCGCCACCTGCGGTTGGTTGATGATCGGCATCGTCAACACCGAACCGGCCGACCCGTTGTTGGAGATCGTGAAGGTGCCGCCCTGAATTTCGTCTGGCGTGAGTTTGCGTGTGCGCGCACGAGCGGCGAGATCTGAAATCTCGCGGGCAATCGCGCGCAGGCGCTTGCCGTCGGCACTTCGCACAACCGGCACCAGCAGACCGTTGAATTCAAGATCTACGGCGATGCCGAGGTCGACATAGTTGTGCACGACGAGATTGTCGCCCTCGATGCTGGCGTTCAAATGTCGAAACTCGGCCAACCCGTCGACGATTGCGCGGGCGATGAACGGAAGATACGTCAGCGTGAAGCCTTCTGATTGTTTGAACTGATCTTTGACCGCGTTGCGAGTCGCATCGACATTGGCATAGTCGACTTCGACGACGCTGAACGCGTGCGCGCTCACGGCCTGCGACATGATCATGTGCGAGGCGGTGAGACGGCGAATTTTGCTGAGAGGCAGAACTGTTTCGCGCTCGGACGGCGAAGTGAACCTGGCAGCCGGTGCGGGGGAAGTTTTGGCGACGGGTGCAGGTACAGGCGCAGGTGCTTGCGCCGGTGCAGGTGCTTGCGCCGACGCGGTTGCCGCGCTTGCTGCGCCTTGAGCCAATGCACAATTGGTCAAACCGTTTTTGTCGATGAAATCCAAAACGTCTTCGCGAGTGATTCGACCGCCGGGGCCTGTGCCGACCAACGCGTCGACATCGATGCGATGATCGGTCACCAAACGACGGACCACGGGTGAGAGCAGTTTGTTCGAGGCGCTGGTGGTTTTCGCCACGGGTGCCTTTGTCGGTGCGGGCGCAGCCTTTGCGACGGGCGCAGGCGCGGGTGTCAGTGCGGGCGCAGCCTTTGCGACGGGTGTCGGCGCGGGTGTCGGTACGGGTGCAGCCTTTGCGACGGGTGTCGGTGCGGGTGTCGGTACGGGTGTCGGTGCGGGCGCAGCCTTTGCGACGGGCGCAGGCGCGCTGGCACCAGTTGCCGCCCCAACAACTGCGATCACCGTGCCGACAGGAACCGTGTCGCCTTCATTGACGCGAATCTCAATGAGCGTGCCGGAAATCGGCGACGGAACTTCGGTGTCAACTTTGTCGGTTGAAACTTCAAACAACGGTTCGTCGACGGCAACAGTGTCGCCAACCTTTTTGAACCAACGGGTGATCGTGCCCTCGGTGACGGTCTCGCCCAATTGTGGAAGTGTGATGTCAGCCATCTAACTGCTCGCTATACACAGGTGCATTCAAGTTTGTCATGCGTTGATGCTTCTGCCCGTCAATGAAATCACGGTCTCACCGAAGAGTTCGCTCAAACTCGGGTGGGGCATGATGAACTCGGCGATTTCTTCGACCGAAGCCTCCCAGTTCACGGCCAGATAACCCGCCGCCAACTGCTCGGTGACCCATGGTCCGACCATGTGAACCCCCAAGACTTGGCCCGCCGAACCGTCGCTGTTCTTCTTCGCGATTACCTTCACGAGCCCGTCGGTCTCTCCAAGGATCATCGCCCGCGAGTTTGCACGAAACTGATGTTTGGCGACGACGACATCATGACCTGCGGCGCGGGCTTGTTCTTCAGACAACCCCGCCCAGGCCACCTCGGGGTGACAGTAGATCGCCCATGGCACGCGGTCGTAACTGATCGGCGTCGCATTCTCGCCGCGCATTAGTTTGACAGCCAAAATCGCCTCGGCATAGGCGACATGAGCGAGTTGCGGTGAATTGATCAGGTCTCCGATCGCAAAAACATTCGGCTCGTTGGTGCGACAGTATCCGTCGACGTCGACGAAACCCCGGTCGTCGACCTTGACCGCAGTGCCCTTGAGCCCGAGTTCGTCGGCGAACGGTCGTCGACCGATCGACATGATCACGACATCGCACACGACGGGATCACCGTTGGCGAAGGTGATCTGAAGAGAACCGTCGGGTTGCTTGCCCTGGCCCGCGACGACGGCGCCGGTGCGAATGTTGATCTTCTTTTTGGCGAATGTTTTGACCACCACATTGGCGATATCGGGGTCGAGCCCCGGCAAAATTTTTGGCAAGACTTCGATGATCGTCACCGCCGCACCAAGGTCGGCAAAAGTCGAGGCGAACTCGCAACCGATTGCTCCCCCGCCGATGATTGCGATGCGTTTCGGGATCACACTCAACATCAAAACTTCGTCGGAGGTGAGAATCGAGCCGCCGATCGGAAAACCTTTGATCGTACGGGGCACTGATCCGCTGGCCAAAATCACGTTCGTGCCCTGAACTTTTTTCGAAGAGCCGTCAGCGAGCGCGATGTTCACAATTCGGTCGGCCTCGAGCGAACCCGTGCCCAGAAAATATGCAACTTTCTTCGACTTGGTGAGACCGGTGAGACCCTTGACGAGTCCGTCGACGATGCGAACCTTTCTGGCTTGGCTCACGGCGAAATCGATGCCCGTCGAATTGGCATAAATACCGAACTCAGACGCGTGGGCGACATGTCTATTGGCCGCCGCCGTTTCGAGAAACGCCTTGGCGGGAATGCAACCTCGATTGAGACATGTGCCACCAATCGTGTCGCGCTCGATCAGCGCGACCTTCATGCCCGTCGAGGCCGCATAAAACGCCGCTGCGTAGCCACCAGGACCACCGCCGATCACGACTAGGTCAAATTGGTCTGCCAAGAGCTCTCTTTTCGGGTGAATTGCCCTATTTATCGTAGCCGTGACGACTCACGGCAAACGAAAAACTTATCGTGACAAGAGGAACAACTGCAGCGTGCCCGCCAACAAAATAACGACACCGCAAATCAGCGAGGCGATGATCAACTTTCGAGTGCTCATTTGATCTAAGGCTAGAGCCGAAGTTCTCGCCAGCGACGAATGGTTGAGATATTCTGAGCGACTATGAAATGCCGCTCAAAGTTCTGGCGAAGTTTGTCCGTTGCCGTTGCGGCGATCGCGCTCGCTGGTTGCGGCGCAGACGGCTCGGCGACCTATACGAAAACACCGACCGAGCAAACCGAAACAGCGCAACAGCCGTATGGCCAGGATTCGCCGAGCGAGACCGAAATGCTCGGCGATTTTGAGGCGACTCTGCTCAGTGGAGAAAAATTCGTCAGCGCCAATGTCTTGGCCCAGCAACCGCTCGCACTTTGGTTTTGGGCGCCCGGTTGACGGACCTGCAAATCTGAGTCAGCCTCGGTCGAGGCTGCATACAAGACCTGGCAAGGAAAGATTCAAATCACCGGCGTGGCATGGAATGGCAGCGGCGGTGACATGCAAGATTTCGTCATCGAAAACAATCTCTCGTTCACCAATATCAACGACGGTGACGGCGAGATTTTTGCCCGCTTCAATGTGCCCTACCAGCCCGCCTGGGTGTTCATCGGCAAAGACGGATCTG
Source organism: Actinomycetota bacterium (assembly GCA_016871295.1). GTDB lineage: Bacteria > Actinomycetota > Acidimicrobiia > Acidimicrobiales > Ilumatobacteraceae > BACL27. Next base: position 30,899 of record VFZD01000004.1, on the reverse strand, counting down.
TGACGACGAAAATTGGCGTTCTTTCAGATTTAGAATTGAAGGAGGAACTGAACAGATTGGCGACTAGTTGATGGGCATCAGGGCATTTGGCAAGAAACTGAACGCCGACAACCAGACGCTCGACGCCGAGCGTCTGTGCGAGCGCTTCAAAGATTACGACTTTGTCCCTATCGCCGACTCGGTCTGCAGATCCCGCACGAAGATCGCCGGCGAGATCAAGCGAATGCGCATCAAACCCCGCAGCGGCATACCCGCAGTCGAACTTGTGATCAACGACGGCACCGGTGAAGCGACCGTTATCTTCAGCGGTCGCAAGAGTATCCCCGGGGTCGATCACGGCAAATGCATAATGGTCGACGGCGTGCCGCACAAGGTCGGCGACCGCACCGTTGTTTTGAATCCCGCCTACACCCTGTTGGGGTGACGAGAGTTCTAGCCGATCAGAATTTTTTGAATCGCACCCTCGGTGTCGGCGTTGATCAGCACCATCACCTCGTCACCGCTTCGCAAAATCGTGTCGCTCTCGGGGACAAGCACGATCTCGTCGCGCACGATCGCGACCACGGTCGAGCTTCGTGGAAACTTCAATTCTTTGAGCAATTTGTTGCACGCCGGCGAGTCGGGAGCCAAGGTAACTTCGGCGAGTTCTGCTTTGCCGCCCTTGATGTCCATTAGTTTGACAAAATTGCCGACGGTGACCGCCTCTTGCACGAGGCTGGTGATCAAGTGTGGTGTCGACACCGCCACATCGATGCCCCACATCTCGTTGAACATCCAATGGTTTTTCGGGTTGTTGACTCGGGCGACGACGCGCGGCACACCAAACTCTTGCTTTGACAAGAGTGAAACGACCAGGTTGTCCTCGTCGTCGCCGGTGACCGCGGCGACCACTTCGGCGTCGACGACACCCGCCATGCGCAGCACCTCGACATCGCACGCGTCACCGAGGTGCCAACGAACGCCCTTGGCCTCTTCTTCTTTGCCGTAGGTACTAACCACGCCGCGATCATTTTCGATGACGATGACCTTGTGCCCGGCGGCGACGAGTTGTTCGGCGGTGAAACGACCCACGCTGCCGCCGCCCGCGACGACAACTTTCATGACTTGTCCTCGGCCAAAAATTTGTCGAGGTCCTGCAAGGCGTCCTTCTGCACGGTGAAGTAGCCGACGTCGCCCTGCTGAACCATCGTCTTGTGGTCGGGTATCACTGCCTCACCGAGGCGTCGCAGAGCCGACAAACGCGCGTCGTGCAGTTCGAGCTCGAGAACCTTTTCACCGACGAGACGATCGGGAAAGGTTCTTTCGACCATGACGACGCTCGAGGTCGCGTCGGTCCATTCGATGGCTGGAAAATCGGGAAGAATTCGACGCAAGATTCGGTCGGATGTCCACTTCACCGTGGCGATGGTGACGATGCCGAGGCGCTCGTAGATTTCTGCCCGTCGCGGATCGGAGATTCGCACCACGACTTTTTGAATGCCGAAACTTTCGCGCGCCACGCGCGCCACCAGGATGTTCGAGTTGTCGCCGTTGGTCACGGCGACGACGGCGCCCGCCTCTTTGATGCCCGCCTGTTCGAGAACATCGCGATCGAAACCGATGCCGGCGATCGTCTTGCCGGAGAAGTTCTCGCGCAGGCGGAAAAACGCATCGGGCTTGCGATCGATCACCGCGACGCTGTGGCCCGTCGCGGTGAGGCCCAGTGCGAGCGTTGAACCGACCCGCCCGCAACCAACAATAATCACATGCACTCCTTAAAGCATACGACTATGACTGCGTCAAATACCGCAAATTGTGCGAGTATGGATGGACGAAATGGTGATTTCTCCCTCGGCGCTCAAGCGTTTGTTAATCGGTAAACCGATTGCTAGTTCGGAAGACCGGCATCATCGTCTGTCGAAAAAAGTCGCGCTCCCCGTTTTCGCGAGCGATGCGATTTCGAGCACGGCGTACGCGACCGAAGAAATTCTGATCGTATTTTTGTCGCTCGCCGCCGTCGGAATGACGGCGTTCGACAACCTCGTTCCGATTTCGATCTTGGTGATCATCTTGCTGGCGATCGTCGTGAGCAGTTATCGGCAGACGATTCATGCATATCCAAAAGGTGGTGGAAGCTACGTCGTCTCACGCGAGAACCTGGGTCGGTCGCCGTCATTGGTGGCGGGCGCGTCGATGCTCGTCGACTACATCTTGACCGTGGCAGTGTCGGTGAGCGCCGGTGTGGCGGCGATCGTTTCGGCATTTCAAAACTTGGTGCCGTACCGGGTCGAATTGTGCATCGGCTTCATCGCCCTGATCACGTTGGCCAACTTGCGCGGGATAAAGGAGTCGGGTGCACTTTTTGCCCCGCCGACATACCTGTATATTTTGAGTCTCGCCTCGCTGATCGCCGTTGGTTTGTTCAAGGTCTACTTTCGGGACCTTGGGCCGATCGACCACTCCGACCCGTATGCGCAAGAGCTTCTGTCGGATCAAAAGACTCTGACACTTTTCTTCTTTTTGAAGGCGTTTTCATCGGGCGCGGTCGCATTGACGGGTATCGAGGCGGTGGCCGACGGCGTGCCGGCCTTCGAAAAGCCCGAACCGAAGAACGCCTCAAAAACCCTTGTTTGGATGGCCGTAATTCTCGGTTCTTCGTTTTTGGGTCTGAGCATTCTCGCCGAAAAGATTCAGCCGATCAAAGACCACGAGGGCAACATCAAGATCACCGCATTGGCGCAGATGGCCGAACAGGTTTATGGCGGGAGAAATATCTTCTTTTACATCACTCAGTTCGCCACTTTCGGAATCTTGATCTTGGCGGCCAACACGGCGTATGCCGATTTTCCGCGACTCTCGTCGATAATCGCCAAAGACAATTACTTGCCACGCCAATTGATGAACCGCGGCGATCGTCTCGTGTTTTCGAACGGAATCATTTTTCTCGGACTTGCGGCGAGCATTTTGGTGTTCGCGTTCGGCGGCATCGTCAACGCCCTGATCCCGTTGTATGCCGTCGGTGTGTTCACGGGTTTCACCTTGAGCCAGTTCGGCATGTTGATTCGACACCGAAAACTGAAGGAGTCGGGCTGGCAGGTGCGCGTATTTTTCTCGGGTATCGGTGCGGCGACAACATTTTTCGTGGCAGGAATCGTGGTTGTCGTGAAGTTCACCGATGGTGCCTGGATTCCCGCGGTGGTTATTCCTTCGATGATGCTCGTATTCCACTCGATCAACAGGCACTACTTGAGGGTGCGATCGTTCCTGCGGATCGAGGAGGGTTATGTCGCACCCCGAAGAACCCACACCGTGGTCGTGCTGGTCGGCTCGGTGAACAAGGGCGTGCTTCAAGCGGTGAAATACGCGGAGAGCCTTCGCCCCGACAAACTTCTGGCGATTTCTGTGGTCGGCTCGAACGAAGAGAAAGACAAACTCGAAAAAAATTGGGAAAAGTACAAACTGACGGTCGAACTCGAGACGATCAACGACGACTTCAGGGATTTGACCGACGCGATATTGAACCGAATCAATGAACTGGACGACGAGAACAGCGACGACATCATCACGGTCGTGATCCCCGAGTTCGTCACCGCGATTCGATCGCAGTGGTTGCACAACCAGTCGGCCTTGGCGATCAAGGCGCGGCTGCTCTTTCGAAAAAACACGGTCGTTACCTCGGTGCCAATCATCATCGAGTAACTAGCATTGCCACAATGAAAATCGTCGTATCGGGAGCGAGCGGTCTGATCGGCAAGCCGCTCGTGGCCGACCTGCGAGATTCGGGACACGAAGTGACGCAACTCGTGCGTCGCCCGCCGCGCGACGGCGAAAAACAATGGAACCCGAGCGCCGGGCAACTCGATGTGGCGGCGATCGAAGGTGCCGACGCCGTGATCCATCTCTCTGGTGCGGGCATCGGTGATCGGCGTTGGACCGCAAAGTATAAACAAGAACTTTTGGAGAGTCGAACCAAGAGCACCGCCCTTCTGGCGACGACAGTTTCGAAGTGCACGAAAAGGCCGGGCGTGTTTCTCTCCGGTTCGGCAATCGGCATCTATGGCCCGCGCGGAGACGAAGAGTTGACCGAGCAGTCTGCGGGTGGAGCGAGTTTTTTGGCCGAGATTTGCCGTCAATGGGAGGCCGCCGCAAGACCCGCTGCAGACGCCGGGGTTCGCACGGTCTTTTTGCGCACGGGCATCGTGTTGACGCCCGCGGGTGGCGCGTTGAAAAAACAACTGCCCCTGTTCAAGTTTGGTCTGGGCGGAAAATTCGGAAACGGAAGGCAATGGCAAAGTTGGATCTCGCTCGACGATGAAATCTCGGCGATCAAACATCTTTTGTCGGCCAATGTTTCTGGCGCGGTCAACCTGACGGCACCGAACCCCGTGACCAACGCCGAATTCACGAAAACTTTGGCGCGAACCCTGAAGCGCCCGGCGGTCTTGCCGATTCCCGAATTCGGGCCGAAACTCCTGCTCGGTGGCGAGTTGGCCGACGCCCTCTTGTTCACGGGTCAGCGCGTCATGCCGGCCGTTCTGCAAAAGACGGGTTTCGCCTTTCAGCACGCCACGCTCGATGTCGCCCTGCGTGCGTTGTTGAACAAATGAAGCAACTTCCCGATCGCGTCGACGCGGTCGTGATCGGCGCGGGTCTGGCCGGTCTGGCCGCCGCCAGAGAAATCAAAAAACGAAACCGCTCGGTGATCGTGCTCGAGGCCCAAGACGGCGTGGGTGGTCGGGTGCGCACCGACAAGGTCGATGGATACGTGCTCGACCGCGGATTTCAGGTCTTGCTCACGGCGTATCCCGAATTGAAAAACCAGATCGATATGCGGGCGCTCGACCTGAAGATGTTCAGTTCGGGTGCCTTGGTGATGCGCGACGGAAAACCATCGGTCGTCACCGACCCGTTTCGCGAACCGCGGCGGGCGGCGGCGACGGTCGTGGCGCCCGTGGGCTCGCTGAGCGACAAGATGCGCATCGCCGCCCTGCGCTGGCGCGTGATGCACCGCGATGCGACCCGCATCTTGAACAGCCCGGATATTTCGACCGTCGTGGCCCTGCGCAGTTTCGGTTTTTCATCGAAGATGATCGACAGATTTTTCAGACCATTGTTCGGCGGCATTCAACTCGACCCCGATCTGCGAACTTCGCGGCGAATGTTCGAGATCATTTTCAAATCCTTGAGCGAGGGCCAAAGCGCCTTGCCGGCAAAAGGCATGAGCGCGATTCCAGAGCAGATGGCGAAAAACTTCGGCGCAGAAAATATTTTTCTGGGGCGACGGGCGACGAAAATCGAGCCGGGTTTCGTGGATGTCGCCGACACCCGCATCGGCACCAACGCGGTGGTCGTCGCCACCGACCAACCAACCGCCAGCGAATTGTTGAACACGCGCGAAATTGCTTCTCGCGTGGTGGGTTGCGTCTATTTCAGCGCCGATACCCCACCAACCAAGGAAAAATTTGTCGTGCTCGACGGCACCGGACAAGGACCCGTGCTGAACGCGGCGGTGCTGAGCAATGTCGCCCCTTCGTATGCCCCGGCGGGAAAGCATCTGATCGTCGCCGCGCTACCCGGCATCATCACGGGCGATCTTGAGACGATGTCGCGCGATCATTTGCGAACCTGGTGGGGGCCACAGGTCGACGGGTGGCGTCATCTCAAGACATATCGCATCACCCACGCCGGGCCCGAACAATTGCCGCCGTTCAACCCGAAACAAAAAGTTTCGCTCGGCAACGGCTTGTTCGTTTGCGGAGATCACCGAGATACGGGCTCGATTCAAGGGGCTCTCTACTCTGGGCGCCGGTGCGGTGAGGCGGTTGCCGCGTCGCTTGTGTAGCGTCGAGTCATGAACTCGGCGGCCCCGATCGACGGGCACGACAGGAAGAACAAGATCGTTTCAGTCAGCAAGTTGGTGGCGGCGGGCGTACAAGAAATTTTCGAGTTGCTCGCCAACCCGGCGATGCACTCGGTCATCGACGGCTCTGGTTCGGTGCGCGCGCCGAAAGACTCGGCACCAAGTCGCCTCTCGCAGGGTGCAAAATTCGGAATGAGCATGAAAAAAGGTGCGCCATACAAGATCACAAATACGGTCGTCGAGTTCGTCGAGTCGAAACGAATCGCCTGGCGGCATTTCGGCGGACATGTTTGGCGTTACATTCTCGAGCCGTCGAACGGCGGCACCATGGTCACCGAACAGTTCTCATACGGCACCAGCAAGTCGCCACTGATGCTGAAACTCGCCGGCTACGTGCGCAACAACGAACGCGATATGCGCAAGACCCTCGAAAATCTGGCGAACCACTTTTCACCGAACAGATAGCGCGAATCCGTGAGGCTACCCGAGGGCTTCGGCGCGTATGTCGCGAACATCGGCATAAAGGACTCGAGCACCGATTTCACGCTTGTCGTCGCCCGCACGCAATGCGCGGCGTCTGGAGTTTTCACCCAGAGTCGATTTGCCGGGCCGAGCGTGCTTCTCAGCCGTGAACATGTCGGCAAACTCGCGGCGCGGGCCGTGGTCGTGATCTCGAAAAACGCCAATGTCGCCACCGGGGCCGAGGGCATGCGCAACGCACGCGAGATCGTGAGCGGAGTCGCAAAGAAAATCGGCTGCGCCGAGGATGAAGTGCTGATCGCGTCGACCGGCGTGATCGGCAGACAGTATCCGATGGAAAAAGTTCGAGCCGGTCTGGCGGCGATACCGGCGACAATCGACGAAACTTCGGTGGTTGATGTCGCGCGCGCAATCATGACTACCGACACCAGGCACAAGACGGCCGAGTCGACGATTGCCGGCTCGACGGCGCGTGTCGTCGGCGTGGCCAAGGGCATCAAAATGATCGAGCCAAACATGGCGACACTCATAACCCTGATGTTCACCGACGCGATGGTCGACAAAAAGGATCTCGACAACATTTTCAGGCGGGTGATCGACAAAACCTTCAATTGTGTTTCGATCGACGCCGACACCTCGACCAGCGATACGGCGATCGTTTTGGCGAGCGGAAAATCCGGTGCAGTCGACCTCGACGCGTTCGAGTCGGCGCTGTATCAAGTCGCGCTCTCGCTGACCCAACAGGTCGCCCGCGATGGTGAGGGGGCAGAAAAGCTGATCGAAGTGTGCGTCGATTCGGCGCGCGATGAGCGTCAGGCGAAACTCGTGGCCAAGGCGATCGTCAATTCGCCGTTGATCAAGACCGCCGTGCACGGTGCCAACCCGAACTGGGGACGCGTGGCGATGGCGGTCGGCAAGTGCAGCACCGAGACGGATATCGACGCGAACAAGGTCGTGATTCGATTCGGATCACAGGAGGTGTACCCCGGACAAGTCGATGAACAAGGTCTTGATGCGTTGAGCAAATACATGCGCAGCGACACGGTGCGAATTCATGTTTCGCTGCAGACCGGCTCGGCCTCGAGCACCGTCTGGGGCTGCGACCTGACCGACGGCTACGTTCGCATCAACGCCGAATACACAAGATGACTCCCGCGTTGATCGACGCGATCAACAGTATTGGTTGATCCACGGCACGATTTGCGGGAGATAGTGAAGCACCGATTTGTATTGCGCCACATCGGCGGGAAGCCGTTCGAGCAGGGTGCGAATGTTTTGCGCGATCGTCTTGCTCCGCGCGAGATATTCGGGCAGCGGCTGTTGGAATCCGCGAATTGTGAACAACACTCCGCCGGTTCTGGGCAGTCGACGCAGGGTTTGTCGCTCCATGCGAATCCACAAGTCGTTTGGATTGTCGACGAGCGGTGACGCCGGAATACGCGGCTGGAAAAGCGCGGGGTGATCTTGGATGATCCAATTCGAACGCCAAACCGGCTTGTCGACGGCGATGCGCTGGAAGTAGTTGTCGACCGCAGCCCCGAGATGTTCGGCGTATTTGGCCACAGGGGCATGAACCTGCATCATGTCCCTGCCCATTTTTTCGGCGAGCACCCAACGACTCGGACAACAAACGACCGCGCTCGTCAACAACAGTTGCTCGTCACCGCCCGATTGCTTGACGGGCTGGAGCACGGCCAGATCGTCGGCGACGAGCAAACTCGCCTCGACCAAGGCTTCGATGCCACTGCTTTTGATGTCGACGCCCGCCCATCGCCCGACGAGTTGCGCCGCTTCTTCGGCGCACTGCTCGCCACCCGGCAACACGGCGACGACTTCGGGGCGACGACTCTTCAAAAGTTTGCGTTTCAGATCGATCGTCAGGCTGGTCTCTGAGTCCTTCGGCAACCAGTCGGATAAATCCAAGGCGAATGTGCCGAGGCGATGACGAAAATTTTCGCCGACGACCTGGGGCAAAATCGCCTCGGGTATCGGCATCGCCACGAATGAATCTGCTTCGCGCGGCGGCGCCTCGTCGAACGGTGTGAACGGGTGGCGATGTGTGAAGTGGGTGCCAACCACAAGAATCAATTCGTCACTTGGGCGGCATGCGAATGCCACCGTCGACGCGAATCGATTCGGCGTTCATATAACTGTTGGTGATGCACTCGACGACCATCGACGCGAGTTCTTGCGGTGCGCCGAGGCGATGCGGAAACAAAACGCCTTTCTCGAGGTTCGCCTTGAAGGCGTTGCTGGCGTCGCCCGTGCCATATATCGGAGTGTCGATCAAGCCGGGTGCCACCGTGTTGACGCGGACACCGATGGCGGCGAGGTCGCGCGCGACGGGCAGAGTCATGCCGACGACGCCGCCCTTCGAGGCCGAGTACGAGGCCTGACCGATTTGACCGTCGTATGCGGCGACCGAGGCGATGTTGACGATCGCTCCCCGCTCGCCGTGTTCGAGTGGTTCGGTCGTGCTCATCGCCGTGCCGACGATGCGAATGCAGTCGAACGAACCGACGAGGTTGATCGCGATCACGCGCTTGAACGCGTCGAGATTGGCGGCCGACTCATAGGTGCCGCCCTTGCCCACGGTTCGTTGCGCCCAACCGATGCCCGCCGAGTTGACGAGCACGCGGACCGGACCCATCGACTTGGCCATCTCGGTGGCGTTGATGATGTCTTGGGTGTTGGTCACATCGACCTTGCAGAATGCGCCGCCGATTTCTTTGGCAAGCGCCTTGCCCTTGTCTTCTTGCAGATCGGCAATGACAACCTTCGCGCCGCGATCGGCGAGCATTCTTGCCACCGCCGCGCCGATACCTGATGCGCCACCCGTGACGATTGCACTTACACCTTTGATCTCCATGGCTAAGCACACTAGGCAATCACATTGCAAATCGGCAACTTGTGCGCACGCCAGTCGAGATCGCGCGTCTCGGCATGTCACGGCGCATGACAGCGCAGTCGCCGACGAAGTTATCTGACGCTGAGCGAGGCGTTGACCGCGAGTTGGTCGACTAGTTCGTTCATCGGATCGCCGTCGTGGGCTTTCACCCAGGTGAAAGAAACATCGTCGCGGCTCGTGACCAATTCGATGAGCGGTTCCCACAGATCACGGTTGGCAACCGGCTGGCGTTGCGAGTTTTTCCAACCGCGACGCTGCCAGCCCATCCACCATTTGTCGCGGAAGCAATGCACGACGTAGGTGCTGTCGGAGACGATTTCGATCGGCCCCGCGGCATCGGAATAAGTTCGCAAGGCATTGATCACGGCGAGCAATTCCATCCGCTGGTTGGTGGTGTTTGGTTCGCCGCCAGAACCTTTCGCTTTGCCCGTCGGCGCGATCGCCCATGCCCACCCGCCCGGCCCGGGGTTGCCCGAACACGCGCCATCCGTATAGATAACAATCGACATCTACTCAATACTTGCGCAAACAAAAGGTGAATAGCGACATACATCTGTGAACCATCAAAAAAATCTGCGAGAATAGCCATGTGCTGTTCGACGGATCAATGCATCAACTGCCCGACACCGACCCGGGTGAGACCGAAGAATGGCTCGACTCGCTCGACGCGGTGGTCGAAGTCCAAGGCAAGACGCGCGCCAGATATTTGCTGTCGCGACTTTTGGAGCGTGCCCGCGCGAGCCAGGTGAGTTTTCCGGCGACGGTCTCGACGCCATACATCAACAGCATTTCGGCTGAATTTGAACCGTGGTTCCCCGGCGACGAACATTTGGAGCGAAGAATTCGCGCGTACATTCGTTGGAATGCCGCCGTCATGGTGGTTCGCGCAAACACGAAAGCCGAGGGCATCGGTGGCCACCTCTCGACGTTCGCGTCGTCGGCGAGCCTGTATGAAATCGGATTCAACCACTTTTTCAGGGGCAAAGACAACGGCACGCCCGGAGACCACGTTTATTTTCAGGGACACGCGGCACCCGGCGTTTATGCTCGCGCATTTCTCGAGCGTCGCCTCAACGAAGACGACCTAGATTCGTTCAGACGCGAAATTGGTCGCGGCGGTCGCGGTCTGTCGAGTTATCCGCACCCGCGTTTGATGCCCGAGTTTTGGGAGTTCCCGACGGTGTCGATGGGTCTCGGCCCGCTTACCGCCCTATATCAGGCGAGGTTCAACAGATATTTGTTGAACCGCAAACTCGATGACACTTCGGCGAGCCGGGTGTGGGCGTTTCTCGGCGACGGCGAATGCGATGAACCAGAGACTTTGGGTTCGATTTCTCTCGCTGCTCGCGAACATCTCGACAACCTCGTGTTCGTCGTGAACTGCAACTTGCAACGCCTCGACGGGCCGGTGCGCGGCAACGGAAAGATAATCCAGGAACTCGAGGCGACCTTCCGCGGTGCGGGATGGAATGTGATCAAGGTGATCTGGGGCTCGAAGTGGGACGAACTGCTGGCCCGCGACACCTCGGGTGTGTTGCTGAACAAGATGAACACGACGGTCGACGGCGAGTTTCAGCGCTACACGGTCGAGGACGGCAACTATATTCGCGAGAACTTTTTCGGACCCGACCCGCGCCTGCGCGAGATGGTCAGCCATCTTTCGGACGAAGACCTGCAGAACCTGCCCCGCGGCGGTCACGACTATCGCAAGCTCTACGCGGCGTATCGCGCCGCCACCGAGAACGCGGGTTCGGGTCGACCAACGGCGATCTTGTGCAAGACGATAAAGGGATGGACGCTCGGCGACGACATCGAGGGCCGAAACGCGACGCACCAGATCAAAAAGATGACGAATGCCCAGTTGCGAAAACTGCGCGATCGCCTGCACCTGAACGAAGAAATTTCAGATGCAGATCTCGAAGCCGATGACCCGCCCTACTACCGACCGCCGATCGACAGCGTCGAGTATCAATACATGATCGAGCGCCGTCGGGCGCTGGGTGGCGTGATGCCGCGACGCACGACGAACATCCGCAAGCCGATGAGTTTGCCCAGTGACGCCGTGTTCACCGAGTTTGAAAACGGAAGCGGCGACCAAAGTGTCAGCACGACGATGGTGTTCACGAGGTTGTTGCGCAATTTGGCTCGCGATGAAGTTTTCGGCGAGCGGGTCGTGCCGATTATTCCCGACGAGGCGCGCACCTTCGGTATGGACTCGCTGTTTCGCGAACTCAAGATCTATGCGTCGCAGGGCCAGAAGTACGAGCCCGTCGACCACGACATGTTGTTGAGATACGCCGAGGCAAGCGACGGCCAGATTCTTGAAGAGGGCATCACCGAGGCTGGGAGTTTGGCGAGTTTCATCGCCGCGGGCACGAGCCATGCGACTCGCGGCGTGCCAATGGTGCCGTTTTACACGTTTTACTCGATGTTCGGCTTTCAACGCGTCGGCGATTTGATTTGGCAGGCAGCCGACGCTCGGACTCGCGGTTTCTTGTTGGGCGCGACCGCCGGCAGAACGACCCTGCACGGTGAAGGCCTGCAACATCAAGACGGTCATTCGTTGGTTTTGGCGAGCACCGTGCCCGCATGTCGGGCCTACGACCCGGCGTTCGCCTACGAGGTCGCGACGATCGTGCGCGAAGGCATCAAAGAAATGTATGGCGATGCACCCAACGATGTTTTCTGTTACCTGACTCTTTACAACGAGAACTATCCGATGCCCGAGATGCCGAAAATTTCCGACATCTCGCGACAGATTATGCAGGGTCTTTATCTGTGGAAGCCCGCACCCGAGGCGCAACTGAAGACGACGATTTTGTTTTCGGGTTCGGCGCACTCGGCGGCGAGCGCAGCGGCAGCGGAATTGCTCGAGAGATATTCGGTGGGTTGCGAACTCTGGTCGGCGACCTCCTACAAGGCGTTGCGCGACCAGGCGATCGAAGTCGAGCGTTACAACCGACTTCACCCCGAACAACAAGAACGAAAACCGCTGGTGACCGAACTTCTCGACGGTGGTCAGGGACCGATCGTGGCGGTGAGCGACTTCATGCGAATCGTGCCCGAGCAGGTCGCGCGCTTCGTGCCAAACCGAACCTTCACGCCGCTCGGCACCGACGGCATGGGGCGCAGTGACACTCGCGCGGCGTTGCGCCGTCATTTCGAAATCGACGCGCCACATATCGTCGTGGCCGTGCTGCACGAGTTGGCAAAGGCGGGCGAAATCAAATCTGAGGCGGTGACCGAGGCGATTCAGCGCCACGGAATCGACCCAGAAGTCGAGTTTTCTCTCAATCAATGACGCGCACGCTGTATATCACGGGCAATACGAGTGCCGACGCCCTGTTGAATCGCGACGGCACCGCGCTGATGATCGGAATGTTGCTCGACCAACAGGTGCCAATGGAATGGGCGTTCACCGGGCCGCACACGATCCGCACGAGGCTCGGGCATTTGAACGCCAAACGAATCGCCTCGATGGACGTCGAAAAGTTCGTTGCCGTCTGCTCGGAGAAGCCGGCGATCCACCGGTTTCCGCGTTCGATGGCGACGCGAATTCACCAGTTGTGCGTCGCGCTCGACGCCGACTACGACGGCAAAGGGGCCAATGTATGGAAAGACGTGGACGACGCCAAGGTGTTGATCGCCAGGTTGCGCAAATTGCCGGGCTTCGGCCAAGAAAAATCTGAGATCTTCATCGCGTTGCTCGGCAAGCGCTTCAGGGTTCGTCCGAAGAACTGGAAAAGATACGCGGGAGTTTTTTCAGACCATCGACCAAGGTCGGTGGCAGACATATATTCTGCGGCGACATTGCTCAAGGTTCGGGGCTACAAACAGGTTCAACGCGCGCGTGAACAAGACAAACAAGATCGACCGCTGAAGAGGCCAAAGAAGTGACGGTTCTGGTCACTGGTGGCGCCGGATATATCGGCGCCCACACCGTGCGAGCGTTGCGATCTTCGGGCAGAAAAGTAGTGGTGCTCGACACGCTCGAGAGGGGCAATCGCGAGGCGGTGATCGACGCCGAGTTGATCGTCGGGGACGTCGCCGACCAGGGTCTCGTCGCCAAGATTTGTGGCGACAAAGGGGTCTCAAGCGTGATTCATTTCGCCGCCTACAAGGCCGTCGGCGAGTCGATGCTCGAACCCGAGAAATATTGGAACAACAATGTGGCGTCGACCGAGAAAATGTTGGATGTCTTGACCGAGCAACGCGTCGACAAGTTCGTGTTCTCGTCGTCTGCCGCCGTCTATGGCACGCCGCTGTCGATGCCCGTCACCGAAAGCGACCCGACGAAGCCCGAGAGCGTCTATGCAGAAACAAAACTCGCCGTTGAAAAGCTTCTGGGTGCGTTCTCACAGAACACCGACTGTCGGTTGCGATCGGTGAGCTTGCGATACTTCAACGCCGCGGGAGCGAGCAAAGACAACAGAATCGGTGAGGACTGGTCGAGTTCGCAGAACTTGGTGCCGCAGGTGATGCGGGCGCTGCTCGACAAAGATTTCAAACTCGAGATTTTCGGCAACGACTACCCGACCCCAGATGGCACCGGGGTGCGCGACTACATTCACGTCGAAGATCTGGCCGTCGCCCATGTTAAGGCGCTCGACTATCTCGAGTCTGGCGGTGAGACGCTGGTCTGCAATATCGGCACCGGGTCGGGCACCTCGGTGATGCAGGTGATCGACCTTGCCGAAAAGATTTCGCGAAAAAAAGTGCCGTATCGAATCGCGGCTCGTCGTGCCGGCGACCCGATCAGTGTTTTTGCCGATGCGCGCTTGGCCGAAAAGAAACTCGGTTGGAAGGCGGCGCGCGGATTGCCCGAGATCATCGAGTCGGCATACGAATGGCATCGCACCCACCCGAACGGATATCGCCGAGGAAATTAATCTGACATGTTGGATCGTTGGCGGTCCAACCAACCCAACAGGACGGCGATCGCCCGCGGATCGTGACGCAAGCGGTGGCCCGCACCGGGAATCACCTGAATTTCTGCCGATCCGTGCGCCTCGGCCAACACCCGCGAGTCGGCGCTCGGCACGGCTTCGTCGTCGTCGCCGTGCAGCAACAACAACGGTCGCGGTGCGAATCGTCGAGCGGCATCGGTGGGTCTGAAGCGCCGCAGTTCGCGCGACCACTCGTCGAACGACTCGGGAAACTTTGGTTTGTGAATCGCGCCAACTTCACGCACATGTTCCAAGAAACGCCGCGGTTGGGCGGCCCAATCGTCGAAGTCGGCGCGGGGGCCGAGAAGCGCGCAACCGTTGATCCGCGGATCGTCGGCCGCCGCACAGAGAGCGAGCGACGCGCCGGTGTTGGTGCCCGCGAGCCAAACACCACTCGGCGTGGCTTGCTCGACGAGATGATCGATCGCCGAACGAAGGTCGTCGATCCAACCTTGCATCGAAAAATCTCCGCCGCTGCCGCCGCAACCGCGAAATGTGAACGTCATCGCCGCCCAACCCAATTCGTTGGCGACGCGATCGATGAGTTCGGGAAAAGTGCTCGCCGAGTGGCGGGCGTCGTTCATCGCCACGGGAAAACCGTGGCAAAGCAACATTCCCGGAACGGCGCCCGCTTTGCCCGTGGGTTTGGCGAGATAGCGCGCGATGGTGATGCCGTTCGAAAGAAATGATCCGTTCATGACGACAGAATCTCGCCGATCCTCAGGCTCGTGGCTTCAAATGCCTACGCTTCGAACACTCGGTGGCGAGCGTGTAGCCGCGGTTGCGCGCCTCGGGCAACGTGTCGGGAGCAAAACAGATGCCGACTTCGTTTTCGACGATGTCGAGGATAATCGCGCCAAATCTGGTCTCGTCGATCGAGTCGACATCGTAAACCAACTGCGTGCGTTTGTCGCCCAGATAGCGCGTGTGGCCGAATTTCGTCGGGCGTTGCATGACTCAAATCTAGCCTTCGCTTCTCGGACGAGTTCGCCGCCTGATTACGCTGAGTTCGTGGCGGTCGCGCAAGAAAAACCGATCAAGATCGATTTCTTTTTCGACATCATGTGCCCGTATGCGTATCAAACTTCGTTGTGGATTCGCGAGATACGCGAGAAACTGAACCTCGAGATCAACTGGCGTTTTTTCAGCCTCGAAGAGATCAATCGCGAAGAAGGAAAGAAACACCCCTGGGAGCGCGAACTCGCCTACGGATGGACGCCGCTGCGAATCGCCGCGTGGTTGCGTCGCATCGATCAAGACCTCTGCGACGACTGGTATCTCGCGGCGGCCAAGGCCCTGCACGAAGACGGTTTGCGACCCTACGAAGAATCGACCGCGCGCGAACTTCTGGCGGCGATCTCGGCACCCGCCGAAACATGGGACGAAGCGCTCGCCGACCAAACCACCCATGACGACGTGCGCAAAGACCACGACGAATCGGTGAACAAATACGCGGCATTCGGGGTGCCGCTGATCGTTTTCGAGAACGGTCGCAGCGTGTTCGGACCGGTCGTCGTGCCGCCCCCGCGCGGTGATGACGCGCTCAAACTTTGGCGACTGCTGGTCGACTACAGCGAAATTGCGGGCCTCTATGAGATCAAAACGCCGAAAACCAAACAAGATCTTGAGAACATCGCCGAAACTTTCGCCTCATATTTGCAGGCGCGCGAATGGCGAACCGTGCAGACCCCGGCACCATGAACGACGCCGATTACAAATTCACGCTGAACTGTCTTTACGAGACATGGCGGTCGATTCAATCGCTCGGCGAGACCCTCAACGAAGCCCAATTCAAAACCCAGACGGCTTGCCCGGGTTGGTCGGTGCAAGACAATATTTCCCACCTGATCGGCACGGAGCGTGCGCTGGGTGGTCTCGGCGATACCCAACATCGGGCGACGAATCTTGAACATGTCAAGAATGCGATCGGCGAGATGAACGAGCACCAGGTCGACTCGCGGCGGCGGCTGTCTGGAGCCGAGGTGATGAAAGAGTTCGCCGAGATGACCCGAATTCGCCGGGAGTTTTTCGAAAGGGCCCCCGAAAGTTTTTTCACCGACGAATCGATGACCCCGATCGGCAGAGCACCGATGGCGAGTTTCTTGAGCATTCGGGCCATGGATTGTTGGGTGCACGAGCAGGATGTTCGTCGTGCCCTTGGTCTGCCGGGCAACCAAGATTCGGCGAGCGCCGAACTGAGCGTCGATCGACTTTGTCGCACATTGCCGATGGTCGTCGGCAAGCGCGCAAAGGCCCCCGAAGGTTCGACGAGTGTCGTGAGGATCACCGGACCGGTGAATCGCTCGATCGCGATCACGGTAAAAGATGGTCGAGCAGCGGTCGTCGAAAATTTCGACTCGACGCCGATTGTTGAACTCTCGTTCGACAGCAACACGTTCATCGAGTTGGCCACGGGCAGGGCGACCGGCGAAGATCTTCGCGAAAAAATAAAAATCAACGGCGATGCAGAACTCGGCATGAAGATCGCCGACTCGTTGAACGTGATGATCTGAACACCCGCGGCGGTGTTGGATATCCTTGATATTCATGGTGTCGCCGAATCTCGACCCTGCGACCGTACAAGAAAGGATGGAAGATCTCGCCGCGCGCGACGCCGAATTCGTGAAGTTGGCCGAGTCGCGGGAAAGGGACCGACAAATCGCCGAATTCGGTGCGGTGCGTAAATATGAGTTTCCCCCGAATACGACGCAGGTTCATGTGACCGACTGGGTTCATCAGCCGTGGCTGCGACCGTTTCGTTTCGTCTATCGCAATATTCCGCGACCATTGCGAAGGATTATCAAGCGATTTTCAATATGAGTGAATTTCTGGTGGCGACAGATGCGCAACATGCGACGCTCGACGATCTCGTCACGACCCACAAGTCGCTGGTCGTCGCCGGTTCCAAAGATATTTTGTGGCTCGTTTCAGGTGCCCTGCCCGACGCCTTGACCCACTTGCAACGTCGCCGGTCGTTCAGACGAGTGAGGGTGGTCGCGAACAGCCAGTCGACAACGAGCAAACTCGTGATTTTTTTGAACGCGGGTGACGCTTTGCAGCGCGAGTCGTTGTTGGATGTGCGCCAGTTGTTGGCAAACAGCGAACGACCCGACCTGATCTACGGTGATTCGGCGCACCCGACAGGCATAAGAGTCGAACCGTTGAGTTTTGTGCGGCGTCCTGGTTGGTCGCCGGAGCGCCTGCGCAGCCATTGCTATGTCGGCGAGACGCTGATCGCCGCGACAGATCTCGTCGATAAGTGCGGTGGCTTGGTTGATCTGTTGACCCGTCACCCGCACGATCGTGCACTGCGGTTGAGCGAAGTGGCCTCGCACATCGTGCGCATGCCGGAGATTTTGACGATCGCTAAAAGCGGCGATTCTCGCCCGGCGGCGAATCTGGCCGCCGTGGTCGAACACTGCGCCCGACAAAACATCGACGCGAACTGCGAGTTTCAGCCGAACGTGCCGAGCGTAAGAGTGATGCGAAAACTGAAAACACAGCCGAGTGTCGCCGTGATCGTGCCGACCCGCGGCACATCGGCCGAGGTGTTCGGCGCGCAACGGGTGTTGGTGGTCGAAGCCGTGCGCAGCCTGTTCGAGAAATCGACCTATCAAAACTTCGAAGTTGTAGTTGTCGCCGACACACCGACACCGCCGAGCGTGCTCGAATCGCTGAAGAGAATTGGCGGCGACCGCTTGAAAATCATCAACTATGACCGTCCGTTCAATTTCGCCGAGAAGAACAACCTCGGGGCGATGTCGAGCGAATCTGATTTGATATTGCTGCTCAACGACGACACCGAGATCATCACCGCTGACGCGCTCGAAACGATGGTGGCGATATTCAACGACCCGACAGTCGGCGTGGTCGGCCCGATGTTGTTGTTCGAAGACTCGACAATTCAGAGCGCGGGTCACATATTCAGCCCCGACCCCACCGACCTCTATCGAGCACGGAGCCCCGAAACGGCGGGGCCGCAGAATCTGCTGAAAGTTCAGCGCGAAGTGTCAAGCCTGATCGCCGCGTGCGCGTTGATTCGTCGCGCTGTTTTCGAGCAGGTCGGCGGTCTGTGCATGGGCTTTCCGGGCAACTGGAACGACATCGACTTCTGCCTCAAGGTGCAACTAGCGGGTTGCCGCGTCGTGTTCACGCCGCATGCGCACTTGTTTCATTTCGAGTCGAGGACGCGCATCGCCAAGCGGATCGATGCGGAAGTCGCGAAACTCGGCGCGAGATGGGGGTCGGTGCTCAACGATGATCCGTATTTCAACCCGAAACTCCAGCGATACACGAATGTTTGGAAAACCGATTCGACATCGAAGCAGACCCTCGACGAGGCGTTGATCTGATCAGTTGAGTTCGGTCTGCGGACCGACCGCGCCGATCGCGTCGAAGTATTCGAGGTGGGCCTTGACCAGATGCACGACGTCGACATCGTCGAGAATTTCGATCCGATTTTGTTCGGCCGCCCCGAGCAGATACGCGGTGAGGGTTTGTTCGTCGATCACGATCTCGTCGACGATGTCTTGGCGCCGGTCGACGACATTGCTGGGTTGCAGCCCTTTGTCGTGCAACCAGCGCATGTGAAAGACGAGAAGTTTTCGCACATCGGCGTAGGTCAGACGGGCCTGGCTGGCTACGGGCAGACGGTCGGCGACGAACTGGGTCGCCTGCTCGAGTTCGTAGACCGCGCGCGGCGCGACGCTGTCGAGACGACGGGCTTCGCGACCAATCGTGATCGCCGCGATCATGAAAACGAGGACCGTCGCAGCGACGATCGCAAGAATGATTACCGCGGACATGCGGCGAAAAAACTTTTAGATGCCGATGCGCTGTGCGAGAAGTTCGCGGTGATATGTCGGATCCCCGAACAACAACTCGCTCGACTTGGCGCGCTTGAAATAGAGATGTGCCGGGTGCTCCCAGGTGAAGCCGATGCCGCCGTGAATCTGAATGTTTTCTGCGGCGGCGTGGAAGTAGGCCTCTGAACAGTAGGCCTTCGACAACGATGCGACCGACGGCAACTCGTCGTTCATCTCTGAAGCGCACCACATGCCGTAGTAGGCGGCGGACTTCGCCGACTCGACTTCGAGCAACATGTCGGCGCACTTGTGCTTGATCGCCTGAAACGAACCGATCGGTCGACCGAACTGGACGCGGACCTTCGCATATTCGACGGCCATGTCGAGAACTTTTTGGGCCCCGCCAACCTGCTCGGCGGCCAGGGCGACGGCGGTGAGGTCGTTGACTCGGGTGAGAACTTCCCAGCCTTTGCCCTCGGCGCCGATGAGCGTCGCCGGAACATCGGCGAACTCGAGTTTGGCTTGTTTGCGGGTTTGATCCATCGTCGAAAGTGCGGTGCGGGTCAGACCTTTGGCGTTGCCGTCGACGGCGAAAAGTGAGACGCCATTCTTGGTGCGGGCCGCGACGATGATCAACGACGCGGTGTGACCGTCGAGCACGAACATCTTCGTGCCGGACAAGGTGAAACTCGAACCCGAGCCTTTGGCCTGCATCGTGATGCCCGATTCGTCCCACTTGCCGGAGGCCTCGACCGAAGCGACCGTTGCCGTGAGTTCACCGGCGGCGATGCCTGGCAGATATTTTTTCTTCGCCGCGTCGTCGCCCGACTGCAACAACGTGTTGGCCGCGAGAACGACGGTCGAAAAATATGGCGCGCACAGCAACGATCGACCCATTTCTTCGAGCACGACGCCGAGTTCGATGTAACTGAAACCCATGCCCCCGTACTCTTCTGGAATGTGAATGCCCATCAGGCCCATTTGCGAGCCCATTTGCGACCAAACCGCGGGGTCGAAGCCGTTCACGGTCTCCATCTGCTCGCGCACGGCGGTCTCGGGCGACTTGGCATCGAGAAATGCGCGAACCGTTTTGCGGAGCTCTTCTTGTTCTTCGGTGAAGGCAAAGTTCATGCATATATCTTGCCAGCGACGGGGTGATTTTCGCCAATCGGGGGCATCCGAGTTTGCGGCTGAGATACTTGATATGTATGACGGCTGACGAGGCGAAATCGGGCGGGGTCGAGAACTCGGGTGCGCCCGCACCTGGTGACGCCACTTTGCATTGGAAGGACGCCAATGTCGAAGTGCACAAAGTCGTGGTCGGGCCGTTCGACAACAATGTTTTCATCGTGCGATGTCGACGAACGGGCGACGGCGTGTTGATCGATGCGGCCAATGAGCACGAACAACTTCTGCAACTTTGCAAGCGCCTCGGTGTACGACGCGTGCTCGAAACACACGGACACTGGGATCACATTCAAGCGGTGCCCGCGATGCGCGAGGCGGGTTACGAGGTCGCCGTCACGGCAGCCGACGCTCCCCGACTCAAAGAAGTGGGTTACGACGTTTTCATCGACGATGCCGAGATCATCGAAATCGGCGACCTGCGATTGCGGGCGATTCACAACCCGGGGCACACGGCGGGGTCGATTTCGTTTCACGTCGTCGACACACCGTTGCTGTTCACTGGCGATACCTTGTTTCCCGGCGGGCCGGGCAACACGAAACTTGAGGGTGGCGACTTCGCAACGATCATCGATTCGATCGACAACAAGTTGTTTACTTTTGCTGCTGAGACAATTGTCCTACCGGGTCACGGTTTGGACACGACGATCGGTGCCGAGCGACCGCAACTGGCGTCGTGGGTCGCGCGCGGATGGTGACACGGTGATTTCCACTACGGCCATAGTGCAAATTACGGCGTTCGCAATTACAATCAGTTGAGTGAGCGAACTGTTTCGCATCGAAAATTTGCACGCCAAACCCACCGAGACCGACGGCCCAATTCTGCGCGGGGTGAGCCTCACCGTGGATAAAGGTGAGGTGCACGCGATCATGGGGCCGAACGGCTCGGGAAAATCAACTCTGGCCACGACCCTTCTCGGCTCACCTGAATATGAGGTCACCTGCGGACGCGTCTATTACAAGGGTGAGGATATTTCGTTGTGGCCGCCCGAGGTTCGGGCGAAAGCGGGAATTTTTCTGGCCTTCCAGTATCCGCAGGAGATCGCCGGTGTTTCGGTGATTCAGTTTCTGCGCCAGGCGCTCTCGGCGCGCAAAGGCATCGACCTGTCGGTGCTCGAACTGCGTTTGTCAATCATTGATTGGATGAAGCGCCTCGGCATGGACTCGTCGTTCGTCGACAGATATTTGAACGAAGGTTTCTCGGGCGGCGAAAAAAAGCGCAACGAGATCATGCAGATGGCGATCCTCGAGCCCGAACTGGCGATTCTCGACGAGACCGACTCGGGTCTCGACATCGACGCGCTGCGAATCGTCGCCCAGGGTATTCGCGAAGTTCGTTCAGACCGCCCCGACTTGGGCATCGTGCTGATCACCCACTATCAGCGGTTGCTCGACGAAGTCAAGCCCGATTTCGTGCACATTTTGATCGACGGCCGAATCGTCAAATCGGGCGGCATGGAACTCGCAACCGAACTGGAACGCAACGGTTACGAAGCGTTTCGAAAAGCGGGATGAGAATGGCGGGAGCAAACACGAACCTCGACGCCGAGAAGATTCGACGCGATTTTCCCGTCGTGACGAGCAGCATCAACGGCAAACCGGTGGTCTATCTCGACAGCGCGAACACCTCGCAAAAACCCGAAGTGGTGATCGACGCGATGACCGCTTTCATGCGCGAGGGCTATGCGCCGATCAATCGCAGCGCCTATTCGCTGGCCGCGGAAGCGACCGAAAGATATGAGGCCGCCCGCACCAAGGTGGCGAAGTTCATCAACGCCAAGAGTTCGCGCGAGATCGTGTTCACGAAAAACGCGACCGAGGCGCTGAATCTGATCGCCTACTCGTGGGGGCGAACCAATTTGAAGCGCGGCGATGTCGTCGTGCTCACCCACATGGAGCACCACGCCAACATCGTGCCGTGGCAGATGTTGCAACAAGAGATCGGCATCGAGTTGCGCTGGGTGCCACTGACCGCCGACTTTCAACTCGACCTGAGTTCATTGGCGAGCCTGCTCGCCGGAGCGAAAGTATTTTCGTTCACTTCGATGTCGAATGTGCTGGGCACGATTAATCCCGTTGAAAAACTCTGTGCGGCGGCGCATGCGGTCGGCGCGTTGGCGATCGTCGACGCTTGTCAGTCGGTGCCGCACACCCCAACCAATGTGCAAGCGTGGGGTGCCGACTTCACGATGTTCTCCAGCCACAAAATGTGCGGGCCGTCGGGCGTCGGTGTGCTGTGGGGTCGAGAGGAATTGCTCGAAGCGATACCACCATTTTTGGGGGGCGGCAACATGATTTCGGAGGTTCGTCTCGACGGTTTCAAATGCGCCGAACTACCCGCCAAATTCGAGGCCGGCACACCACCGATTACCGAGGTCGTCGGTTTGGGTGCGGCGGTCGACTATTTGAGCGGGATCGGCATGGCGAATGTTCGTCGTCACGAGGTCGAGATGTCGAGTTATGTCCTCGAAAACCTGACCAGCAGATTCGGCGATGAGATCACGATTCATGGTCCGCGCAATCCCGAGTTGCGCGGGGCGACCTTCAGTTTTGCGTTTCGGGGCATTCACCCGCACGACTTGAGCCAGATACTCGATCAGACCAATGTTTGCGTGCGCGCGGGCCATCACTGCGCCAAGCCGCTGATGAAAATCATCGGCGCGAACGCGACCACGCGAGCCAGTTTTTATCTCTACAACACGAAAGCCGATGCCGACGCTTTGGCCAACGCGCTCGACTCGGCCTCGGATATCTTCTAACTACTGGATTTGAAAGAGCCATAATGCCGGGAGTCGAAGATCTCTACCGAGAAATAATTCTCGATCACTATCGAACGCCGCGCAACCGTGGCGAATTGCCGCCGCCCGCCGTCTGCACCGAAGGCAACAACCCGCTGTGCGGCGATGATATTCGAATCTTCTTGGATATCGCCGACGGCGTGGTTCGCGATGTCAAATTCTCGGGCCAGGGTTGCTCGATCAGCCAGAGTTCGACATCGATGATGACCGTGGCGATCAAGGGCAGACCGGTCGACGAAGTTCGGGCGCTGGTGCGCCGGTTCAAACACATGATGACGCTTTCGGATGACGACGGCGCCGTCGACGAGTCGATCAAACTTGGCGATATCGAGGCGCTGGGTGGCGTGGTCAAGTTTCCCGTGCGCATCAAATGCGCGACCCTCGGTTGGAACACCCTGCTCGAGGGACTCAACTCAACACAAGGTTGAGTCGCTCGTGGTTGAGCGAGCCGAAAAAACTTGTGCGCGCTGCGGGCGCACGATGCAGTGGCGGACGAAGTGGGCACGCAATTGGGAAACCGTCAAATATTGTTCGGACAGTTGTCGCACTGCACGGTTGACCGCCGAAGACACGGCGCTCGAAACCGCGATGCTTGCACTGCTCGCCGCGCGTGCCCGCGACGCGTCAATCTGCCCGTCCGAGGCGGCACGGCATGTCGGCGGTGAAAAGTGGCAGACCTTGATGGAGTCGGCGCGAATGGCGGCGCGAAGATTGGTGGCGCGCGGTTTAGTTGAAATTACGCAGGGCGGAATGGTGGTTGATCCGAGCCGCGCGAAGGGGCCGATTCGCATTCGTCGATCTCGACGATGACCGTCGCTCGCACATCGAGGCTCGAAGCGGCGACGAGAATTTCCCATTTGCCACCAGAAATGCGCCACGCGCGCTTGGCGGGATTCCATCGTCGGAAGGCGGTCCACGGCACGTCAACGACAAAATCGCGGTGCGAGCCCGCAGCAATCACATGCTTCGTCCACCCCGCCAGTCGCGGCGGGTTGGTGTCGCCAACCGGTCGCGCGTAGCACTGCACGACCGCTGTTACCGCACGCGATGACACGCAACTCACCGGCACGGTCACGGTGCAGCGTGGCCACGAGGCTTCGACTCGAACTTGTGGTGCGCCCCACATCGCCTCGCCGTAACTCAATCCGTGCCCGAATGGGATCAGCGGTTGGACGCCATTGCGCGCCTGACCGCGCCAACCGAACCACTCGCCCTCGGTGTATCGCTGCACGCCATCGACCGGCGCATAATCGCGCATCGCCGGCGAATCTTCGAGGCGTTTCGGGTACACGAGCGGCAGGCGGCCACCGGGGTCGGTGTCGCCACTGATGATTTCGGCGATGGCGCGGCCCATCTCCATTCCGCCAAAGAAACCGATCAGCACCGCACTCACCTCGTCGAACCACGGCATCGCGACCGGCGCGCCCGCATTGACAACGACGATGGTGCGCGAGTTTGCCGCGGCGACTCGCGAGACCAGTTCGTCTTGATGACCAGGTAATGCGATCGTGTCGCGATCGTGACCCTCGGTCTCCCACTCGTCGTTGGTGCCGACGACGACGACGGCGACATCGCTCTGCGCCGCGAGTTGCACGGCGGCTTCAAACTCGTGCGGATCTTCTGGTGCGCGCACACCGATCCGCAGCGCGCTGAAGCCGGCGCGAGTGCGCATGCGCGCTTCGAATTTCACGGGAACTCCGCGTCGCATCGGAATGCCGTGCACCTGCTCTTGGCTGCCGAAACCGAAATATTCGCGACCGCGCGGCAGCAGACCGAGCGGATCGTCGACGATGGTTTCGCCGTTGACGCTGAGCGAGCCCATACCCGTGATCACTAGCGAAACATCATGGATGCCGTCGGTCTCTGGGATGAACTCACCCGAAACCACGATCGTGAAGTTGTATGCGTTGACGCCGGGCGGGGCGGCGCCGAAAAACGAGAGCGCCGAACGCAATGTGATCTCGCGGCGACGCGGTTCGCCCGCGGTTTCGTCGCGGTCGTAGTAGTCGACGCGCCAACCGGGCGTGCCCTCTGCTGTGCGCATCTGGTCGGCATCGAGTATCGGGGCCAACTTGTCGATCGAAGTGCCCCGTCGCCATTCGATCTTTGATTTACCGAATCGATCTTCTAGACCGTGAAGAATCGTGCTCGTCTCGATCGCCTGCATGCTCGATGAGCCACCACCCTGGGTTCGGGTTGATTTTGCGTTCGGGCCAAGCACGGCGATCTTGCGCACCGAGTCGGGTCGAATTGGCAGGGCCTTTTTCTCGTTGCGCGCAAGAACCGTGCCCGCCGCCGCCGCCGCGCGGACGATCGCCCGCTCGCTCGCGTCGTCGACGGTTTGTTCGGTGTTTGATGCGGGTCGTTCGTCGGCGCGGGTGCGCTCGATCAACCGCAACACCGTCGCAACCCGTTCGTCGATCTCGTCTTCAGTAACTCGTTTCTCTTGCACGGCCTGCAAGAGATATTTGCCGTAGATGGTTTTTGGTCCTGGCATCGGGATATCGAGGCCGGCTTGCAACGAGGTGACGGTGTCGTGGGCACCGAACCAGTCGGAAACCACGAATCCGTTGAAGCCCCAGTCGGTGCGCAAAATTTGGTGCAAAAGTTCTTTGTTGTTCGCGGCGTGCGCGCCGTTCAGTTTGTTGTAACTGCTCATGACTCCCCAGGCGCCGGCGTCGATCACCGTCGCCTCGAACGGGCGCAAATAAAACTCGCGCAAGGTGGTTTCATCGATTTGGGCGTCGACCGTCATGCGGTCAACCTCGGTGTCGTTGCCGGCGAAGTGTTTCACCGTCACGGCGACCTCTTGCGATTGCACGCCGAGCACGATCGCCGTGGCGATGCGCGCCGAAAGTTCGGGGTCTTCGCTCAGACACTCGAAGGTTCGACCACCGATCGGCGTGCGATGCAGGTTCACCGTCGGTGCGAGCACCACATGCACGGCCTTGCGCCGCGCCTCGCGACCAAGCAACACGCCGAGTTGGTTGGCCAGGCTGATGTCCCACGACGCGCCGATGACGATGGATGTCGGAATATTTAAACCCGGCGTGCGATCCGGTCCCAGCGATTCGCCGCGCACCCCATTTGGGCCGTCGGACATCTTGATCTCGGGAATACCAAGTCGTGCGATCGCATGGGTGCGCCACGACGACGCCCCGCCCAGCAATCGACATTTCTCCTCGAGCGTCATTTGGCTCAGCCACGCACCAACGCGCGAGTTCATATCGCGCAACTGTAGGTCAACTGTTTCGGCTGATTAAAGTCGTCTAGATGAAAAGCGAAGAAGAACAGACATCGAAGCATCGTCAAATTGCCGAGAAGATAATTGAAAATCAGATCGGTGCGTCGTCGCCGACGGTTTCACCCGACGGGTCTCAAATCGCCTATGTAGTCACCCGTATTGATTTCAAGGCCAACAAGTATCGTTCGCAGGTTTGGTTGGCCCGGACCTCTGGCAAACAACCATCACGCCCGCTGACCGCTGGTGAAAAGCGTGACGGAAATCCAAGTTGGTCACCCGACGGTTCGTGGCTGGCCTTCACCTCGGGCCGTAGCGAAAAGAAAGGCGAAACAACGCTTCATGTCATGCCAATCGGATCGAGCGGCGAGATTCGCACGATCGCGACCATGCCCGACGGCATCGGCAACGTGCGCTGGTCGCCCAACGGCAAGTTGATCGCGTTCACCTCGCGCACACAGGACGAGCGCTACACCAAAGACGACGAGTCGTGGATGTCGCCGCGCAAGATCGAGACTTTTTTCACGCGTTTGAACGGTGAAGACTTCGTCTTCGATCGCCCGCAACACGTATATATAGTGCCGAGCGACGGTACGGCGGCCCCGCGCAACCTGACACCAGGAAAGCACGAGCACTCGGGGCCATCGTGGCTCGCCGACTCTTCGGGTGTCGTCACAAGTGGTGCGCTGCACGCCACTTGGGATGAGGATCTCGCCACCGACCTGCATCTCGTCACGCTCGACGGCGAAATCACGACGCTCACGAATCAAAAGGGCGTTTACTATGCGCCAAGCGTTTCACCCAACGGAACACGGGTGGCGTTCGTCGGCTCAGATGATCCGCTTACATCGCCGCAAAACGATCACATCGGTGTGCTCGAGATTCGGACGAAGAAACGCCAGTGGGTTTCGCGCCGCCTCGACCGCACTTTTTCGCCGACTTCGGGCGCCGTCGCCCCGATCTGGACGGACAACAACACGCTCGTGGCCTATGCCGAAAATCGGGGTACCGCGCATGTCGTGCGCGTCGACGCGCGCGGCAAGGCCGCACCGAGATGGTTGACAAAAGGAAAAAGAGTCGTCAAATCGTTCAGCGCGGTGTCGGGAAAGTCGAACTCGACGATCGCTTTTGTCGCCAGTGAAGTTGATCAACTCACCGAGTTGTTCGTGCTTCAACGCTCGGGCGAGAAGCGACTCAGCAATCTGAGCGCGGCGCTCGTCGCACAGTCGCCGCCACAAAAGTGGGAACACTTCGTCGTGAAGTGCGGTTCAACTTACTCGGGTGGCCCGGCCGAAATCGACACGTGGATGATGAAGCCGCGCGGCTTTAACTCGAAAAGGAAATATCCGATGTTGCTGAATGTGCACGGCGGACCGCACACGCAATATGGCGAAACATATTTTGACGAAGCACAGATGCAGGCCGCCGCGGGATTCGTCGTCGTGATGAGCAACCCGCGCGGTTCGAGCGGTCGCGAGCAGGCCTGGGGTCAGGCGATTCTCGGTCGCAAACACCCGGTTGCCCCCGGCACTGGCTGGGGCGACGCCGATGTCAAAGATGTTCTCGCGGTGCTCGACGGCACGCTGGCGAAGTATCCGTTCATCGACGCCAAGCGGGTCGGAATGCTCGGAGGTAGTTACGGCGGATACATGGCGACGATGTTGGCTGGTTGCCACGGCGAGAGATTCGGCGCGATTTGCAGCGAGCGCGCGGTGAACAACATGTTGTCTGAGGAGTGGACGAGCGACATCGGCACTGTGTTTCGCGTCGAGCACGGGCCGAATCACTTGGAGGACGAGGCCGAATATATGCTCATGTCGCCGATTCGCCATGTGCGAAACATCAATGTGCCGATGCTGATAATTCATAGTGAAGACGATTTGCGATGCCCGATCAACCAAGCGGAAGAGTTGTTCATGGCGCTGAGGCTGTTGAAAAAAGATGTGACTTTTTATCGGTTCCCCGGTGAGACCCACGAATTGTCGCGATCAGGCTCACCACTGCATCGCGTGCAACGCGCCGAAATTATTCTCGACTTCTTCGCCGAAAAACTCGGGGTATGAATGCTCACCCATCCAATTGGCTGCGGCAACGCCGCTGCGACTGACCATTCGCGCCACCAGGCGCTAGGCACAATCGGCTAGTCGCGGCTGACGAGCCAGTCGGTTTCGTCGCGGCCGAGATCGCGCAAGCGGCGCACGATGGGCATCGGCATTTCGACTTCTTCACCGGCGCGAACCTTGGCGACGAGCTCGCCGTTTTCATCCCACATGTGGCAGGTGTTGATCGTCGACGCGAATTGCTTGACCCGCTGCTCCTGCAGATCTTGTGACGATTTCGCCGAGTCTTCGCCCGCCGCCGCGGTACCGACCCGCATCGACCAGCCCGTTTGAATCGCCGCGGGGGCCATCGCCGCAAGCAACGCCCCGATATGCGTGCAACCGCGCGAACTGCCGAACAGTTCGCGAACTTTGGCGTTGAAACCCCGGGCGATCGACATGCCCTCGAGTTTCTTGTAGTCATCGGTGATCTCGGTGCAGCCCAGATGCGGGTGATTTTTGAACTCGACGCTCGCCTTCTCGATCAAGAACGACGGATAAACGATCTCGAGTTCGATGATCATGTGGTGCATCCAAATCGGATCTGGATCGTTCTCGATATACAGACCCGCCGGTTTTTCATCGACGACCGCCCCGCGCAACAAGAACCGCTCGGCTGACATGCGGAAAGCCTGCACTTGATATTGACGCGTATGAATCAACGGATAATCAGCGTCAACTAGAAACAATTTGTCGGAGAACATTGCACTTACGCTAACTGCAAATGTAATAGTGTGAAGTTTTCACTGAATTTCTATTGGTTTGGAGAACACGATGAACCTCACTTTCGACCCTGAAGTCGGCAAAGTCAAGCGCCTGAATCTGATCGCGGGCGTGCTGCACCTTGTTTCGCTTCTCGCGATCTTGTTTCTCGCCAACGACGCAAAACTCCCGGTGAATGCGATCTATTTGACCGAGGCCCCGGGCACGGGCAACTTTTCTGATCCGATCAACCTGTTCAATTTGAAAATTGGCTACATGGTCGCGGCGTTTTTGGCGCTCTCGGCCTTTTTCCACTTCTTCATCGTTTCGCCGTCGATGTTCGGCAAATACACGACCGGGTTGAAGAACCATATCAATGTCTTCAGATGGGTCGAATATTCGATGTCGTCGACGATCATGATCATCGTCATTCTGCAACTCAACGGCACCGCCGATTACATCGCGCTCATGGGTGTCGCCGGCGTCAATGTCAGCATGATCTTGTTTGGCTGGCTGCAAGAAAAATATACGACACCCGGTGACGGCGACCTGCTGCCGTTTTGGTTCGGATGCATCGCCGGCATCGTGCCGTGGCTCGCAACCGTGGTCAACATTCTTTCGCCGAAAGGACCGGCCGAATCGACAACCCCGGGTTTCGTCTACGGAATCGTCGTCTCACTGTTCATAATGTTCAATTGTTTCGCGATCGTGCAATACAAGCAGTACAAGGCACAAGGCAAGTGGGCGAACTACCTGCACGGCGAGCGGGCCTACATCATTCTCAGCCTCGTCGCTAAATCGCTTCTCGCCTGGCAGGTTTTCTCAGGCTCTCTCGCGTCGTAATCTTAGGCGCCAAATGGATCAACACCGCGATTGCTTCGAACCGGTGGTATGCGTCGTTTCTTCTCGATTGCAATGATCGAATCAAAAAAGTGAACAGCATTTACATCGGTTTTTGCCCACATTTTTCTCTTGACGGGAAATCGGTGATACCAGCTGTGCATGCCATCGACTAGCGACTTTGCCATTTCAATTGCAGTTCCTGGTTTTCGAAAACCACCTCCATAAGACCACCAATATGAAGTGTGCGTATCTTCGATCACATACAATCCGCCGTCAGAAAGCAAAGGAAACAGGACATCGAAAGTTTTCCTCTGATCGCGGGCACGATGGCTGCCGTCATCAAGCACAATGTCGAGACCTTCCATTTGATTCACGACATTTGCGAGAAAATCTTGGTCGGTTTGAGAACCAATGTGTACAGGCAGATCACTTGTGTTCAGCGCTGCACAACTCTCATCGCGATCAATGCCATGAATAACGGCCGAGCCACCAAAAAACTTTCGCCAAATCTCTAACGACCCCCCGCGCCAAACCCCAATCTCCAAGAACCGAATTGGCGCTCCTTCTTTGCTTGCCGAACGAAAAGGGCCAAAAAGCCTGTCATAAACCGGCAAATAGTGATGCCACTTATCGCACACGCGCCCCGAGTGCTGAAAAAAGAGCGCTGAAAACTCACTGCTTAGATCAGCCACCGAATTTTCGGCCGCCTCAAAGGCTCTAGGTCCGTCGGCGAACAGATAGTAGATACGCAGCGCCAATGGTCTTATTTGACGCCAAAGATTCATTGCTGTCTCACTATATTCCAAACCAAAAACAGATAGCACGACAATTAGTCTTTTCTGATGGCTGATACAAGTTCTGACCGGAGCAAGCACTTTGCGGCGATCGAGAAGAAGCACGGCGAAAAAGCCGCAGCATGGCTGAAGCGACTAAAAGATCTGAACACCGACAAATATCAAGAGCAAATCGCTTTTTTGCGCGAAAACCACGGGTTCAGTCAGGCGCATGCGAACGCATTGGTGATGTATCACCGCGGGTCAAGATCTTCGAACA
>VFZD01000003.1 GCA_016871295.1 Actinomycetota bacterium | reverse complement strand
GGTCAGTCTTTTTGGGTGCCGACTTTGAGGTCGCGAAACGGCGACTTTGAGTCGATGCCGACATCTTTGGGCAGGCCGAGCACGCGCTCACCGACGATGTTGCGCATCACCTCGTCTGAACCACCGGCGATCCGCATGCCGGGCGCGCCGAGCACCAACTGGCTCCAGGCGAATGTGCCCCACTCGCCGGTGTCGGCCTGAATTTTGCTGCCGAGCACGAGACACAGAAAATCGTTCATTCGTCTTTGGTTGTCGACCAGCGCCATCTTGGCGATCGACATCTCGGGGCCGGGCGTCTGGCCGGCGCGAATCTTGTCCATCGCGCGTTGGTTGTTGTAACCCGCAACTTTGGTGCGAATAAACAGGTCGGCCATCTTTTCGCGCACGATCGGATCGTCGGTCAACCCGAAGTGTTGCACCATCGCCTGGATTCTGGTGAACATCGAGGTTTCGCCGCCGCCCGCGGTGCCGATCGCCGCGCGCTCGTTCATCAGCGTCGTGAGCGCGACACCCCAACCGTTGTTGACCTCGCCAAGTCGGTAGCTATCGGGCACTCGCACCTCGTTGAAGAACACCTCGTTGAAATTCGCGCCACCGGTCATCTGACGCAACGGACGAATCTCGACACCGGGAGCGTGCATGTCGACGATGAAACCGGTGAGACCTTTGTGCTTCGGCAAACTCGGATCGGTGCGACAAATAATCTCGCCGATGTCGCTGAATTGCGCGCCGGATGTCCAGACTTTTTGTCCGCTGATCACCCACTCACCGCCGTCGCGCTCGGCTTTGGTTTGAAGCGACGCGAGATCGCTGCCCGCACCGGGCTCTGAAAACAACTGACACGCCACGATGTCGGCGCGCCACATCGCCCGCAAAAACTTTTCGCGCGCCATGTCGCTGGCGTGGGCCAGAATCGTCGGGGCGACCATGCCCAAACCGATCTGGAAAATCGTCTGGTTGGCGGTCTTGTACTGCGCCTCGGCCCGGCTGTAGGCCTTTTCATATTCATTGGACAGACCGCGGCCGCCATATTGTTCGGGCCCCGAAATCCACCCGAAGCCCGCGTCGAACTTTTGCCGGCGCCACTGCTTGGCTCGGCTCACCACTTCTTGTTCGGCCTCTTTCGAGCGCTCCTCGAACATCGAAACATTGTCGGAGCCCTCCCCCCAGACGAAGGCTTTCTTCGATTCGCGCGGTTCGGCGTTGGCCGCCAAGAATTTGTGGGCCTCGGCCGTGAATTGTTCGATCGTGATCTGGGTGTCGCCCGCCATGCCGACTAACCGTATCCAAAAACGTGCGACCCAGCCGAGTTTTGACTAGCCTGCCTCGGGTGGGTCAGCCCGTCGATGTCAAACAAAGTCAAGCCGGGGTGGCGGGACGAATTCGTTTCGAACTGAATCGCACGCTCACCGGGCAGGGCCACGAAAAATTCACCAGTGCCAGCCAGGCCGTGGGGCCTCGACCGGCGGCCGAATTGGCGCGTCGACTGTTCGATAGCGGGGCGGTGCTGGGTGTGCATGTGTTCGCCAACATCGTCACGATCGATCTCGTGCCCGGTTCGCGCGACGGTGATCTGGCCAAGATCGTCACCGACCTGCACCAATATTGGAAGCCGGGGATGAAACCCCCGACGGCCGAAGAGTTGATGGCCCGAGTTGCCGCCGCGGCACCCGCGACCGATGGTGCGGCGACGGCGACAGGTGACGGGGCGCCAGAACTTAGTGCCGCCGCGAAACGGGTTCCGGCCCATTTGTTGGAGAGAAGCAGAGCCGCGCGAAGCAAGGCTCAGTCGAAATAGCCGCGCGAAGCAAGGCTCAGTCGAAATAGCCGCGCGAAGCAAGGCTCAGTCGAAATAGCCGCGCGAAAAAGAGCCGAATCCAAGCAACTCCTGCACTGTAGCGAACATATGTTCGCTACAGTGCAGGCATGAAGTTATCGGTGCCCAAAGCCCTCGCCGTCAAACATTCGGTTTTCGAAAAACAGGTTCTCGCGAACTTCGCCGTATCTGACGAGGTTCGCTCGGTTCTGCCCGAATCGGGCCTCGTTCGCGGACGCATCGTGCGCTGTTGTGGTGACGCCGCGATTTCATTGGCGCTTTCACTTTGTGCACGGGCGTCGCAACAGGGTTCATGGTTGGGGGTGGTTGGTGTCGAGCATCTCGGCATCTCGTGCGCAGTCGAACACGGCATCGCCCTCGAGCGCGTGGTGTTCGTGCACCCGCCCGAAGCCTCGCGCGATTGGTCGACCACCGTCGCCGCGGCGATCGATGGTTTCGACTTGTTGATCGTCGCCGTGCCAGAACGACTTTCGATCGCCGACGCCAGACGGGTGCAGGCGCGTTTGGCGTCGCGCCGATCGGTGATGATCATCGTCGACACGGCGGTGTTGTCGCAAAATAGTTTCGCCAACAACTCGCATCCGTTTTGCGCCGATTTGCTTCTGGACACCAAAACCAAAAACTGGAGCGGCACCAACAACGGCGCCGGGTTTTTGCAACATCGTCAGATCGAGATCAAGGTCAGCGGTCGCCGAGTCGCGCGCGAACAACGGCACCTGCTCACCTGCAGTCACTGAGTTGCTCGCGCCAAAACGCCTGGCGGTTTTGCGCTGCCTCGACTGGCCGGCGGTCGTGGCGGCAAAAACGAACAACAGCGCGTGCGCCGTCGTGCATTCGCAACGAGTCGTCTCGCGTTCGGTGCAGGCCAAAAAGTTCGGCGTCGAGGTGGGCATGCGACGCCGTCAGGCCCAGGCGCTTTGTCCCGATATCGAGATCTCGAGTTTTCAGCCCGATCGCGATCGGCGCGCGTTCAACACAGTCGTGCAGGCGGTCAGCGAAATCGTTCCGTTGATTGAGGTCGGCGAGCCCGGCGTTATTGTTTTTGCCGCGCGCGGCCCGTCAAGGTATTTCGGCGGCGACGCGCCGATGGCCGAAAAACTGATGCAGACCTTGCGCTCGTCGATAATGACCGATTCGCAATTTGGCGTGGGTGTCGCCGACGGTCGTTTGGCCGCCCACATTTCGGCGCACATCAGCGCCCAGACGCAGACACCTTTTTTGGTCGAGCCCGAGCGAACAAAACCGTGGCTGGCCGGGCAATCTGTCAGGGTTTTGGGCGAATTCGCCGGCATCGATCGCGAAACTATTTCATTGCTCGAACGGCTTGGTCTGAACCTGCTTCAAGACGTCTGCAAACTCGGTGAGTCGGTTTTGGCCGGCAGATTCGGTGAGTTGGGTGTCGAGTTGCACCGGCTCGCCCGCGGTGACGAGCAGCACCCTCTGGCCGTCGTCGCCCCGCCCCCAGAGCAACTTTGCTCGAGAGCGTTCGAAGAGCCGATCGTCGACCGACAAACCTTGTTGAACAACGTGCAGACGATGGCCGATGAACTCAGCCGTTATTTTGCCGAGCACGGCGCGATCTGCGTGCGATTGATCCTCGTGTTCGCCAGCGAAACGGGCGAGCGTTGCGAACGCCTGTGGTATCGACCCCAGGGTTTGACGACGGCTTCGATTGTCGAAAGCGCGAAATGGCAGATTGAAAGTTGGCAGATCAAGGCCCCGATATCTGGTCTGCAATTGGTCGCCGACGAAGTGCGCACCGACACGGCGCGTCAACTCAAGTTGTGGGGCGGGGCCACGCAATCTGACGAGACCGCCGCCCAGGCAGTGGGGCGTCTGACCGAGTTGTTGGGCTCGAACTCGGTTCAAGTCGTCAAGTGGCAGGGTGGTCGCGATCTGCAAGACGCCTATCAATTTGTTTCGGTTCTTCATTCCCAAGGCGCGCATTCAGAGCAGGTCGCGACGCAACAAAAGAAATTTCTCGCACAATCGCCGCAACGACCAAAATCTTGGCGCGGTTCGTTGCCCACGCCGTCGCCCGGCGTCGTGTTCGCCGACCCGCCAGAGGTTCGGGTCGTCGACAAAAATCAAAATCTGTTGGGGGTCAGCGCCCGCCATGAACTGAGCGCCGAGCCGGCGTATCTGTTGATGGGTCGAACAAAACACAAAATTGTCTCTTGGGCCGGGCCGTGGCCGATCGAAGAGAAATGGTGGGACATCGCCCGCTCTAGACGCTTGGTGCGACTGCAGTTGGTCGTCGAAAAGAGCGCGTCACCGCCCGACGGCTCTGTTGCCGAGTCGTCTGAAGTTCAGGCGATGTTGGTCGCACTCGAACACGGTCAATGGAGCATCGTCGCGATCTACGGCTAGTCAGACAACTATCGTTGCCTCGTGGTCGGCGACTTTGGTCTCGAATTTGTCCGAAAATTTGGCGCAGAACTCGCCGATCACGAACCGATCGACGATCGTGAACGCGAGTCGATCAAAAAATTTTGTGAACTCGCGCCAAAGTTGCGCGCGCCATTCGACGAACACAGCGATTCGACCCATGTCACGGCGTCGGCGATCGTCATCGGCAAACCCGGTGTCGTTTTGCATTTGCACAAACGCTTGAACATGTGGTTGCAGCCCGGCGGGCACATCGACCCGGGTGAAACAATCCAAGATGCGGCGATGCGCGAAGCCAGAGAAGAGACGGGTCTGAATCTGGTCCATTTCGGTTTCGACGATTCGTCGGCGAGCGGGGCGAAGTTCATCCATTTAGATGTGCACCCGGGCCCGCGCGGGCACACCCATTTGGATGTTCGGTTTTTGTTGTGGGCCGACAACGAGATTTTCACCCCGGCGGTCGGCGAGAGCCGGCGGGTCAAAT
Organism: Actinomycetota bacterium; assembly: GCA_016871295.1. GTDB lineage: Bacteria > Actinomycetota > Acidimicrobiia > Acidimicrobiales > Ilumatobacteraceae > BACL27. Next base: position 48,319 of record VFZD01000003.1, on the reverse strand, counting down.
GGTTCGGTTTCGAGGATGCATTGCGCGTGTCGGAAGACGGCGCCCGCGGTGCGATTCGCGTCGCCCAAGGTCTTGGGCGAACATATGTTCGCTACGATAAGCGGGATGGGTGACTATGCCGAACTGCACTGTCGCTCGAATTTCTCGTTTCTCTACGGGGCGTCCCACCCCGAGCAATTGGTCGAATCTGCCGTACGCAACAATCTGAGCGCGTTGGCGATCACCGATCGCAACGGCTTTTACGGTGTCGTCAAATTCGCCCAAGCGGCTCGTTCGTTCAATCTGCCGACTTTGTTCGGCGTCGAGTTGAGTTGCGCCGAGTCGGTTCGCGCCGAGTCGGGTTGCGTCGTCGACAATGACGCCCAAATCGTTCTGATCGCCGACGGCCCCGCCGGTTATTCGCGACTGGCGCGAGCGATCACGCTCGGTCAGTTGGCGGGCTCGAAGTCGGCACCCGTTTTTGAAACGGCGAAAGTCGCCGAAACGGTGGGCGACACCTGCTGGGTTTTGACGGGCGCGAGCACGGGCTTGGTCAATCAGGCCCTCGAGCGATACGGGCCCGATGCCGCGTCGCGCAGATTGGGCAAACTGGTCGCCGAGTTCGGTCGCGATCGGGTCTTGGTCGAACTCTGCGACCACGGTGATCCGCTCGACTCGACGCGCAACGACGCACTCGTGCAGTTGGCGATGCGACACGGCCTGCGATGCGTCGCCACCAACGACGTGAGCTACGCGTCGTTGCGAGAACATCGACTCGCCGTCGCGTTGGCCGCCGTCAGGCAACGCGCCAGCCTCGACGAGATCGATCCGCAGTTGCCGCCCGCACCGGGCGCATACATTCGCAGCGGCAAAGAACAACTTCGCCGATTCGCCCGCTATCCGGGCGTGGTCGAGTTGACCGTCGAGATCGCCGAGTCTTCGGCCTTCGACTTGTCGCTCGTGGCGCCGAAGCTTCCGCCGTTCAATTGCCCCGATGGGCTCGACGAGATTGCGTATCTGCGTCGCTTGGTCGAGCAGGGCGCCGCGCGCAGATATGGCGCACGACCCGTCGACAACCTCGAAGATCTTTCGTTGCGTTCTCGAGCCTGGAAAACCATCGATCGCGAACTAGAAATCATCGGGCAACTTGGTTTTGCCGGCTACTTCTTGGTCGTCTTCGACATCGTCCAGTTTTGCCAACGCTCGAATATCTTTTGTCAGGGGCGGGGAAGCGCGGCCAACAGCGCGGTGTGTTTCGCGCTGGACATCACCAAGGCCGACGCCGTTTCGTTGGGTCTGTTGTTCGAGCGATTTTTGTCGGCAGAGCGCGACGGGCCACCCGACATCGACATCGACATCGAGAGCGGTCGGCGCGAAGAAGTCATTCAATACGTGTTCAATCGCTACGACCGGCATCACGCCGCCCAAGTGGCCAATGTGATCACGTATCGTTCGCGTTCGGCGGTTCGCGACATGGCTCGGGCCCTGGGTTTCGCCCCCGGCCAGCAAGACGCCTGGAGCAAACAAGTCGAAATGCACGGTTCGCTGTCGAACCCCGAGAACACCCAGCACGAGATACCCACCCAGGTCGTCGATCTCGCGCGACAAGTTCTCGACGCCCCGCGGCACCTGGGCATTCATTCGGGGGGCATGGTGATTTGCGATCGTCCGGTCAGCGAAGTTTGCCCGATCGAGTGGGGTCGCATGCAAGATCGCAGCGTTCTTCAATGGGACAAGGACGATTGCGCCGCCATTGGTCTGGTCAAGTTCGATCTTCTGGGGCTTGGCATGCTCTCGGCCCTGCACAACGCGGTCGATTTGATCGCCGAGTTTCGCGGCAAACAAATCGATCTGGCCACGATTCCGCAACAAGACGAGGTCTATGCGATGTTGTGTCGCGCCGACACCGTCGGTATTTTTCAAATCGAGTCGCGCGCACAAATGGCGACCCTGCCGCGACTCAAGCCCCGAAGGTTCTACGACCTCGTGGTCGAAGTCGCCCTGATTCGACCCGGGCCGATTCAGGGCGGCTCGGTGCACCCATATATTCGTCGGCGCAACGGGCAAGAACCCGTCACCTACCTGCATCCGTTGCTTGAAAACAGTCTGGGCAAAACCCTCGGCGTGCCGTTGTTCCAGGAGCAACTGATGCAAATGGCGATCGATCTGGCCGGTTTCACCGCCAACCAGGCCGACGAATTGCGTCAAGCCATGGGTTCGAAGCGCTCGCGGTTGCGCATGCAACGGCTTCGCCAACGGCTCTATGACGGCATGGCCCGAAATCAAATCGTCGGCGCGGTGGCCGACGAAATTTTCGAAAAGATGCGGGCCTTCGCCAACTACGGTTTCCCCGAAAGCCACTCGGTTTCTTTCGCCTATCTCGTCTACGCCTCCTCATGGATCAAATACCACGAGCCCGCGGCGTTCTACGCGGCACTTTTGAATTCTCAGCCGATGGGTTTTTGGTCGCCGCACTCGTTGGTGCAAGACGCGCGTCGGCACGGCGTGGTCGTGCTGGGCCCGGATTTGAACTCTTCGAAAGCCACGGCAACTTTGCAGCCATGTAACGAGTCGACGGGTGGCCTGGCTCTGCGTCTCGGCATCTCCGGCGTGCGGGGCATCGGCGACGATCTGGCCAAGGCGATCGAAACAGCCCGACCGTTTTCGAGCATGGAAGACCTGGTTCGTCGGGTGCCGCGACTCAGTTTGGCGCAGATCGAGATGTTGGCGACCGCGGGGGCGTATTCGCAATGCTTCGAGGTGTCTCGCCGGGACGCGTTGTGGTCGGCGGGTGCGGTGATCCAAAGTCGTCCCGATCGTTTGGCCGGGGTGACCACCGGCGGCGACTCACCCCAATTGCCCGGCATGCAGCCGATCGAAGAATCAATTTGCGATCTGTGGTCGATGGGCATTTCGATCGACGGGCACCCGACTCGGTTCGTGCGCGCCCAACTCAGCGAGTTGGGCGTCGTCACCGCCGACGAGCTGCCGAAAATCGAAAATGGTTCGCGCATATTCGTCGGGGGGCTGGTCACCCATCGTCAACGCCCGTCGACTTCGAAGGGCGTCACATTTTTCAACCTCGAAGACGAAACAGGCCTGATCAATATCGTCGTTTCACGGGGTTGTTTCAGGCGGTTCAGGCACGCCGCAATCAACGCCTCGGCTCTGGTCGTGCGCGGAAAAGTCGAATCATCTCAAGGCGTGATCAACATCATCGCCGAACACCTGAGCGAACTGAAAATAGATTCGCGTGGCGCGGGTTCAAGAAACTTTCGCTGAAGCGGCCAAGACACCCAGCAACACGAACACGGCGCCGGCCACGAACCGTTGAATGAACGGCAACGCCCTGCCTTTGAGCAGCGAATCTCGCAACGAACTCGCCACGAGCGCGTAAATGCTGTCGGTAAGAAACCCGCAGGCCACAAAAATCAGACCGAGGGTCAAAGACTGCAGGGCATTCGACGACTTTTCCGGGTCGATGAACTGCGGCAAAAAGGACAAGAAAAAAAGCGCGACTTTGGGGTTCAGCGTGTTGATGATGAAACCCTGCCTGAAAGCGCGACCGCTTGTGATCGAACCGCCGCGTGAGCCGGCCGCCGAATCAGTCGCCGTGTCGATCGCCGCGGGGCGGCGCGACAGTGTGCGCAACCCGACGAAGATGAGATAGAACGCGCCCAAATATTTGACGGCGTTGAATGCCTTCTCCGAGGTGGCCAACACCGCCGAGAGACCCACGGTGGCGGCCAAGACGTGCATCAGCGTGCCCGACTCGATGCCAGCCACCGCGCTCAAACCGATGGTTCGACCGTCGGCGACGCTGCGATTGAGAATGAAGATCACCGCCGGGCCGGGAATCACGAGCAACGCGAACGAGGCGATCAAGAACGATGAGAGCGCGGAGAATTCGGGCATCGAAAGTTATTCGTCCGGCAGTTCGTTGAGTCCTTCGTTGAACCCTCGATACATTTCGTAGATTTCTCTGCACGCCTGGCAGAGCGGCAGTTTTTGCGGGTCGCGAGACGGCACCCACTTGTGGCCGCACAGCGCCTCGAGCGGCGTGCCGTTGATACGCGCCTCGAGCACCTTGGCCGACGCCGACTCGTTTTTTTCGGTCTTTACGATGTGGGCCATCGGCGGCTTGCCGGTCTGTGTGTCGCGCTCGGCTTGCTCGAGCGAAGTCGTGCCCGGCATCGGTTCGATCGAATTAATCTGCGCCGAAAGCACACTCAACTCTATAGTTGGCGATGGCTATGTAGAATGCAGTCGTGCCGACCTACGAGTTTCGATGCCGCGAGTGCGAACAAGTCTTCGAAGAGCGTCGATCGATGGCCCAGGCGAACGAGCCCGCGGTTTGCCCGCAGGGCCACAACAACGCGGTTCGTCTGCTTTCGGTGTTTGCCTCTGTGGGTGGCGATTCGGCGCCTGCACCTTCGGCATCCGCACCCTCGGCACTGACGCCAAAAATGGGCGGGTGCGGTTCAGGTTGCGGCTGTCATAGTTAGCCGAGTTTGAACACGTCGCCTGCGGCGACCAACAGCCACTCATCAAGCCACAAGCCGGCGTCGGCACACCGATTTTTTGCCATGGAAAACTGCGAGACGTCGCGGTTTTCCCGCCCACGACCGCTGCGTGAACTTAGCAACGAGATCGCCGCGGTCGCCTCGACGTCGATCGCCGCACCGATGATTCGGTCGATGAGTTCGGTCAACGGTTTGGAGGAGGTGAAGGCGAACAAGCCCACCCCGTGTTGGTCGTGGTCGAGACACAGGGCGATCGTCTCGTCGCGCAACGGGCGACAAAGCGCCAGCGCGAAGACGCCGAGTTTCTCGGTGAGCGTGTTGATCGGGTCGACCCGGGCCCGGGGTATGTCGACGATAGGTGCGAGTGTTGAGAGCATCAGACCCTTTCTTCGGAGTTGCCGAGCAATCTAAGAAAAGGGTGTTGCGCGATACAGCAGCAGGCCACCCAGCGCGCCGACGATCGCGCCACCGAAATGCCCGCCGATCGAAATACCGGGTATCGCCAGCGTCAACAAAAGATTGATCACGAAAGTCAAACCGATACCGCTGCGCATCGGGTTGCCCCCCTGGCGACGAAAACCGATGACTGCGGCGGCCATCAAACCAAAAACGGCGCCAGAAGCGCCGCCGGTGATCGCCTCGGGGCTGACCAGAACGGCACCGATCGATCCGCCCAGTAGCGAAAAAAAATAAAGCAGAAACAAGCGCACCGAACCCGATTCGAGCTCGAGCATCTGACCGAGTTGAAAAGCCAACAACATGTTCATCGCCACATGAACGACGCCGAAGTGCACGAACCCGCAACTGATCAGCCGATACCACTCGCCTTGGTCCAAGAATTGGCGAGAGATCACGAAATGAATCGAGGTGCGATCGAAGCCGGCCAGGTTCATCCAAATGAACAAGCCGACGTTGGTCGAGACCACCGCATTGGTGACCGGTATCCGACTTTTCGCCACGGTTTTATTCGGGAAGTTTGGTCGCCTCGGTGCGATTGGCGAGAAACCAATCGACGGTTTCTCGCAGACCATTTTCGAATTCGGTGGTCGCGTGCCAACCCAGTTCGCGCTCGGCCCTCGATGCATCGACGCGTCGGCGTGGTTGGCCGTCGGGTCGCGACGCATCCCAAACCAGTTCACCGTCGAAACCGACGATGCGGGCGATCGTCTCGGCGGTTTCGCGAATCGTGATCTCTCGGTTGTTGCCCAAGTTCAAGGGTTCGGTCGAGTCGTGCAGTTCGCTCGCCAACAAGATCGCCCGGGCCGCATCTTTGACATACAGATAATCGCGACTGGCCGATCCCGTGCCCCAAACGGCGATCTTGTCGTGGCCCTGCTCTTTGGCTTCGACACATTTTTTGATCAGCGCCGGAATCACATGAGAGACGTCGGGATGAAACTTGTCGCCCGGACCAAAGAGGTTCGTCGGAATCAGGAACGCGAACTTTTGCCCGTATTGCGCGGCGTTGACCTGGGCATGCACCAGCAGCGCTTTTTTGGCGATGCCGTAAGGGGCGTTGGTCTCCTCGGGGTAGCCGTCCCAGATCGATTCTTCGCGAAACGGCACCGGGGTGAACTTCGGATAACTGCAGACCGTGCCGAGGAGAATTGTTTTTTCGACTTTCGCCTGACGGGCCGCTTCGATCGTGTGCGTGCCCATCATCAAGTTGTCGAAGTAGAGCGGCGCCGGTGCGACCTGGTTGTAGCCGATGCCACCGACGCGCGCGGCCAAGTGAACGACATGCGACGGTTTGTGTTTTTTGAACAGCGCGAGCGCGACACCGGGCTGGGTGAGGTCGGCTTGCTTGTGCGTCGGTGCGACGACTTCGGCGCCCGTCGAGTTGAACGCCCCGACGACGTTGCGTCCGAGAAAACCGCTGCCACCGGTTATCAACACGGTTCGACCCTGCCAAAACTTTGTCGACGAAATTTTTTGGTTCATGAACTCATGCCTGCCGCCTATATCGTACGACCCAGATCGCGATGAGATAGGGCCGCGTTTTTTTCAGGCAGAATAGACGTGATGCGTGTGGGCTATTCGTTGGAACAGTGCTGGCATCGGGTTCCCGGAGGCACCGCCACGGCGGCCGTTGAGGTGGCCCGCGTGCTGCCCGGTCTGCGCCGCGACATCGAACTGGTGGGTTTCTCGGGTCGTCATCGCGGCGAACCGCAGGGCGCATTTCGACCACCGATCAATGTTCGACAGCTGCCCCTTGCGGGCGCGCTTTTGTACGAGGCGTCGATGCGTCTCAATGTTCCGCGCGTCGAGTCGGCCACCGGTCGCGTCGACTTGGTGCATTGCACGACGATCATTCCGTTCGCGTCCAAAGCCAAGATGGTCGCCACGGTGCACGACCTGGCGTTCTTGAAGTATCCGCAGTTCTTCAGCCGCAGGGGAAACTCCGTTTTTCGTCGCAGCCTGAACATCTTGCTCGAGCGCGCGGAAGTTCTGCTGTGCTCGTCGTTGGCGACGCTCAACGACTGCCAGGATTTTGGATTCTCGTCGGATCGTCTGCGACACGTGCCGCTTGGGGTCGGGGCGGCGCTCGTGACGAGCACCCGCGAGCAAATCGCCGGTCGCTATTCGTTGCCCGATGAATATCTGCTGTTCGTCGGCACGCTCGAACCCCGAAAAAACCTCGGGCGATTGCTCGAGGCGTTGAAAATCATGGGCGACGACGCGCCCGATCTCGTGGTCGTGGGTGCGGGAGGATGGGGTGAAATTCCGGACTCGAGTTCGCTGGGCGACGAGATCAAGTCGAGAGTGCATTTCACCGGTTTCGTGCAACCGGGCGATCTCGGGGCGCTGTATCGATTCGCCGAAGTCTTGTGTTATCCGTCGCTGATGGAGGGTTTCGGTCTGCCAATTCTCGAGGCGATGAGTTTTGGCACACCCGTGGTGACCAGCCGCGGGTCGTCGACCGAAGAGGTCGCCGGCGGGGCGGCCGTGCTCGTCGACCCGTTGAACGCCGAGAACATCGCCCACGCGGTGCTCGAGGCGATCAAAAGAAGGCCGGAGTTGTCGCGTTCAGGTTTGCAACGCGCCGCCGAGATGACATGGCAGGCAACAGCGCAAAAAACCGCCGAGGTCTATGGGCAGGTCGTGTCATGACATTGCGCGTGGCGGTGAACCTGACGTGGTTGCGCGCGGGTCAGGTCGGCGGGTCGCAAGAATATTTGCTGCGCCAACTAACGGGTTTGAGCGAGTGCGCCGGCGAAAAACTTGATGTCACTTTGTTCGTGCAGTCGGGGTTCGGCGCCGATCATCCGCAACTCGCAGAATTGTTCGATTATGTCGAAGTCAAGGGTGCTGGTCGGGGTCGACTGTTGCGCATCATCCTCGAGCAAACCTGGGTCGCGTTGAAGACCAGAAAATTTGATCTGGTGCATCACGGAGGCGGCACGATGCCGCGATTCGCGGGCAAAAGGACCGTGCTGACGGTTCACGATGTGCAGTATCTGTCGTTTCCAGAAAACTTCAGTCGGCTCCGTCTCGCGTATCTGAGCAAGATCGTGCCCCGCTCATTGCGGCGAGCCACGCTTGTCACCACACCCAGCCAGTATGTGCGCAGTCGGGTGATCGAAAAGTTCGGCCTCGACGGCGCGCGCGTGCGGGTCGTGCGCCACGGCATCGGCGCCGATTTGGTGCGGTCGGCCACGAGCGAGGGCGAGTTGAGGCGACGATTGCGTCTCGAAAACCGGGATCTGATTTTTTTGCCCGCGGTCACGCATCCGCACAAGAACCACAAGTTCTTGCTGCAACTGATGACTCGATATTGGACCGACAAAAATCTTGTTTTGGTTTGCGCGGGCGGCAAGGGCAGGGGCGAAGACGCGTTCATGCGCGAGGTGCGTCGTTTGAATTTGGACGACCGCGTGATTCGCCTTGGTCGCGTTTCAGACGACGATCGCGACGGTTTGTTGCGCATCTCGCGGGCATTGGTGTTTCCGAGTTTGTACGAAGGGTTCGGAGCGCCGGTGATCGAGGCGATGCAGATCGGAACGCCGGTGATCGCCAGCGATTGCGCAGCTCTGCCCGAGGTCGTGGGCGACGCCGGTCTCGTGTTGCCCCTGCAAATAGAGAAGTGGGCCGACGCGCTGACGGTCGTCGAGTCGAAGAGAAATTCATTGGTCACGGCGGGCAAAGAGCGGGCGCGAAATTTTTCGATCGCCGCCTCGGGCCAAGATTTGTTCGATTGCTACATGGCGGCGTTGTCATGACGGCGGCGTCACGCAAGTTGCGACTGATCGTGCTTTGTCCGCATTTCGAGCCCGACATCGCCCCGACGGGGGTCGTGATGACGAGAATCGTGCGCGAACTTGCGGCGCGCGGTCACGAACTTCATGTCGTCACATCGCTGCCGTGGTATCGAAAGCACCGGGTCGAGTCGGGTTGGACGGGTGCGTTGTGGCGCGTCGAAAAAACAGCGTGGGGCTCGATCAGTCGCGTTCAACCTTTCGCGGCGCGCGACAAGAAGTCGTTGTTGCGACGCGCGCTGAGTTTTGTTCTTTTCAGTTGTTTCGTCGGGCTGCGCGCGCTCTTGGTCGGGGGTGTCCGGCGTCGTTTCGACGGCGTGTTGGCGATGTCCCCGCCTCTCACGCTCGGACTGATCGGGTGGCACACAAGACTGTTTCGGGGCGGAAAACTCGTGTTCAACATTCAAGATGTGTTCCCCGATGCGGCGGTCGAAACCGGGGCGATCCGCAACCGGCGCGTCATCGCCGCCGCACGTTGGCTGGAGCGCGTCAGTTACCAAAGATCCGACTCGGTCGTTCTGCTTTCGGATGACCTGGCCAACAACATTCAGACGAAACTCGACCAAAAACATCACCGTCGAGTGAAGGTGATACCGAATTTCGTCGACACGAAGGCGATCGTGCCGATGTCGAGGCTCACGAATTATCGAAGCGAACTCGGTATCGACGACTCGGTGGTGGTCATGTATGCGGGCAATGTGGGTTTTTCGCAGTCGCTCGAGCTGATGATTGAAGCGGCAAAGGCGCTGCCGCGAATCACTTTTGTGATCAACGGCGAGGGCGCCGCGCGATCGTCGCTGCAGTCGATGGCCGAGGGCTTGACGAACATCAAGTTCGGCGACTATCAAGACCCCGAGCGGCTGGCCGAAGTTTTGGCGACGGGAGATCTGCATGTCGTGCCGCTGCGACGAGGTCTTGGCGCGGTGAGCGTGCCGTCGAAAACCTATTCGATTCTCGCGGCGGGTCGGCCGATTCTCGCGGCGATCGACCCCGACACCGAAGTGCCGCGAATTTTGGCGACGGCGAAAGCCGGCATCTGCGTCGAGCCCGACGATCCGCGGGCGTTCGTTTCTGCCGTGTCGAAAATGGTGGGTGATCTCAGGTCGTTGCAAGAGATGGGTGATCGCGGGCGTGTTTGGGTTCAAGGTCACGCGTCGGCCGAGTCGGTGGCGCAGCGTTACGAAGCCTTGTATCTTCGATAAGCCTGTAGCCTTCTACCTTCGTGGCAGCATCATCTTCAGCAAGAAAGATCGCCCGTTTGGCGGCGGCGAGCAAGAACCGCAAGGGTCGAACTGTTCGTGTCAGGGGCGGCTCGTTGTTTCCGACTTCGATCTTCGTCGTGTTTGTTCTGGGTATCGGTCTGATCGCCTACGCCCGACAAAGTCAAGCGCGGGTGAGCGCGCTGGACACCGCGACGCAGAGTTACGTGACGGCGTTCGGCATCTACAAATGCGACGCGTTCATCGAGAATCTTCCAGAAAAATCCGACGCCGCCGCCGTCGACATCTCCACCTTGAAGCCGGGGGCATTGATCGAGTCTTCGGGTGTCGTGCGCTGGGAGCCGCAAACGCTTTCTGGTGAGCGTCGCGCCAAACTCTCGACAATTTTTGAACTCTACGGGCTGACCGTCACCGACAATTCGATTCAGTTCCCACCGAACCTGAACAACGGTGAAAAGATCACCGAAGCCGACACCAAGTGCGCCGGCCAAGACGCGAGCCTGCAAGTCGCCGTCTGGGACTCGAAAGTTTCTTCTTCGAAGGTTTCGATCGCCGATCTCGGCAACGTTCGACTGACCGGCAACGGCATGGGCATCACGCTCGCATTCGTCGCCAAGGGCGTCGAGGTGCCGCAACCGGTTTCGATCGCAGATCTTGATCCGCTGATCACCGGTTAACGAACAGGGCGAACACGCAGATGCACGCCGTCGTGCTGGTCGGCGGTTTCGGCACGAGGTTGCGTCCGCTGACATTGACGACACCCAAGCCGCTCTTGCCCGTCGGCAATGTCGCGTTGCTCGAGCGCCTGATGATTTCGTTGGCCGCCGGTGGCGTCACCGATGCGGTGCTTTCATTGGGCTTCAAGCCCGAGCCTTTCTTGCGGGCGTTTCCGTCGAACGTCTGTGCCGGGGTCAAACTGACCTACGCCGTCGAGGACCGACCGCTCGACACGGCGGGGGCGATCGGTTTTGCCGCGCGGGTCGCGGGGATCCACAAGCAGGACGATCCGTTCTTGGTGGCCAATGGCGACGTGCTCACAGGTCTGAATGTCGCCAAATTCGTCGAGTTCCACAAATCGAGCGCGGCGCAGGGCACGATTCATTTGACGCCGGTCGAAGACCCGTCGCAATACGGCGTCGTCGAAACTACGGCCGATGGTCGCGTGTTGCGATTCGTCGAAAAGCCGGCCGCGGGTCAGACCTCGTCGCGCCACATCAACGCCGGCAGATATGTCTTCGAAGTTTCGGCGTTAGACCGAATGCCCGGAGTCGCACCGATGTCGATCGAGCGCGAGACTTTTCCGGCGATGGTCGCCGACTCCGTGCTGTACGCCTATGCCACCAGCGATTATTGGATCGATGCCGGTCGTCCCGACACATATGTTCGCGCCAACACCGACCTCATCGATCGAGGTGTCGCACCCGCAATCAGCGCCCAAGCCAAGATCGCCAAGTCGGCCACAGTCACCCGAAGCGTGATCGGCGAAGACTGTCAGGTCGGCGAGAACGCCCGGGTCGTGGGTTCGGTCTTGTTGAACGGGGCGCGAATCGGCGAAAATGCAATCGTGGTCGACAGTGCGGTGATGGGTCAGGTCGGTGCGTTCGCCCAAGTCACATCGTGTCTCGTCGGGCAGGGGGGCGAAGTCAGATCGGGCGCCGTGTTGCGCGACGCAAAAGTTCCCGAACCGATCTGAGATGCGGCGATGACCCAAGTGAACGGAGTGCTCGTGTGCGGTGGCGCCGGGTTCATCGGGTCGCATCTGGTGGATCGATTGATCGGCGAGGGCCACAGCGTCGAGGTGGTCGACGACCTTTCGATCGGCTCGTTGGCGAACCTCGCATCGGCGAGGTTGGCCGGCGGAGTGATGCGGTTTCACAATCTCGATGTTTCAGCCCCCGAGTTCGCCGAGTTGGTCGCACTGCGTCGACCGTCCGTCATTTTTCATCTCGCGCTTTTGCCATCTGGCGCGAGTCGCAACAACGAGGTTTTGCGCTCGGCGACGCTGTTGTTGAATGGTCTCGAGGCGGCGCGACGCTATGGCGTGAAGAAAATCGTTGTGGCGTTGCCCGCGGGGCTCGTCTACGGCGAGGTGCCCGCGCGTCAACTGCCCGTCAAGGAAGGTCGCAAGTCAGAACCGATGGGCGTGGCCCATGTGATGGCCAACACTCTGGTCGATTTGCTCACGGTCTATCGAGAGATATACGACGTCGAGTTCACCGTGTTGGCGATGACAAATGTCTATGGCCCCCGTCAGCGACCCGCCGACGGGGTCGTCGCGGCGTTCGCCGATGCAGTGGTCAACCGGACCTCGCCGGTCGTGTTTGGCAACGGGCGACAAACTCGCGATTTCCTGTATATAGACGACGCCGTCGATGCCTTGGCCAAGGCGATCAACAGGGGCGGGGGCTTGGTGATCAACATTGGCACGGGGGTTCAAACCACGATCAAAGAACTATGGCGACTGATCGGGCGTGACACGACCCTGCAAGAAAAATACGAGTCGGCGCGATCGGGCGACTTGCAGCGCAACGCGGTAAACACCACCCGAGCACGAATTCAATTGGGCTGGTCGCCCTGGACGCCCTTGGCTACGGGTGTCGACGAACTTCTCGGGCGACAAAGACACGAGAAAACCCGTTCATCCAGTTCGTCTCGTTCATCGAAATAGATCTTCTTGGGCTGGTCGCACCAGTTCGCTGATTTTTGAATCTCTGAACCAGTCTTTGTCGGCGCCGCGCACCACGGCGACGGGGATGCCCGATGATTTTCCCATCACCAGTTCGGCGGCACTCGCGAGTTCGTCGGCCACGGCCACTTCGGTGACCTGCATGATGCGTCCGAGTGAGTCGGGTGTGCCGCGCAGGTCGACGACGCCGGCCACTCCGGCGATTCCGATCGCGACGTCGGTCAAACCATTTCGCCACGGTCGGCCGAAGGTGTCGCTGATGATCACTCCCACGGTCACGCCGTTTCTTGCCCGAATAATGTCGCGGATTCGCCGGGCCGATTTGTCGCTGTCGATCGGCAAGAGTGCGGCGTATCCCTTTTCGATGTTCGAGAGATCCACACCGCTGTTGGCGCAGATGAAGCCGTGTCGCGTCTCGGTGATGATCAAGTCGCCGCGTCGACGAACGATTCGCACGGCTTCTTGTTCGACGAGTTGCTTGTGACTCAGGGGGTCGGCGGCATCGATCGGCACCAGTCGGCCCTCGGCTTTCGACACGATCTTCTGCGTGACGACCAAGATGTCGTTCTCAACCAGCGGCCCGTTCGGCTCGTTGCGGCAGGCCTCGGCGATGATTTCACCGAGTTGATCCTGCGGCGAGATTTCCTTGATGCCTTCAACGCCCCAAATCGTCAGTCGGCTCATTGGTTTTGCCCGATCGCGGCGTCGATCGTGGTCTTTGCCAACGCCGCCGAAACACTCGAGTCGACCATCATCGTGTCGGTCACCACGCAACGCAAGCCGAGGGCCTGAATATCCTCTCGCAAATGGGCGTCGGCGCTGTCGATTATCAGCGTCGAGGCGATCGGCGAATACATTTTTGCGACCCCCAGCGCCGACGACTCATACCCAAGTTCGTTGAGCATACGGTCTGCCGGGCCTTTGATCGCGCGACCACCGACGATCGGCGAGATCGCCACGACCCGATTTCGAATTCCTTGAAGCGTCTCGTCGACCGAATGCAAGGCACGAATCGGCCCGATCGAGACGATCGGGTTCGACGGTGCGATCACTATTACTTCGGCATCTTTCAATTGCTTGAGGCCGTTCGGTCTCGCCGTTTCGGCACCGTTGAAAGTCACCGCCCGCACGGCGACGCCATGTTCGTATTTCACGAAATACTCCTGAAAACCGATCGCGTCACCCGCTTTTCCGGCGATGCAGTCCTCGGCTAGTTCAACCACCGTGGTCACGTCGTCATCGGTCATCGGCAAAATCTGCTGCTCGAGGTCCCAGGCGCGCGCGATTTCGGTCGTTATCTGGCTCGCGGTCGCGCCCTCTGCGCGACGCGCGGTTCGATAGAAGTGCGTGGCGAGATCTTTGTCGCCGAGATTGAACCAGTCGGGTGCAGCGTTCGAGTTTTCGGGCCGCACCTTGACATATTTGTTCAACGACTCCATCGCACGCCATGACTCTTCGCTCAAACCCCAACCTCGTTGTGCGTCGATCGCGTTGGCGAGCGTGTAGATGACCGTGTCGATGTCGGGTGAAATGTTCAAGCCGTGCAGGGTCGTGTCGTCACCCGTGTTCACGATCACGGTGGTGGCGCGCGGTTCGTTGACAAGTGCGAGTCCGCGCAAAAAACGTGCTGCACCTACGCCCCCGGCAAGCACCACGATCGGGAGCGAATTTTTTTTCGCGTTCACGACTATTGAGCGTACGGCTGAACAACCACTAGATTGATAAGTCGTTATGGCAAATGCGCTGATCACCGGTATCACCGGTCAAGACGGTCGCCATCTCGCAGAGTTCTTGCACGCCAAGGGATACCAGGTCTTCGGCCTCGTCAAAGGGCAGAACAACCCCAAGGCCGAGTCGATTCGCGACGAGTTTCCGTTCGTGCAATTGGTGCCCGGCGATCTGGCCGACTTTTCAAGCCTTGTCAGTGCTCTCGAGATGTCGCAGGCCGAGGAGGTCTACAACCTCGGGGCGATTTCATTCGTCGCGATGTCGTTCAACCAGGCCGAGTTGACGGGAAACATCACGGGTTTGGGTGTCTTGCGCATGCTCGAGGCGATTCGTCTCGTGGGTGGCGCGAGAAAAAATCCGATTCGCTTTTATCAGGCCTCGTCTTCGGAGATGTTCGGCAAAGTTCGTGAAACTCCGCAGACCGAGATGACCCCGTTTCATCCGCGATCGCCGTATGGGGTGGCGAAAGTTTTCGCCCACGACATCACGGTCAATTATCGCGAGAGTTACGAGATGTTCGCGTGCTCGGGAATCTTGTTCAATCACGAGGGCCCGCGACGCGGTCTCGAATTCGTCACGCGAAAAATCACGAATTCGGTGGCGCGCATCAAACTCGGTCTGCAGAGCGAACTTGTTCTCGGCAACCTCGAGTCAAAGCGCGACTGGGGTTATGCGGGCGACTATGTCGAGGCGATGTGGATGATGCTGCAACAACCCAAAGCCGAGGATTTCGTGGTCGCCACCGGTGTCGCACATTCGATCGGGCAACTTCTCGAAGTGGCCTTTGCCGCGGCCGAACTAAAAGACTGGCGAGAATACGTGCGTCAAGACAAGCGACTTTTCAGGCCGGCCGAGGTCGATCTCTTGATCGGCGACGCCACGAAGGCGCGCACGAAATTGGGTTGGCAACCGAAGGTCAATTTCAATCAATTGATCGAAATGATGGTGCGCCACGACCTGAACTACGAGTCGAAGCGCGCAAGATAGATTTCAGACTCAAGCCGAAAGACGCGAGACCCACGGCTGAACTGACCACCAGCGCGACCTCGACGCGCAAGAACAGTTCGTCGCTCGCTTTCCACGCGCAAATCACGTAACTGGCGAAGGCGAGCACCCAGCCGAGCGCCACGTGACGGTGGCCGTTCAAAGCGATGATCGCCTGCGCGATGGCCAGGGCCATCATGTAGATGGCGCTCGCCAAAGCCAGCAGCGTCATCGTGCGTCGGTCGATGCCACCCTCATAAACGAGCTCAAGAACATATGGTCCGATCAAGAATGCGCCGATGCTGCCGAGCAAGCCGACCCCGACGACCAGAGTCACAAGTTTTTTGAATTTGACCTTGAACTCATCCAGGTCGCCGCGCGCGGCGAGCCTGGCCAAGCGCGGCAAAAGCGCGGCTTGAATCGCCTGAAACAAGAACAGCGGCACTCGAGTCAGCAAGACGGCGTTGCCGAATTGCGTGACACGAATCGCATCGGACTTTTCCCCGACAAGATCGACCGTGATCGGGCCGGCGTTGACAAGAGCGGCGGCAAAGATCGAACCACCGAGCAGCCACACAAGATTTTCGGTGATTTCCGACCAGGTCGCGTCCGGGCCGTCGTGCCAGCGCAGTCGACCCGCCATGAACACGATCGTGACACCGATGATCGGCGTGATGACGATGACCAGGGCGTAGGTCGTGAGCTGGGTGACACCGATTGCCAGCAAAATCGCGCACGCCACGACCCGAATCGCCCCGTCGGCGCCGACGATGAAACCGTAGTCGCCGAACTTTCCCAAACCAGATGAAAGTCCCTTGGTGAAATAGAGCAGACCGTATGTGCAGATCGCGATCATCAGGCTGACCGTGACGATCAAGTTGTTTTCGAACAAATCACCCGTGATCAACGGCGAGAGAGCGGCGATCAAAACGACGAGAAAGATCGCGATCGAAAGACCAAGCAGCGCGACTTTCTTGACGACGGGCCCGACACCGTGGTTGAGCGCGCGCCGATGCGCCACGGCGCGACTCAGCTCTTGTTCGACCGGCAGGAAAAATCCGGGGGCAATCGCGAACATCACGAACCACAGCGACACCAGGGGCTTGAACTTTTCCTGGCCGAGCGCCTGCTGACCAATTTTGAAGAAAATATAGATCGTCACGCCCGCGATCAGAAGGCCGGTGCCGATCGAGAATGTTCCTTCGGGTATCGCGTCGCGCTTGCGGTCTGTCGCCGACGACTCGTCAATTGACTGTTGCGACATCGCCTCAAGGCTAGTGGTTGGTCGCAAATTAGTAGTCTTATGACACAGTGATAGACGAGTCAGCGGAAGAATCTTCAACTCAAACTGTTTCTGCTCCACCTGTGGTTTCGGCGATGGTCGTGCACCAGCCAGGGCCGTGGTTCGAAGAGGTTCTATCGGGCTTGGCCTCGCAGGACTACCCGAACTTGAGCCACATTTTTTTCGTCACGACGCCGATTGTCGGCGGCGTCGCCGACACGACCGCGGCCAACAACTTGTCGAGACAGATAACCGACGCGCTCGCGGGTGCGGTGGTTCGCGTGGTCGAAGGCAACCCCGGTTTTGGTCGTCTGATCAACGAGACGCAACGAATCGTCGAGGGCCAAGGTGGTTTGTTTTGCGTGATGCACGACGACGTCGCCCTGATGCCGAACACCATTCGTCTGTTGGTCGAAGAATTGTTCGTATCCAATGCCGCCGTTGTCGGCCCGAAACTCAGCGAATGGCAGTCACCGCAGATATTGCAATCAGTGGGTTTCGGCGTCGATCGTTGCGGCGAGGTGGACCCGTTCATCGAGATCGGCGAACGAGACCAGGAGCAACACGACGCGGTGCGCGACGTTTTTTTCGTGAGTTCGGCGTGCATGCTCGTGCGCGCCGATTTGTTTCGCGAGTTGGGCGGATTCAGTCCGGACATCACGTTTTTCGGTGAAGACCTCGAGTTCTGCTGGCGCGCGCATCTGGGGGGAGCACGGGTTCTGATCGCGCCGAACGCGGTGGCGCGACATATCAGGGCGTTCGAGACCCGCTCGGCATATCCGATTTCGCAAACCGTCGTCGCCCAGAATCGCGTCCGCACGGTGGCGACGCTCACGAGTCGACTGCAGTTGCCGTTTGTCTGGTTGCAGATGTTGATCGTCTCGACGCTTGAAACATTTGTCGGCGTTTTCTCGGGAACGTTTCGCGAGTCGCTGGCCAGCCTTCGTGCGACATTGGGGCTGGTGATCGATGGGCTCTATGTATTGCGCCGTCGAGCCGCGGTGCGACCGCTGCGCCGAGTCGCGGCGAGCGATATCGCCAAACTTCAACTCAAGGGCTCGGCACGTTTGACCCGATTCATCAGGCACCGTCGTGCCTTGGCCAGCCAAGAGATCGCGTTCCTCGCCGATTCGAGAAAGCGGTGGAAACAAAGTTCGACCCGAACCGCGGGTGTCGTGATGCTCGTGTTTTTGATGCTCGTGTTGATCGGCAGCCGCAAGATCATTCTTGATTCTTCGCGTGTGGTGGGCGAAATGCTGCCGTTCGATGGGGGTTCGCGGTCGACAAGTGCGATGTTCACAGATTTCTTTTCGGGTTGGTGGGCGAGCGGGTTCGGCGCAGCGGCGGCCAACCCCACCGGTTTGTTTTTGGTCGCTTTCGGGTCTTTGGTCACCTTCGGCAACCCCGCCGCGCTGCAAACTTTCATCATCATCGGGTCGATCTTCGTCGGTTTGATCGGCATGTGGCGACTCTGCGGCGCGTTCGGCAACACCCGCGTTCGCCTCGCGGGTTCGATCGTTTACGCGGCGTTGCCGTTGTCGTATGAGGCGATCTCACGCGGCAGGTTTTCGGCGTTGCTGTGCACCGCGACCATGCCTTGGTTGTTTGATCTTCTGAATCGATATCTCGAAGCGCCGAAAGGCGCCATCGTGCGACGCACGCAATTGGTCGCCGGGGCAATCTTGATTCTGGGTCTCGTGTTCGCTTTCACTCCGAGCATCGTCGTAGTTTCAATTCTGGGCGTGGGCTTGTGGGGTATCGGCTCGATCCTTGGCGGCGTGACGATCCGTAAGTTCTTGTCGATCATCTCGATCGGCACATTGAGCATCGTTGGTTCGGTGTTGATCAACCTGCCGTGGTCTTTGTATTTCGTGGCCGACGACTGGTGGTCGTTGTTGGCCGCCGACCAGGGCGTGACGAATCGCGGGTTGGGTCTTGGCTCGCTGGCCCGACTCGATATGGGCAACATGCGTCTCGGGTTTCTCGCGCTGGCAACATATTTCTGCGTGGTCTGCGCGTTGATCGTGGCCACGACGTGGCGACGACTTTGGTCGGTACGCGCAGCCGTATTGATAGTTGGCGCGCTGTTTTTGGTCGTGCTTGACGATCGCGGGATATTGCCGTTTGAGGTTGCCGAGCCCGCGGCGATGTTGTCAATGGTCGCCTGTGGTTTGGCGATCGCCGTGGCGGTCTGCGTGAGCATCTTTGTCGAAACAAACGTGCATCGCGAATCAGATTGGCGAAGGGCGCTCGCACTGATAGTGCCCGTGGCGATCGCCATGGGTGTGGTGCCCGCCGCGGTGAGCGTCACCGATGGCCGCTGGAACCAACCCGAAACGACCGTCGCCTCGCTTTTGGTTCAATTGCCCGACCAACCACGCGAGGGCAACTATCGAACGTTGTTCGTCGGTGACCGAGATTTGCTGCCTGTTTCGACCAACCCGCTCACCGAACACATCTCTTACGGCGTCGTCGACGACGGGCCGTTGAGTTTCAGTTCGATTTGGGCACCGCAGCACACGCCGATGAATGTGGGCGTCGAAGCAGCAGTCAAGTTGCTCCTTGCCCAAGACACGATTCGGATTGGTCGGATGGTTTCGCCGTTGGCGATTCGTTTTCTCGTCGTGCCGATCGGCGCCGAGAGCACGAGCGAATCGCGCCGTTTGGTCGACACCTTGGCCAACCAGTTGGATTTGCGACGCACCTATTTTGCGCGCGATCTCGTGATCTATGAAAACACCTCGTGGCTTCCGATTGTCAGCGTGTTGGACAAAGAAACCGCGGTGATCAGCGAGCAGGCGTCCGCATCGTCGTTCGGAGGTCGGGAACTCAAATCGGGTGGGGGATTGTTGGTCGACAACAACTCCGTCGCCCGAAAAAATGTCAAGTCCAGATTCTCGGGCGGCACGGTGCATGTCGCGGTGCCGTTCGATGACGGTTGGCGCTTGCGAATCGACGGGGCAAAACTCGCCCCACGCGTGGCCTTTGGCGCGTCGACCGCCTTCGATGCGCCGATAGCCGGTGTCGTCGCGTTGAGTTACGAGACCTCGCGTCTTCGATATTTGTTCTTGGCCCTGCAGGCATCGGTCTGGTTGGTGCTGTTGGTCCTGGCGGCGAACTATTCGCGATTCAGAAACCGAATATGAAAAAGATCGAGGTTCGATTTGTTGTGGCGGTTTCGTTGTTGGTGACGGTTCTCGTGGCGACTTTCATCGTCAACAGCCGAAGCGACTCGAGACTCGAAAGCAGCGAACCGCAAGTACGCGACTCGTCGTCGGTGATGCCCGAAATAGTCGGAGCGATCCGGAGCCAATCGTCTTGGTTTTGTCCCGGGGTGCCGGCCAACGACAAGGCGGTTTCAGGCGAGATTCTGATCGCCAATTCGACCGAAACACCGATCAACGGCAAGATCACTTTTTACTCAACCGGCACGAAGTCCGTATCGGCACTGCTAGTCGTTCAACCTTTTTCGCAGGGGGTTTTTGACGCAACTGGTGGACGTCGCAGCAAGTTCGTGAGCACGGTGGTCGAACTCGATAACCCGTCGGCGGCGGTCGAGCAAAGAATCGTTCATCCCGCGGGCGACTCGGTTGCATTGTGCGCCAACAAACCTTCGGACACCTGGTTCTTTGCCGACGGCTTCACGGGCGCCGACAGCATCTTCGACGTCGTGCTCACCAACCCGTATCCCGATGCCACTGTGGTCGACATCAGTTTCGTCACCGCCGATGGCCGACGCGACCCGATCGCGCTCAAGGGCGTGGTGCTCGAACCAGAAAGCGTCTATTCGCTGTCGATGGGCGATCAGGGCGCGCGCAACGAGGCGGTGTTGGCCGTCGCGATCAGGGCGTCGACCGGCCGATTCGTGGCCGGCAAGATGCAGCACTTTCTCGGTCGGGGGCGACTCGGCTATACGTCATCGCTCGGCGCCCCCGCCACCAGTCGCCAGTGGTGGTTTGCCGACGGTCAAAAAGATCTCGACATCGACGAGCAGTTGGTTGTTTTCAATCCGACCGACAAAGACAAGTCAGTCAGCGTCACCTTCTTGACGGGCGTCGGCGAGGAAATGTTCAGGGAGCCCCTCGTCTTGACGATCCCGGCGGGTCGCGTGACGATCTTGGCTACATCTAGCCTGCCCGCGATCACCGACGGTCGCTACGGAATTCTCGTGACGAGCATCAACGATGATTTCATCGCCGCGACATCCGGTGAAGATCGTGAGTTCGTCGTCGTCGAGCACGTGGTGTCGCGCAAGGTCGGCAAAAAGACCGGGACGACGGTCACCTTTGGCGTGCCGAGCGGATCGCCCTCGAAAATCTGGACGATCGCCGGCGGTCTGGCGACGTCGGGCGGGCAATTCATCGTCGCCAACACGACATCTATCGATGCGGTATTGAAAGTTTCAAGCGTCGGCCCTGCAGGAGTCGTCGCCTTGGACGGATTGGAGAACTTGGGTTTGGGTTCTTCGGCCGTTTTGGCGATCAAGATCCCCGCAGCGGCCGCCAATCTGCAATTGATCGTCGAATCCGACGTCGAAGTCGTCGTGCAACGAGAACTCAATCGCGGCCACGGTTTGGTGGGTCACTCGAGTGTGTCGGCGCTGCCTTATCGTTCGACAGACCCGAGTTCGGAAACGGTCGAAAAATGATCAAGACGGGCCTTGCGCTGAGCGTGTTGCTGATAGCCGCCGGTTTGGGTTGGGTGGCACGCAAAAGAAAGCCCGACGCCCCGGTTCAAGTTCGTGGTTCCGTGCCGAGTCAAGTCGACCGACGCGATTTCAGCGAACCACAGAAAAATTGGTTGGTCGCCGTGTTTACTTCTTCGACCTGCGATGCGTGTCGCGATGTCGCGCAAAAAGCCCGCGTGGTTTTCAGCAACGAGGTCGCCGTGCAAATCATCGACTTCGTCGAAATGGGCGAGTTGCACAAGAGATATGAGATCGACTCCGTGCCGACGACGCTGATCACAGATTCGTCAGGCGTAGTCAGGTTTGCCACGGTCGGCCCCGTCACCGCCACCGACCTGTGGGCGGCGGTGGCCAGATGTCGCGACCCGCAATTGTTGAACGAAGTTGCAACCTGTCAAAAAGACGGTCACGAAACTAGGACGACCTAGTTCTCTTTCGATTCTGCCGGGTTCGGCGATTGCTGGGGTGACGGCTCGACTATCTGCGGGCGACCCAAACCCTCCTGCACGAGTCGCGCCACGGTGGCCCCGTCGATGGTTTCTTGTTCGAGCAACGCCTGGGCCACCAAATTGAGGCCTGCTCGATTTTTTTCGAGCAAAGTCTTGGCCCGACTTTCTTGCTCGCGCAGGATCGCCGCAATTTCTGTGTCGATCATTCGCGCGGTTTCGTCTGAGTATTCGCGCCCGTTGGTCATCAGGTCTTCACCCAAGAAAACCTGCTGCTGCGAACTCCAGGCCATCGGCCCGACCGCGTCGCTCATGCCCCATTCGCGCACCATTCGGCGCGCGATCGAAGTGGCCTGTTCGAGGTCGTTGGCCGCGCCGCTGTTCAGGTGGCCGAACACGATCATCTCCGCGACTCTTCCACCCATGGCTTTGCAGATCATGTCTTTGAAATATTCGCGCGAATACGTGTGTCTTTCTTCGGGCAGGGTCCATGTCACGCCGAGCGCCATGCCGCGCGGCAAGATCGTCACCTTGTGCAACGGATCGCTGTTCGGGAGCACCGTCGCCAAAACTGCATGTCCGCCCTCGTGGAATGCCGTCGCCCGTTTTTCTTCGGCGTTGAGTATCAGACTCTCGCGGCGCGCGCCCATGATCACCCGATCGCGGGCGTTCTCGAAATCGATGTTTTCGATCACTTTCGAACCGCGACGCACGGCCAAAAGCGCCGCCTCGTTGACCAAGTTGGCGAGGTCTGCACCGCTCATGCCGGGCGTCGCTTTGGCCATCGTGTCGAGCACGACGTCGTCGCCCATTCGCTTTCCCTTCGAATGAACGGTCAAGATCGCCAAGCGCTCTTCGTACTCGGGAAGTGGCATGATCACTTGTCGGTCGAACCGACCCGGGCGAAGCAGAGCCGCGTCGAGAATGTCGGGGCGGTTCGTCGCCGCCATCACGACCACGCCTTCGCTCGTCTCGAAGCCGTCCATTTCGGCGAGAAGTTGGTTGAGGGTTTGTTCGCGTTCGTCATGACCGCCACCCAGACCCGCGCCACGCTTGCGACCGATCGAATCGATCTCATCGACGAAGATGATCGCCCGCCCCATTTTGCGCGCCTGTTGAAACAGATCTCGCACGCGGCTTGCGCCGACGCCGACGAACATCTCCATGAAATCTGAACCCGTGACCGAAAGGAAACCGACCCCCGCTTCGCCCGCCACTGCGCGCGCGAACAGAGTCTTGCCCGTGCCTGGGGGACCGACCAGCAACACGCCCTTGGGCACGCGCGCGCCGATTTCTTTGAAACTTTCGGGCATCTTCAAGAAATCGACGACCTCACGAATCTCTTGCTTGACGCCGTCGTAGCCGGCGACGTCGGCGAATGTCGTGGCGGGTTTGTCGGCGTTGTAATTTTTCGCCCTGCTTCGGCCGATCGACATGATGCTGCCGGCCTGACCCATCGCCCGTCTTTGCATCCAGAAAAAGAACGCCATGATCAAAATGAACGGCAACAACAACGGAATCAGATTGGTGAAGAAGTTCCCTTGCGGCGTCGAGTAGTCGTAGTCGACACCTTTTTGTTTGAGCAGCGTCTCGTCGGCGTCAGAGAGCACAACCGCACCCGTGGTGACGAACTCGCTGCCATCCTTCAAAGTTCCGCTGATCTGGTTCGAAAGGTTGTTGATTTGAACTTTTTGAATTTGATCGCGGTCGACCAGATCGAGGAATTCCGTGTAGGTGAGTTTTGTCGCGGTCGATGTCTGCCAAATTCGCGGACCAGCGATGAGCACCAGCACCACGCCGATGATCGCCCATGTCGCCCAGCGCGGCATGTTGGGTCGTTCGTTGCCGTTACTTGGGTTCGATTTATGACGAGAAAATTTCGGCGACTTGTTGCCGCCAAACTTCATCGTCTTCTTGCGCGCGCCCGGCTTTCGCCTTGGTGACGAAGGCGTTGAAGGCGGGGGTGGGGGCGGAAGTTTTGTCACGTGTTCAATGCTACGACCCGATGCTCGAACCGGCGGGAGCCTATTTGGTCACGGGTGGGTGAAAGTTGCGCGTCATCAAATCCACTATGGCGATTGGCACATCAATTAAAGTATCCCACATGGTTCGCCGATGCTCCCGTTGCACCTGCAACGAATTGGCATCGATCACTTTGACGTACCAATACAGCCGTGCTCTGGTCTGGATCGACGACCTCACGGCCGAGCGCGACCCGCACGCATACGACCTGTGCGACCGACACGGCGCCCGCATCACCGCCCCGTCGGGTTGGAGACTTGAAGATCGTCGCAACCGGTTCAGGGTTGTGATGCCAAATCGTTTGGCCGGATGAACCCCTCGCCGTGGGCTCCGCCCTACGGACAAGAGCCGGCCAGATATAGAAGTTTTCCGCTCAAGGTCGTGGTTTTCACCTGGGCGGCAAGTTACGCCGTGGCCCTTGCCGTGAGTTCGGCCGTCTTGGTCGCGACCGACAACGTCGATCTGGTCGAGGGCCAAGAACCGAGGTGGTTCTTGGGAGTTTCCGCACTCGCGTTGTGGGTGCCGTTCATTTTCGGACTGGCCACGGTCTCGCGCCGCTACGGCAGCGCGAGTTTTGTCAGGGATTTCTACGTGAGTTTCCGCCGAAGCGATCTTGTTGGCCTGCCGATCGGCGTGGCGAGCCAGTTGTTGCTTGTGAACCTGGTTACCTGGCCGTTCAGCGAGATTTTTCCGGAGCGGTTCGCCCCCGAGTTGGTTGAAAAGCGGGCCCGAGATCTGTTCGACAACGCCACCGGCCCGTGGCTGCCGGTGATGATTTTGGTGGTCGTGGTCGGCGCGCCCGTCGTCGAAGAATTGGTCTATCGGGGATTCATTCAGCCGGGTTTGAACGACCGATTCGGCGGAAAAGTTTCGGTGTTGATCGCCTCGATCTGGTTCGCGGGTGTGCACCTGCAACTCGTCGAATTGCCCGGGTTGTTCGCGTTCGCCCTGGTTCTGGGTTATTGCTTTTATCGCACCAAGCGACTCGGCCTCTCGATCGTCGCCCATGTCGCGTTCAACGCCACGGGCGTATTGTTCATCGCATTGTTCTGAACGAACTCGAGACATCTGTCGTTTTTCGGACAGGTAGAGTTTTCACGCGGTGAAACTCTTGGGTTCTCGGCGTTGGACGTCGCAGCAAATTACTTCGGCGGTGATCGTCCTCGGTTCGACGCTGATGCTGCTGATGACACTTCACCCCGAATTGATCCTGCGCAACAACACGCCGACGGGCGGCGATACGGGTGCGCATGTCTATGGCCCCGCGTTCTTGCGCGACTTCTTGTTGCCGCACTTTCGTCTCACCGGGTGGAGCAACGACTGGTATTCGGGATTTCCGATGTATCGGTTCTACATGGTCGTGCCCGCGCTTGCGGTCGTGCTGCTCGATCTGCTGGTTCCGTACGGCATCGCGTTGAAGTTGATCGCCGTGCTCGGTATTTTGACGATGCCGGTGTGCACCTGGCTGTTCGGCAGGTACGCGAAGTTCATGTTTCCGATTCCCGAGCTGATGACGCTCGCCGCGGTCGTGTTCTTGTACGACGAAAGTTTCACGATCTATGGCGGCAACATCGCCTCGACGATGGCGGGTGAGTTTTCGTTCTCGATTTCTCTGACGTTGGCGATGCTGTGTTTCGGGCTTTTGATCAGGGTCTTCGAAGAGCAACGCGGGCACATGCTCACCGCGCTCGTGCTGGCGTTCAGCGCGCTTTGTCACGGCATCGTGCTGCTTTTCGTTTTCGGTGGCGTCGTGCTGTTCGCCGCGGTTTGGTTCGATCGTCGAAGTTCGATCGCGGCGTTGAAAATTTGCGTCACGGGTGCGTTGCTGTCTTCGTTCTGGGTGCTGCCATTTTTGGCGGACCATGCATATATGACGGACATGAAATACGAACCACGACCGAGCGGGGC
Source organism: Actinomycetota bacterium (assembly GCA_016871295.1). Lineage (GTDB taxonomy): Bacteria > Actinomycetota > Acidimicrobiia > Acidimicrobiales > Ilumatobacteraceae > BACL27. The sequence continues at coordinate 22,598 of VFZD01000003.1, read as the reverse complement.
CAACGACTCGTTTTGGAGCATGTACTTTCCGCTGACGACATATTGGGACGTGTTCATAACCTCGTTTGCTTTGGTCGGTTTTGTGATTTCGCTCCGGCGCAAGAACCGACCGGGCATCTGGATGGGCGCATATTGCGTCGTGCTCGTATGTGGCGTCTATATCGGGCGCGAGAGTCTGCCCGTGATCGGCCTGCTGTGGAATCCGCGGTTGCTGCCGTTTCTCTATTTGTTGCGCTATTTCTTGATGATGATCGGCATTTACGAGACGGCGATTTGGACGGGCAAGTTCTACCGGCTCCAACGCGTCGGTCGGCAGGTGCTCGCCGGGCAATCGGTCGACGACTTGAGGCCCGTCACATCAGTTGAAGACAACGCGAAATTCAACCTTTCGTGGATCACGGTGATGACGGTGCTCGTGGTCAGCGTCATCGGTTTCCGTTTTCAAGAGATGCCGTTCGGCAGGATCACCACCAACGCGGCGGGCGAGACGATCTACAGATGGGGCTTCGTTTCGACGAAGGCGACCAACGACGGTTTTGTCGATGGATGGGCGCGCTGGAACTTCACCGGCTACGAGGGCAAGAGCGCCTACGCCGAATATCGCGACCTGGTCGAAACGATGAAGAACATCGGCAGAGATCCGAATCTCGGGTGTGGTCGCGCGCTTTGGGAGAACAACGGTGAACTGAACAAATACGGCACGACGATGTCGTTGATGCTTTTGCCCCATTGGACCAAGGGTTGCATCGGCTCGATGGAGGGCCTGAACTTCGAGGCTTCAGGTACCACCCCGTATCACTTCATCGCCGCCGCGGCGATGTCGAAACAAAGCAGCAATCCGGTTCGTGAATTGCGATACGACGACAATCAAGCCGGCTTGGGTGTTCGATATCTGCAAGAGCTGGGCGTGCGCTATTACATGGCTTTCACGGCCGAGGCGATCGCGCAGGCAAAGTTGCAGGCCGCGCTCGTTCAGATCGCGACGAGCGGCCCATGGATGATCTATCAAGTGGAGGACAGCGACCTGGTGGTGCCGTTGCAACGACAACCCATCGTGGCCAAGAGCGGTACGACCGATGCGAAAGAGCGTTGGCTCGAAATCGGCACGAGTTGGTTTCAACATCCCGAAGATTGGTCGGTGGTGCCCGCCGAGAGCGGACCGAATTCTTGGCAGTCGGTCGAAGTCTCGGTCGATTTGAATCGCCGTCAGGGAGAACCCGGTGATCCGTCGCGTCGAGTCGACATCGTCAGACCGACCGCGACGATCGATGTTGTCGATCTACCCAGGGTGAACGTGAGCGACGTCGTTCTGGAAGACGAGGCGGTCAGTTTCAAAGTCGACAAGATCGGCGTGCCGATTCTCGTGCGCATGAGCTATTTCCCGAATTGGAAAGTAGACGGTGCACAAGGACCATATCGTGTCGCGCCGAACATGATCGTCGTCGTACCGACGAAGAACGACGTGCGATTGTATTTCGGCTACACGCCGATCGACTTTTTCGCCTACCTGCTCTCGGTGGTCGGAGTCGGCGTGATGGTCGTGCGTTGGCGCGGGCGTCAGGTGGCGCGCAAGATAAAATCCCGCATCAACTAGTGTTTGGAGTCGTGCCGAACCTAGAGGCGATCGTCAAGGCTTACGACATTCGGGGCACGGTGCCCGATCAACTCGATTCGACGCTGGCCCACGCACTGGGCGTGGCATTCGCCGGTTTTTCCAAGGCGAAGACGGTCGTCATCGGCCACGATATGCGACCGAGCGGCCCGGGCTTGGTCGAGGCGTTTCAGCGCGGCGTGCTTGAACAGGGTGCCGACGTGGTCAACCTGGGTCTGGCCAGCACCGACATGCTCTATTTCGCCTCGGGAAAACTCGATGCGCCAGGCGCGATGTTCACCGCCTCGCACAATCCCGCCCAATACAACGGCATCAAGTGCTGTCTGGCGGGTGCCCGGTCGATCGGCATCGACAACGGTTTGCGCGACATGAAATCGATCGCCCTCGACGTGATCGAGGGTCGGGGGCCGGCGAAAGCGAAGAACCCGGGCGAATTGACGAAGAGAAACATGTTGAAAGAGTTCGTCGACCATGTCGTGGGCTTCATCGATGTCGGCAAGATTCGCAACCTGCGCATCGTCGCCGACACGGCGAACGGCATGGGTGGTCTGGTCGCCCCCGCCGTATTCGAACGGTTGAAAAAATTCGAGGTCGAGATCATGTACGGCGAATTGGATGGCTCGTTCCCGAATCATCCCGCCGACCCGATTCAGCCGGCGAACCAGCGCGACTTGCAGGCCCGTGTCGTGGCGGGGAAGTTCGACGTGGGCTTGGCGTTCGATGGCGACGCCGATCGGGTGTTTTTGGTCGACGAGACGGGCAAAAGCGTGTCAGGAAGCACGACCACCGCGCTCTTGGCCTCGGTGTTCTTGCGCGAGAACCCGAAGGCGACGATTCTTTACAACTTGATCTGTTCGCGAGTCGTACCCGAGACGATCACGGCGCTCGGCGGCACGCCGATTCGAACCAAGAACGGTCACAGTTACATGAAACAGGTGATGGCCCAGACGGGCGCGATTTTCGCCGGCGAGCATTCGGGTCACTATTACTTCGCCGACAACTATCGGGCCGACAGCGGTTTGATCGCGACGATGGTCGTGCTCGGAGAAATGTGCCGCACCGGCAAATCGCTCTCCGAGTTGCGGGCACCGTTCGAGAAATACGCCAACAGCGGAGAAATAAACACCCACGTCGCCGATATTCAAGAGGTGATCAACCGCGTCACCAAGCAATTTTCGGGTTATGCGCAAGATCATCTCGACGGTCTGACCGTCGATTGCGGATCATGGTGGTTCAATGTTCGTCCGTCGAACACCGAGCCTCTTTTGCGACTCAATCTCGAGGCTGCGACACGCGAAGAGTGCGACGAACATGTGGCCGAGTTGCTGACTTTGATCACGGCTTGAGTTGAGCCGGTGTTATCGTGTTAGCCATGTCCGTCGGCGCTTCGGCGATCAATCCCCAGTTGCTCGAGATCTTGGCGTGCCCGAAAGACAAGGGCGGCTTGATCTATTTCGCCGACGAAGACGCGCTTTACAACCCGCGCCTGCAAATGCGCTACGAGGTGCGCCAGGGCATACCGGTGATGCTCATCGATCAGGCCGTCGTCGTGACGCAGGTCGAACACGAACGCCTGATGGCGAAAGCCAGGCAAGAAAATTTGAAACTGAATTTCTGATGTCGGGTTCTTCGTTCGCCGCGCGCAAAGATTATCGAGTCGCCGACCTGTCGCTTGCGCCGTTCGGTCGCAAAGAGATCCACCTGGCAGAGCATGAAATGCCCGGCTTGCGTGCGTTGCGCAAAGAGTTTGGCGCGTCGAAGCCGCTCAAAGGCGCGCGAATCTCGGGCTCGTTGCACATGACGATTCAGACCGCCGTGTTGATCGAAACCCTCACGCAACTCGGCGCCGAGGTGCGTTGGGCGAGTTGCAATATCTTCTCGACGCAAGATCACGCCGCCGCCGCGGTGGTCGTCGGCCCGGACGGCACCCCAGACAACCCGAAGGGCGTGCCGGTGTTCGCCTGGAAAGGCGAGACGCTCGAAGAATATTGGTGGGCCACAGATCAAATGATGACCTGGCCCGATGGCGATGGCCCGAACATGATTCTCGACGACGGCGGTGACGCGACGATGCTCTTGCACAAGGGCGTCGAGTATGAAAAGAAAGGTGCCGTGCCTGATCCGACGACGGCGTCGAATCCCGAGTCGGCGATCGTCTTGGGTCTGTTGCAACGCGGCCTGAAGACCAGCCCGGATCGTTGGACGAAAATGTCGAAGCTGATCAAGGGCGTGACCGAAGAGACGACAACGGGCGTCAAGCGGCTCTACAAGATGGCCCAAGACAATGAATTGCTGTTTCCCGCGATCAACGTCAACGACAGCGTGACCAAAAGCAAGTTCGACAATCTCTATGGTTGTCGTCACTCGCTGATCGACGCGTTGAATCGGGCCACCGATGTGATGGTCGCCGGCAAGATGGCCGTCGTCTGTGGTTATGGTGATGTCGGCAAGGGCTGCGCCCAAAGTTTGCGCGGTCAGGGTGCGCGAGTGGTCGTCACCGAGATCGACCCGATCAACGCGCTTCAGGCGGCGATGGAGGGCTACATCGTCGACACTTTAGAGAATGTGCTGGCCAAGGCCGACATATTCGTCACGGCGACGGGCAACGAGGCGATCATCACCGTCGACCACATGTCAAAAATGAAGCACAATGCGATCGTCTGCAATATCGGGCACTTCGACAACGAGATCGACATGGTTGGTTTGTCGCGCAGCGGCGCGACTCGCGACGAGTTGAAACCGGGCACCGACCTGTGGACGTTCGGCGACGGTCACTCGGTGATCATCTTGGCCGAGGGTCGGCTCGTGAATCTGGGTTGCGCAACGGGACATCCCAGTTTTGTCATGAGTTGCTCGTTCACCAACCAGGTGATCGCGCAAATCGAACTGTTCAACAACACCAAGAACTACCCGCTCGGCGTTTATGTTTTGCCCAAACATCTGGATGAAAAAGTCGCCTCGTTGCATCTCGAGTCGCTCGGCGTCAAACTGACCAAACTTTCGGACGAGCAATCCGAGTACCTGGGTGTCGCGCCCAGTGGCCCGTTCAAGGCCGAGCGCTACCGCTACTAATCGCCAAGCGCGGCAAAAAGAAATGGACCAGCGGTCCGACCCCGAAAGCGAACGCAACGGTCGCCACGCCGACTTGCCCGCCGAGAACGAAGCCGACGATCAAGACGGTGACTTCGATCACCGTTCGGCCCACCCTGATCGGAATTCCGTGTTGAGCCAAGCCGGTCATCAGGCCGTCGCGCGGACCCGGGCCGAGGGCGCTGCCTATATATAGGCCGGAGCCGATCGCCACGACCACGATGCCGACGAGCGCCATTGCGACGCGGATGAAAATGTTCGTCGGTTCGGGAATCACCGCGAGGGCGATGTCGGCAACCAGCCCGATCTCGAGCGCGTTGAGAATCGTGCCGAGACCCGGTCTTTGCCGCAACGGAATCCAGAAGAACAGCAGCACGAAGCCGGTCAGCACGATGATTCGGCCCACCGAGATTCCGGTTTGTTTGGCCACCCCCTGGTGGAAGACGTCCCACGGCGGGGCGCCGATGTTGGCGTTCATCTGCATCGAAATGCCGACGGCGAAAACCGCGAGGCCGATTATGCAACGAACGAGCCTTTGACCGAGCCGATCGCGGAACTCCATTCTTTCCAAACCTTGCACCGAGTCATACTAGTTCGTCGCCAAAAACTGTCGTCGGGCACACACCAACGATGTGCGTCGACTCGGCAACATTGAACGCGCCCTTGATTTTCTGTTCGGTGCGGCATGCCCCGGGTGCCACCGCGGTGGGCGCCAGGTTTGTCGCGACTGTCGCGAAAAAATATTGCAAACCCAGATTCAGAATCCGATCGAATATGCGGGTGGCGTGATGGTCGCGCACGCGTATCAGACCGAGATTCGACAGATCATTTTGGCGTTCAAATACCGCAACCAGCGCGCCGGCCTGAATTTTTTGGCCGACGCGATCGTCGAAAGAATCGCCCGAGAAATGCGACGGGGCTTGCCGCAAATCGATTGCGTAACTTGGGCGCCGACAACTTCGCGCCGCAAGGGCGAGCGCGGGCACGATCATGCCGAGTTGATCGCCAAACGCGTTGCCGGCAATCTGCGATCGAGGTGCGTCGGCACATTGACGCGAGTCTCGTCTCGACCACAAACTGGTTTGTCGCGCGAAGAGCGATTGATCGGTCCAAAATTTGTCGCTCGTAAAACGCATGCCCGACATTTGTTGTTGATCGACGATGTCGTCACCACCGGAGCAACTCTGAACAGCGCGTCGCACGCGCTGTACGAGGCGGGGGCTGGGCTGGTGAGTTGCGTGGCGATAGCATCAACGCTCTTATGGCAATCCTCGACCGGGTCTTGCGCGCTGGCGAAGGCAAGAAAGTAAAGGCTCTTGCGGCGATTCTGCCCGAGATAAACGCCTTGGCCCCCGAGATCGGGGCGCTTTCTGACGTCGATCTGCGAGCCAAAACCGGCCAGTTCAAGTCGCGAGTCGAGCGGGGCGAGACCCTCGATGATTTGTTGGTCGAGGCATTCGCCGTGGTGCGCGAGGCGGCGACCCGCATCATCGGTCAGCGTCACTACGACGTCCAATTGATGGGTGGTGCGGCGTTGCACGCCGGGTGGATCGCCGAAATGAAAACCGGCGAGGGCAAAACCCTCGTCTCGACTCTGCCCGCGTATTTGAACGCGCTGTCGGGCAAGGGCGTGCATCAGATCACGACGAACGACTACTTGGCGCAACGCGACGCCGAATGGATGGGTCAGATTCACCGGTGGTTGGGTCTTTCCGTGGGCCTGGTCGTGCCCGGGCGGCGCACGAGTTCCGTCGAAAAGCGCGCCGACTACGCCAGCGACGTCACTTACGGCACCAACAACGAGTTCGGCTTCGACTATTTGCGCGACAACATGGCGGCGACCCTCGAAGACAAAGTGCAGCGCGGCTTCAACTTCGCGATCGTCGACGAAGTCGACTCGATCTTGATCGACGAGGCCAGAACGCCGTTGATAATCTCGGGTCGCGTCGCCGACGCGGCGAAACTCTATTATCAGTTCGCCGCCATCGTGCGAACCTTGAAGCGCGACATCGACTACGACGTCGAAGAGGGCAAGCGAATCGTGGTGCCGACCGAGGCGGGCATCGAAAAGGTCGAAAGGCAACTGGGCATCGACAATCTCTACGACCAGGTGCAACAAAATCTCGTGCACCAACTTCAGGTGGCGCTCAAGGCCGCGACTCTGTATCAGCGCGACAAGGACTACATAATCCAAGATGGCGAGGTCAAAATCGTCGACGAATTCACTGGTCGAATTCTCGAGGGTCGTCGCTGGAGCGAGGGCATCCACCAGGCGGTCGAGGCCAAAGAGGGCGTCAACATCAAAGAAGAAAACCAGACGCTGGCGACGATCACCCTGCAGAACTACTTCCGGATGTACGAAAAACTCTCGGGCATGACCGGTACCGCTCAGACCGAGGCGGCCGAATTGATGAACACCTACGGTCTGCAGGTCGTGCCGATTCCGACGAACAGAGATATGGTCAGGCTTGATCAAGCCGACCAGATCTACAAGACCGAGGACGCCAAGTTCGATGCGGTGGTGCGTGATCTGCAACAAAAGAGCGAGACCGGTCAACCGGTTCTGGTCGGCACGGTCAGCGTCGAGAAGAGCGAAAAGCTCTCGAAGAAACTGCAGAAGTTGGGCATTCATCACGAGGTGTTGAACGCCAAACAACACACCCGCGAAGCGTTGATCGTCGCCCAGGCCGGCCGAAGCGGCGCGATCACCGTGGCGACGAACATGGCGGGTCGCGGTGTCGACATCTTGCTGGGCGGCAACCCCGAGGGTTTGGCGCGCCAAGACGTGCTCAAAGAAGGTTTTGATCTGCAGACCCTGCTCGACGAGTTCGCCCTGCCGGTGCCCTTGCAGTCGATGCCTCCCGATTTTTTGACCGTGCGCGAGAAGGCGCAGGCGCGATATCGCGAGCATCTGGCAAAACATGTCGAACGGTGTCGCGCCGACGGCGAAAAAGTTCGTCGGTTGGGCGGGTTGTACGTGCTCGGCACCGAGCGTCACGAAAGTCGCCGTATCGACAACCAGTTGCGTGGTCGCGCGGGGCGTCAGGGCGACCCCGGTGAAAGTCGCTTCTATCTGAGCCTCGACGACGAGTTGATGAGGTTGTTCGCCACCGGTGCGTTGTCTTGGGTCATGGGCCGCGCGTTGCCGGAGGACGAGGCGATCGAAGCCAAGATGGTGACCAAGGCGATCGAGCGCGCGCAAAGCACGGTCGAACAACGCAACGGCGAGATTCGCAAAAATGTTCTGAAGTACGACGAAGTAATGAATCAGCAACGCAAGATCATCTATCAGCGTCGCGACCAGATTTTGCAGGGTCTCGATCTGAAGTCCGCCGCAATGGAGTATCTGGCCGAGGCGGTCGACGCGTTGATCGAATCTCATTGCGTGGCCGAGGCCGACGATGAGTGGGATGTCGAAGGCTTGGCGTTGGAACTGCGCACGTTTTGGCCGTCGGCGATCACGGCGGGGCAACTCGCCCAATGCGACTCGACCGACGAGATGTACGACCTGGTCATGGTCGACGCCAGCGCCTACTACGCGCAGCGCGAGACCGAGCTGAGCGCGCCGGTGATGCGAGAAGTCGAGCGTCAGGTGATGCTCAGGATCATCGATCAACGCTGGCGCGAGCACCTCGAAGAAATGGATTACCTGCAGGAAGGCATCAACCTGCGCGCGATCGGTCAAAAAGATCCGTTGATCGAATGGCAACGCGAGGGTTTCGAAATGTTCAGCGCGCTGATGAAGGGGATCGCCCAAGATTTCGTGAAATACGTGATGCACGTTCAGGTCATCAACAATTCGGCCCCCGCCAGCAGGTTGAGCAACATCCAACAGACCTCCGACGAAAATGTCGGCGAAAAATCCCGGCCGCGAACCTCGGCTTCGGGTGGCTCGTCGCAGGTTGGCCCAGACTGGTCGAAGACGCCGCGCAACGCGCCGTGCCCGTGCGGTTCGGGCAAAAAGTACAAGATGTGCCACGGCCGCGTCAGATAGATCGGCGGCGACGAAATGAAAGACTTCTCCGACGATTTGGCCGAATTGAGCCGACGGCTGAACGAGGCCGAGCGATATTTGAACATCGCGGCGTCGCGCGGCCTGATGGTCGAACTCGAGGTCGAAATCTCGAGACCCGACCTGTGGGACGACCAAGACCACGCCAAGCAGATCAACTCGCAATATGCGGCGTTGAAGTCTGACGTCGATCAATTCGACGCGTTGAGCGCGCAGGTCGAGGACCTCGTCGTGTTGCATGACCTTGCCAGGGCCGAAGATGATGTAACACAGGAACCCGAACTCGAAAAGGGCGTCGCAACCTGCCGCGCACAACTCGACGCGCTCGAGATGCGCAGCATGTTCACGGGTGAGCACGACGAGTGCGACGCGATTCTGCAGATCAACGCCAAAGACGGCGGCGTCGACGCACAGGACTGGAGCGAGATGCTGTTGCGCATGTATCGCCGCTGGGCCGAGCGCCGCGGCTTCGCCTTCGAAATCGGCGATGTCTCGGTCGGCACTGAGGCCGGCATCTTGTCGGCCGACGTGACGATTCGCGGCAGGTATGCATACGGTTTGTTGACGGGCGAACGCGGCACGCATCGCCTCGTGCGTATCAGTCCGTTCGACAACCAGGGGCGTCGTCAGACGAGTTTCGCCCTGGTGCAAATTTGGCCCGTGCTCGATCAGTCTGAGGTCGAGATCAACGAGAGCGATATTCGCATGGAGGTTTTTCGCGCGTCGGGCGCGGGTGGCCAGCACGTCAACAAAACATCCTCGGCCGTGCGCCTGATTCATGAGCCGACTGGTCTTGTCGCGTCTTCACAGCAAGAGCGCAGCCAACTTCAAAATCGCGAGAGCGCGATGAAGCGTCTCAAGGCGATGATCATCGCTCAGGACGAAGAAGAAAAAGCGGCGGCGTTGGCGCAAATTGCGGGCAAGCAGGCGCAGGTGGGTTGGGGAAGCCAAATTCGTTCGTATGTATTGCAGCCGTATCAGATGGTCAAAGATCTTCGATCGAGCGTCGAGAGCAGCAAAGTCACTGAAGTTTTGGATGGTGATCTGGACGAATTCATGGAAGGCTTTCTCAGGTGGCGGCGCTCCGACGGCGAATAGTCGTCTGATTCGCGAAACAAAACAACGATGGTAAGTTTGTCGCAATGATTCGTCTTGAAAATGTGACGAAAATCTACGGTGCCGACACGGTCGCCGTGCGCGACGCATCGTTCGACATCCCCAAGAGCCAATTCGTGTTTCTCGTCGGCCCATCTGGCTCGGGCAAGTCGACCCTGTTGCGGTTGATCAACCGGCAAGAGCAGCCCGAGCGCGGTGATGTTTGGGTGGCGGGTCGCAACATCAACGAACTGTCGGCGTCGCGCGTGCCGTTTTTGCGGCGCAGCATGGGCAATGTCTTTCAGGACTACAAATTGCTCTTGAACAAGACGGTTTTTGAAAACGTCGCGTTCGCCCTCGAAGTGATCGGCAAGCCCCGTCACGCCATCGCCCGTCAGGTGCCGATCGTGCTCGAACTGGTCGGTTTGGCCGACAAGCAAGACAGATTTCCCGATCAACTTTCGGGCGGCGAGCAACAGCGCGTTTCGATCGCCCGTGCCTTCGTGAACAGGCCGCTGATCATGCTCGCCGACGAGCCGACGGGCAACTTGGATCCGACCACCGGCGAGGGGATCATGGGTCTCCTCGACGAAATCAACCAGACGGGCACCACCGTCGTCATGGCGACGCATGATCATCGCGTGGTCAATACGATGCGACGGCGCGTGATTCAACTCGATCGAGGCGTGATCGTTCGCGACCAAGAGCGCGGGGTCTACGAGTAGATGTTTTCGCGCATCGGCTACGCCCTTCGCGAAACTTGGGAGAGTTTTCGCCGCAACCTGACCTTGACCGCAGCCGCCGTTTTGACCTCGGCTGTCTCGCTGTTGTTGGTCGGCTCGACTTTTCTGGTTCAGCGCGCGTTCGAGAACCTGTTGGTGCAATGGCGCGGCGACGTGGAGATGATCGTGTTCGTGCGCAGCGACGCATCGGCCGAACAGATCGCACTGATCGACTCGGTTCTGCGGGCATCGCCGACGATAATCGACGTCGAAAAGCTCAGGTATTTGAACAAGACCGAGAGTTACGAAGAAGCCAAACGAATCTTTGCCGGTGATCCCGTGACGCTCGGTTTGTTGACCCCCGAGACGATTCCCACGCAGTTCAAGGTCGTGCCGCTCTCGGATGATCCGATATTGGTCCGATCGTTGAGCGACCAATATCGAACCTTGCCCGGTGTCGAGGCGGTGGCGTTGGCCGAAGACGAGTTCGAGGTCATCTCGACGCTCTCGAATTTCATTCGGGTCGTGACCCTGGTGACTTCGCTGGTGTTGTTGTTGGTGGCGGTGGGTTTGATTTGGAACACGATTCGAACCGCGATGTTCGCCCGCCGTCGCGAAATCGAGGTGATGAAGCTGGTCGGTGCGACGAATTGGTTCATTCGGGTTCCGTTCATGCTCGAGGGTCTGTTGCAGGGCTTGATCGGCGGCGTGATTTCTTGCGGTGGTCTTTGGGTCTTGAACTCGGCGTGGACGAGCGGCGTGACGAGTTTCAAGCCGGGCACGGGCATCAGTTCGCTCGTCGTGCCCGACAGTTATCTGACTTCGGTGATGTTGTTGCTGCTGGCGATCGGCGCACTCGTCGGTGCCGTCGGCTCGGCCATCGCCGCGACCCGCTTCCTCGATGTTTAGTCAGATCACCTACGAAGTCGGCGAGGGAATCGCCACGATCACGCTCAATCGGCCGGAGAAACTCAACGCGTTCACCAACACGATGCTGCATGAGATCATCGCCGCTCTCGACAAGTCTGACGCCGACGACGATGTGCGCGCGGTGATCGTCACCGGCGCGGGTCGGGCGTTTTGCGCGGGGGCCGACTTGTCGTCGGGCGGCGCGACTTTCAGCCGTGGTGGCAGCGATGTCGCGGGGGTAGATAATGTGCCGCGAGACGGCGGCGGTTTGGTGGCGTTGCGCATTTTCGACAGCAAAAAGCCGGTGATTGCTGCGATCAACGGCGCTGCGGTGGGTGTGGGCGTGACGATGACCTTGCCGATGGACATTCGTCTGGCGGGCGAGTCGGCAAAGTTCGGTTTTGTTTTCGCCCGTCGGGGCATCGTCACCGAGGCATGTTCTTCGTGGTTCTTGCCCCGGGTCGTCGGCATTTCGCGCGCGGCCGAATGGGTTTACACGGGTCGAATGATTTCTGCAAGCCAAGCCGCCGAGGCTGGTCTGGTGCGCAGCGTGCATCGCGACGCCGAGTTGCTCGATGCCGCTCGCGCGATCGCCCGTGAGATCGCCGAGAATTCGGCCCCAGTTTCCGTGGCGTTGTCGCGCCAGATGTTGTGGCGCATGCTCGGCGCTTCGCACCCGATGGAGGCGCACCGCGCCGAGTCGCGCGGCATCGTGCAGCGCGGCAAGTCTGCCGACGCCCGCGAAGGCGTGACCAGTTTTCTCGAAAAGCGCGCGGCCAACTTCGTGATGAAGGTTTCCACCGACACACCTAATTTGTTTCCCGAATGGCAAGACCCTGAGTTCAGATAAATCGGTCTTCGAGCGGGTCGGCGGGCTGACCTTTTTCGAGCAGCTTGTCGAACGGTTTTATCGCGGCGTGGCGGGCGACGCGGTTTTGCTGGCCCTTTACGAGAACCCGGACGACCTGGCCAAAGCCAAACAACACCTGACGTGGTTTTTGGCCCAGTATTGGGGAGGCCCGATGTTGTTCAACGAGAATCGCGGTCATCCGCAGTTGCGCATGCGCCACATGCCGTTTCGCATCGGGGCCCTCGAGCGAGATCGTTGGTTGGTGCACATGCTGGCCAGCGTCGAGCAAAGCGGCGCCGACGAATCGGTGCGAGCCGAATTGAGCGAGTATTTCATCAAGACCTCAGAACACTTGCGCAACGACAGCGAACTGCGCATCACCGGCGCCGGTTGATCAGCGCAGGGCGAAGCAGGCGATCGCCGCAGCCGCGGCGACATTCAACGAGTCGGTGTTCTGATTCATCGAGATTTTGACCCGTGCATCGGCGGCGTTCAACGCGGCACGGCTCAAGCCCTCCCGCTCAGAGCCGAGAACAATCGCTCGTTTGTGCGACGGATCAAGATCGATCGTCGAGATGTCTTGCGAGTCATGTTCGGGGGTCAGGGCGAAGATCTCGAAATCGTTCTTGCGCAAATCTTGCAGAGTTTTGACGAGATCGTCGGTGCGGGCGAATGGAAGATTGAACGCCGAGCCCATCGATACCCGCAAACCGCGCCGAGAAAGCGGATCGGCGCTCGTCGAATCACAGATGAGTCCGTTCCAACCCAGACCGGTCGCGCAGCGCACGATCGCACCGATGTTGCTCGGGTTGTCGACGGCCTCGACCACCACGATTCTCGTGGCCTGGGCGAGAACTTGTTGAATCGTTTTCGACTCGGGCCGAAAAAACACGCCGAGCGCGCTGAGTGGCACGCCCAAACCCGTGGCTTGTCGACGAATTTCGATGTCGGCGGTCAAACATTCACCGCCGAGGCGAGACACCTCGGTTGCGAATCGCGCGGCCTGCGCGGCGTCGCACAACACGACCTCGGGCCGGCAACCCGCGGCGAGCGCGCGGGCCACGACCAGGTCACCCTCGGCGATGAATCGACCGGCCGCGAGCGTCGAGCGACGCTGGGCGATCGTCGTCAGTTGGCGCTCGTTGAGGCGCAGCGGGTCGAGTCGCGGGTCGTGGCTCGAGGTGATGGTCGTGATCATCGCGAATCAACCCGCAATTTCAGAAGTGCCAGGGATACGAAGACCAATCGGGGTCGCGCTTTTCGACGAACGAGTCTCGACCTTCGCGCGCCTCGTCGGTCATGTAGGCCAGGCGAGTGGCCTCGCCGGCAAATACCTGCTGACCGATCAGCCCGTCGTCGATCGAGTTGAAGGCGAACTTGAGCATGCGTTGGGCCATCGGACTCTTCGAGTTGATCTCGCGCGCCCACTCGAGGGCGACCTTTTCGAGATCCGCATGATCGACGACCGCGTTGACCATGCCCATGCGGTGCGCGTCGGCGGCCGAATATTCTCGACCGAGAAAAAATATCTCGCGGGCGAATTTTTGCCCGACTTGGCGGGCCAGATATGCCGAGCCGAAACCGCCGTCGAAACTCGCCACATCGGCATCGGTCTGTTTGAACCGCGCGTGCTCCCTGCTGGCGAGCGTCAAATCACTGACGACATGCAGGCTGTGGCCACCGCCGACGGCCCAACCCGGAACAACGCAGATCACGATCTTGGGCATGAATCGAATCAAGCGTTGGACCTCGAGAACGTGCAACCGTCCGGTGCTCGACCTTTTCTCGTCACCAGATTCGTACTGATAGCCATCGCGACCGCGAATGCGTTGGTCGCCCCCGCTACAAAATGCCCAGCCCCCGTCTTTGGGCGAGGGTCCGTTGCCGGTGAGCAAGACGCATCCGACATCGGTTGTCTGTCGGGCGTGGTCGAGGGCGCTGTAGAGCTCGTCGACTGTGCGCGGACGAAATGCGTTGCGCACCTCGGGTCGATCGAACGCCACGCGCACGGTCCCGTGCTGTTTGGCGCGATGGTAGGTGATGTCGTCGAACGAGAAGCCCCCGACTTCAGTCCATTGGGTCGGGTCGAAAATTGCCGAAACGCTCACGCCTACAGTGTGGCAGCGCGCGAGACGAATTCGGGTCGGGCCTCGAGGAAACGGGTTTCCCATTGGGCGCTCGCGCCGTCTGACTGGCGTTTGGTTTGGGGCGTGGGCACCGTGTCGATCGGCGTGTCGATGTGGTTCATGATTCGTCGCACCGTGTCGTCCATGTTCATCGTCAATTGCTCGTAGGAAACCTGCAATGGCGCGATCGAGTTTGCGGCAAAGTATTGGTTCCAATTCTGGTTTGCCGCGTCGATCGTGTGGATCGCGTCGACGATCGACTGCTCGGCATAGATCGGCTCGCGCATCGCGGTCATGTTGCTGTTCCATTGGTTTGATTGCTCGGCGCGCACGAGCGAGATCGCCTGACGCACCTGATTTTCGCGCGTGATGCGCACCCATTTGATCGGCACATTCCAAAAGTTTGCGTCGATGCCACGGCGCAACATGTGCTCGTCATATTGATTGAAGTGCATCTTGATGCCGAACACCCCGTTGGGGGTCGTGTTGAGCGCGGCCGCTCGTCTCAAATAAGCGTGCCAAGACGAGTCGGAAAAATAATCGATGTTGCGCCAGGCCGATCTGCCGGTGGCTTTGCGCACGGCGCCAACGGCCAAACCTTTGAGGTTGAGGCGGGGCAGACGATTTTCGGCGCGAAAATTGGTGAAGTTCTTGGTGTGAATGTTCAGGTACTCCATCGGCATACCCGCCATGCCGGTGGCCCGCAGAATCGAGCACAACAGCGTCGAGCCCGTGCGATGCACCGAGGCGATGGCGAGCAGAGTCGTGGTGGGAGTTCTGCTCGACTCTGGCGAACGCACGCCTATATTCTTACAGGTCGCACTGATAGCGTCGTGGCTTGGCAAAATGCCGTCGAACAAAATTCAGGAGACGAAGTGACCGATCTGTTTTCGGGCGAAGAGTGGACGAAGCGTGCAGGCCAAAAAGTTGCTCGCACCAAACTCTTCATCGACGGAAAATTCGTCGACGCCGCGAGCGGCAAAACGGAAGAAATCTTCGGCCCAGTTTTGGCCTCGATCGCCGTGAACAGCGCCGAGGAGGCGGTGCAAGTCGCCAACGACGCGCAATACGGTTTGGCCTCGGCGATCTGGACCCGCGACATCACCAAGGCGCATCGCATCGCCCGCAAGTTGCGCACCGGCACGGTGTGGGTCGACACGTTCGACAAGGGTTCGATCACGACCCCGTTCGGCGGGTTCAAGCAGTCGGGCACGGGTCGCGATCGCTCGATGCATTCGATCGAGGGCCACACCAACTTGAAAACGACGCGGATACAACTATGAGCAATACGAAACGCAATTGTGGTTTCATCGGTCTGGGTCATCTCGGCGTCTATTTGGCCGCCAGCCTGGTGCGCGCCGGACACAACGTGACGATCAATGATCTCAACAAGAGTCTCGGCGAGGGTTTGATCGGCAAGGGTGCGAAATGGGCGAACTCGCCCAAAGAGGTGGCCCGGGCCTCGGAAGTTGTGTTCACATGTCTTCCGTCGCCGCGCGCGATCGACACGGTCGTCGACGGCGAAACGGGCATCTTTCGCGGATTGAAGAAAAACGCGACATGGATCGACATGAGCACCAACGATCGCAGCGAAACCCTGCGCCTCGGCGAGATCGCCACAAAGTTGGGATTCAACGCGCTCGAGTCGCCCGTGACCGGCGGCGTGCACAAGGCGGCCGAGGGTGACATCACCGTCTTGGTGGGTGGCGACCCGAAGGTTTTCGCCGATCACAAAGATCTGCTCGAGGCGATGGGCAGACCCGTGATCTATGTCGGCGAACTGGGCAGTGCGGCCGTGATCAAGGTGATCACGAACATGCTGGCGTTCATTCATCTTGTGGCCTGTGGCGAGGCGTTGATGTTGGCCAAAAAAGGCGGCATCGATCTGGGCGTCGCATTCGAGGTGATCAAAAACAGTTCGGGCAACAGCTTCGTCCACGAAACCGAGGGACAGGTGATTTTGAACGGAAGTTACGACATCGGCTTCACGATGGATCTAGCGCTGAAAGACCTGGGTTTCGCCATGGAATACGGTCGCAAGTTCGGAGTGCCGCTCGATTTGGCGAGCACCGTGCAACAAGCCTTTGTGCGTGCCAAGGAACAATATGGTGGCGAGGCCTGGTCGACACA
Source organism: Actinomycetota bacterium (assembly GCA_016871295.1). Lineage (GTDB taxonomy): Bacteria > Actinomycetota > Acidimicrobiia > Acidimicrobiales > Ilumatobacteraceae > BACL27. Next base: position 6,052 of record VFZD01000003.1, on the reverse strand, counting down.
GGTCGTCAAACTGCTCGAAGATGCGCTCGGCACCGATCTGCGCGCGCCAGGATTTCCGGCTCGCTTACAATAGCCTTCAACCATGACCATCGAGCAACAGGCTCGCGTCGATTTGGCGGTGGCGTTTCGTTGGGCGGCCAGGCTCAACATGCACGAGGCGGTGGCCAATCATTTCAGCGTCGCGATTTCGAACGACGGTCAGAGGTTCTTGATCAACCCGGCAGGGAAGCACTTCTCGCAGATCAAGGCGAGCGATTTGGTCGTGTGCGAGGCGAACAATGAAAACTTCGGCGTGCCCGCAGATCAAACAGTCGACCCGACGGCGATCAATTTGCACGGTCAAATTCATCGACTGGTGCCCGACGCCAGGTGCATTCTGCACACTCACATGCCTAACGCGACGACTCTTGCCTGCCTCAAAGATTTCGAGTTGATGATGCTAGATCAGAACGCGTGCCGATTTTTCAATCGAATCGCCTATGACCGCGAGTATTCGGGCATGGCGCTCGACGCCGGTGAGGGTCAGCGTGTGGCAAAAGTTCTGGGCAAGTCGCGCAGTGTTTTGTTTCTCTCGGGCCACGGAGTGATCGTCGTCGGCAAGACCGTCGCCGAGGCATTCGACGAGCTCTACTATCTCGAGAAAGCCGCGCAACTGCAGGTACTGGCGTTGTCGACCGGGCGCGAACTCGACTTGATTCCCGACGAAACCGCGTCGATGGTCTGCAAGCAATGGCTCGAATATCCGGACGCGTCGAATCATCACCTCGCCGCCCTGACCGAGATTCTTGATCGCGAGTCGCCCGAGTTTCGAAACTAGAATCTTCAGTTGCAAATCGAAGGGAAAACAAGTTGAAGGCCGCAGTTTGTCGTGAATTTGGTAGACCCCTCGTGATCGAGGACCTGAATCTGGCCGAGCCGCAGGCGGGTGAGTTGCGCGTCAAGATTGCGGCGACCGCCATTTGCCACAGCGACATCTCGTATGCAGATGGGGCTTGGGGCGGGGCGTTGCCCGCGGTTTATGGTCACGAAAGTGTCGGGGTCGTCGAAAAACTGGGGGCTGGTGTCTCGTCGGTGAAGGTCGGCGATCGAGTGGTGGTGACGTTGATTCGATCTTGCGGCCATTGTCGGGGCTGCCTGCGCGGCATGCCCGTGACTTGCGAGACGTCGTTTCCACTCGACGCGAAGAGCCCGTTGACATCGAAGACGGGCGAGTCGATCGTGCAAGCGATGGGCACGGGAAGTTTCGCCGAAAATGTCGTCGTGCATGAATCTCAAGTCGTCGTGATCTCGAAACAGATCAAGTCGGCTAGCGCGTCTTTGTTGGCTTGCGGTGTGATCACGGGCTTTGGCGCGGTGACCAACACGGCCAAAGTGGAACCGGGCAGCAACGTCGTCGTGATCGGCGCGGGGGGCGTCGGTCTCAACTCGGTGCAGGGGGCGCGAGTCAGCGGCGCCAAGGTGATCATCGCCGTCGATCTCTCCGATTCGAAACTCGAAGCCGCAAAAAGATTCGGCGCGACACACGGCATCAACTCGGGCAAACAAGATGTCGGCAAACAAGTCTCGGCGCTCACCGAAGGTCGGGGTGCCGACTATGTTTTTGTCACGGTCGGAGCCAAGCAGGCTTTCGACTCGTCATACGGTCTGCTCGCGAAGTCGGGCACCGTGGTTCTGGTCGGCATGCCGGCCAATGGTGTGAGGTCTGAAATCGACCCTGGCACGATGGCGGCATACAGCCAAAACATTCTCGGTTCGAAAATGGGTTCGGCCCGAATTCAGGTCGATATCCCGAACTTGATCTCGCTCTACGAGCAGGGTCGTCTGAAACTCGACGAACTGGTGACCAAGACCTACCCGCTCGAACAGATCAACGAGGCGATTGCCGCGGTAAAACGGGGCGACGCCTTGCGCAATGTGATCGTGTTTGGTTAGGTTGAGCAACGTCGGGTCGGGGGTCGCGTGAAAATAGAGAAACTTCAGACCTTCGTCGTCGGCAACCCGCCACCGCGCACGGGCGGTCGATATTTCATCTTCGTCAAGATCACCACAGACACCGGCGTCAGCGGTGTCGGCGAGATCTATACGGCGACGTATTCGCCGCAAATCGTGTGCAAGGTGGCCGAGGATGTTTTTGCCCGTTATGTTTTCGGCGCCGATCCGTTTCATATCGAAAAAATGTGGCGTCGCACCTATGGTTCGGGTTTCTCGCATCGGCCGGATTTCAGCACGGCCGGTGTCGTCAGCGGTCTCGAAATGGCGATGTGGGACATCTGTGGCAAGGACACGGGGAAGCCCGTCTACGAATTGCTCGGCGGCCAGGTTCACGATCGCCTGCGTTGTTACACGTATCTGTATCCGCCGCATGAGTTCGACGCGCACTCGGATCACCCTCTATACAGCGACCCAGATCTTTCCGCCGCGGCCGCGTTGCGCGAAGTCGAGCGTGGTTTCACCGCGGTGAAACTCGACCCCGCCGGGCCATATTCGGTTTTCGACGGCCGTCAGCCGTCGCTGGCGGCGATCGATCGCAGCGTGCGCATGGTCGCGGCGATTCGCAAAGCCGTCGGCAACCGCGCCGATATTTTGTTCGGTACGCACGGTCAGTTCACGGCGTCGGGTGCGATTCGCTTGGCCAAGCAACTCGAGCCGTACGACCCGATGTGGTTTGAAGAGCCGATTCCGCCTGACGCACCCGAAGAGATGGCCAAGGTCGCCGCGCACACGAGCATTCCGATCGCCACGGGCGAGCGCCTGACATCAAAGTACGAGTTCGCGCACGTGTTGCGGGTCGGCGGGGCGTCGATTGTTCAGTTGGCCACGGGGCGCTGCGGCGGCATTCTCGAGGGCAAGAAGATCGCGTCGATCGCCGAGACATATCACGCCCAGATCGCACCGCATCTTTATTGCGGACCGATCGAAGGTGCGGCCAATATTCAGTTGAGCACCTGCACGCCGAATTTCTTGATTCTCGAGAGCATTCAAGATTGGGGCGGTTTCCACGCCAAGATTTTGAAAAAGCCGATTCAATTCGAAAATGGTTATGTCATTCCGTCCAAAGAGCCGGGTCTCGGCGTCGAATTGAACGAAGAAGTCGCGCTTGCTCACCCGTATACGGGCACCGAGCTGCACCTCAACGAACGACAGACACCCGCCGACCTGACCTGAGGCTTAGCGCGGTGCCGCGACCCGAATAAATTTCGGGCCGCGCGTGGCGAACGATGTCGCGAGCACTTGGGCGAGTTGCTCGGGGGTGTCGACTCGGGTTGTTTGCCAGCCAAACCCGCGGGCGACCAGGCACGGGTCGTGCGACGACACGTCGACACCGAGGCGCGGCGCGTCGACATCGTCGAACGATTCGCGGATCTGTTCGTAACCGCTGTTGTCCCACAACAACAAGATGATGTTGCTGTTCAGGTCTTTGGCGGCGGCCATTTCGGCCACCGTGAACAACCATCCGCCGTCGCCGACGATCGCCAAGACTGGTCGGCTGGGCGCGGCGACGCTCGCGCCAATCGCCATCGGCAGCGCGCAACCGAGCGTGCCGAAACCATACGGCGCCAGCCACGAGCGCGGCTGGGTCGCCGGCAACCACCAGTGGGCGCTGTAGGCCAATTGGGTCGAGTCGAGGGCGACGATCGCGTCACCCGGCAAATTTTCTTCGATCGCTCGAAGCCACGGCACGAACTTGACATTTGTTCTTGTTCGCGCATGGTCGCGCCATTCACCAGCACGCTGGCGACCCGCGTCTGTCGAACGCTTGCGAATATTTTCTGTCAGCCGTTTCAAAGTCGTGGCCGCATCGCCGACCAAGCCGATGGTCGGTGTCGTGCGCCGATTGATCTGTTCGGGGTCGATATCGATGCGCACGACTTTTCCCGCGAAATTCAACGCTCGACCGTTGTTGTAGAGGTCGGTGTCGGAGAGTTCGGTGCCGACCACCACGACGACATCTGCCGACTCGATTTCGCGTTGCACCCGACCAAACACGAGGCAGTTGCCGGCGCACAAATCGTGGCTCGACGACACGACCCCTTTGGCGTTGCCCGTCAGCAAAACTGGCGCGCCAAGAGTCTCGGCGAAGGCGACGAGTTCTGACCCTGCATCGATACAACCGCCACCGGCAATTACGACGGGGCTTTGCGCAGGGTCGATGATTTCGACGGCGCGGGCGATTTGGTCGGTGGTGATTTCGTCGTGCATTGTCGCGGCATGCGACCGCGCGAAAGGGCTGCACTTTTGAGTCAACACATCGGTCGGGATCGCGATGTGCACGGGTCGCCGACGCGATGAAGAAAAAATATTGAACGCCCGTTCGATGAGCGCAGGCAACCGTGACGGATCGGTGACGGTTTCACTGAACGCGCAAATGCTTCGCGCCACCGCGGCCTGATCCGGCAGGTCGTGCAGCGGGCCGAAGCCTTTGCCCAGCGCATCGGTCGGCGTGGTCGATGTCAGAACCAGCATCGGTCGCGAATCGTGATAAGCCTGGGCGATCGGGGTCAGTGCATTGGTCAAACCCGGGCCACTGATCAAAACACAGACGCCGGGTTTGCCCGTGACGATCGACCAGCCGTCGGCCATGAAGCCCGCGCCCTGTTCGTGTCGCGGCGAAACCGCGCGCACACCCGCGCGATGCAACCCGCGGTACAACTCGATGTTGTGCACTCCCGGAATACCGAACACGACATCGACGCCATATTCCCGGGCGAGCAGGTCGATGATCGCTTCTCCGACTCGAAGTTCGGCGCTCACCACAGGTCAACCGGCTTCAGCGCAGAGTTTTTCGGCGAGTTGCCTGATGCGTGAACAGGCTCGACCCAGAACTTCCGCATCGACCGTGAGCGCGATGCGAATGTGGCCGGCGCCGCCCCTGCCGAAACTTTCGCCGGGCATCACGGTGATGTTCTCGGTTTCGAGAAGTCGCCATGCGAATTCTTCGCCCGAGAGTTTCGTGCGCCTGATGTCGAGCATCACGAACATGCCGCCTTCGGGCATGCGCGCCGAGATGTATTCGCTGCCGCTGAACGCATCGACAAGCGTCTCGGCGCGCTGGCGAAATGCGTGTCGCAGTCGTTCAACCTCGGGGTGCTTTTCGTTCAGGGCGACAGCCAGGGCGTCTTCGATGAACGGTTGTGAACCGAACAACATCGCCTCGGCCACGAGCACCAAGCGAGGGGTGACGCTCGGGTCGCTGGCCACCCAGCCCGCCCGAAAACCGGGCAGGGCGTGCGACTTCGAGATCGACGACACGGCCAAAGTTCGATGGCGCAAGCGCGGGCGGTCAAACGGCGAGCAGAACGGCGCATCGAAGGTCATGTCGGCGTAGACCTCGTCGCAGATGATCCACAAATCATGTCGCTCGCAGACAGCGCCGATCTGGTCGATCTCATCCCGGCTGAGCACCGCACCCGTCGGGTTGCTCGGCGTGTTGAGCAGCAATACTTTCGTCTGTTTGGTGATCGCCCGTTCGATCGCCTCGGCGGTGACATGAAAATTATCTTCGGGTCTCGTCGCCACCGGCACGAATTTCGCACCGGATGCGGCGACCAAACCTTCGTATGTCGCGTAATAAGGGTCGGGCACCAAAACTTCGTCGCCGGTTTGCGCCAGCGTCAGCAACGCGGTGCACAAACCATTTTGCGTGCCTGCCGTGTAGAGAACCTGTTCGGGCGAAACCGTCAGACCAGAGCGGCGGGTCAGATGATTTGCGATCGCCGACAGTGTCCGCGGTTCGCCCTGGCCGTGCGCATAGCGAGTTCTGCCTTTGCGCATCGCCGCACTCGCCGCATCGAGCACGCCGAGTGGGGGAGGCAGGTCGGGTTCGCCGATCGACAACATGATTATCGGCTCGCCCAGATTCGCCCGACGCAAGCCTTCGACGTGCACCGCCCACTTCGCGGCGCCCAAACCGCTCAAGCGATCAGAGATTGGTGCGAATTTCATACGACTCCAATCTACGATTTGCAACCCGATTTGCCAGACTGCGGCCGGCCTCAATGCACAAATTCACCGCGTGGGGAGACTCGTCTTGTCGGGGTTGATTTACACTCGG
>VFZD01000002.1 GCA_016871295.1 Actinomycetota bacterium | reverse complement strand
ACGCCCAATAAATCCGGACAACGCTTGAAGCCTATGTATCACCGCGGCTGCTGGCACATAGTTGGCCGCTCCTTCTTCTGCAGGTACCGTCATTTTCGTTCCTGCTGAAAGCGGTTTACAGCCCGAAGGCCTTCTTCCCGCACGCGGCGTTGCTGCGTCAGGCTTTCGCCCATTGCGCAAGATTCCCCACTGCTGCCTCCCGTAGGAGTCTGGGCCGTGTCTCAGTCCCAATGTGGCTGACCATCCTCTCAGACCAGCTACCCGTCGTCGCCTTGGTGGGCCGTTACCCCGCCAACAAGCTGATAGGCCGCGAGACCCTCTCGAATCGGAATTCCTTTCGTCAGAAAGCCATGAGGCTCTCCGACGTTATTTGGTATTAGCAAATGTTTCCATCTGTTATCCCAAAATCCGAGGCAGGTTTCTCACGTGTTCCTCACCCGTTCGCCACTAATCGGTGGAGCAAGCTCCACTTCATCGTTCGACTTGCATGTGTTAAGCACGCCGCCAGCGTTCGTCCTGAGCCAGGATCAAACTCTCCGTCAAGAAAAACTCAAACGTCTATTTTCATAAATGTCTGAGTAAATCTAGGAAAGTCCACGACGACCAGACGGAAATACATCTGCTTTGTTGTCGTCGTATCCTGCCGACGATATTCAAACCGAGTCGAATATCGCCGGTATTAATAATTAAAAGATTGAGGCCCGGCAAACAAATGCCGAACACCCAATCAGAATTGACGGACAATAATCGGCGCGCCCATCCGGGCGCGACGACCATTGACCGCACTGGCGTTCAATCTTCTCTTCCGTTTTCAAGGAGCATTCACTTCGGGCATTCGACAAGAAACTTGTCGGCGGTGCCCCACCGCGAATTGGTGTCGCACTTGTTCAAAGTGCGAGGAACAATACTAGCCGTGAAGCCGCCTAAAAATCAACACTTTCAGCCCTTAACATCGCCGAGCGGGGTAACTAATGTCGGGGTGTGACCGCGGTGGCCTTCGACCCCTTTGACGCCGAATTTCGGCGCAATCCCCACCCGATTTACGACCAAATTCGGGCCGAAGAACCGGTGTGTTTCACGCCGCTGGGTTTCGTTGTGTTGACCCGTTATGACGACGTCGTGCACACCTTGCGGAGCAACGATTTCAGTCGGGACATCGAGAAAAATGCGATCTTGCCGCAAACGCCGACGCGCGAGTTTCGTCGCAAAAGCGTGCGCAATAGATCGATGCTGAACCTTGACCCACCCGACCACACCCGGCTGCGAAGTCTGGTTTCGAAGTCGTTCACACCGAGCGCAATCGAGCGGCTTCGACCGCGAGTACAGCAGCTTGTCGACGCCGCCCTGCATTCGGCCAGGCAAAGCGGGCACCTCGAGTTGATCGAAGAATTCGCCTTTCCCGTGCCGTTTCAGGTGATCTCGGAATTGCTCGATATGCCGACTGATCGGGCCGACGAGTTGCGCGAATGGTCGCAGATCATCACGGCGACGCTCGAATTCACGACGGGTGTCGCCGAACTTGAAAAGGCTCAGGTCGCCATCGCCAAGATGCGACCGTATCTCGACGAGATCATTTCTCGACGTCGCAAGAACTTGGGCAACGACATGCTCTCGTCTTTGATCAGCGTCGAAGAACGGGGGGAACGACTGACCAACGACGAACTAATGGCATTCGTGATACTGCTGTATATCGCCGGGCACGAAACAACGGTCAATTTGATCGGCAACTCGATGCATGCGTTGCTCACGCACCCACGACAGTTTGCGCAGATGAAAGCTCAGGGTTGCTCGTCGCAGATGGTCGACGAGCTGTTGCGATTCGACGGACCTGTGCAACATACGATGCGAACGCCGGTGGTCGACACCGCAATCCAGGTCGACGGACGACCGGTCAAAATCAAGCGCGGCTCATTGGTCTTGGCGAGTCTGGGCGCGGGCAATCACGACCCGAGTATTTTCGAGAGACCGCATGTGCTCGATTTTTCTCGCAAAAACGCCAACCGTCATCTATCGTTCAGCGCCGGCGTGCACTATTGCTTGGGTGCGTCTCTGGCGAAACTCGAAGCCGAGGTTATGCTCTCGAGCCTGGTCAAGAGTTTCGACAAGATCGAAGCCTTGGCCGACCCCGAGTGGCGCGACCGCCTGACGATTCGCGGCGTCACCAGATACGAGTTGAGTGTTCAACCCTTGATATCGACCAGGTGATAACCGGTCTTGCCTTTGCGCAACAACAGCCAACGGTCGTGCAGCAGGGCGATCTTGCTCAAGTTGGTCTGATCGTCGACCTGGTCGCCGTTTGCCCGCACGCTGCGCTGCGACAACAGTCGTCGGGCTTCGCTGTTTGAACTCGCGAGTTTGGTTTCAACCAACACGGCGATCGGGTCACCGAGCGCGGCGCGCCCCATCTGCGTGACGGCGATTTCGCTGGCGATCAGATGCAATGTCGCCGGCGTCGCCGACATCGGGTTCGCTCCGAACAACACGGCTGCGGCCTCTTCGGCGGCTTCGGCCGCCTCTTCTCCGTGCACCAACGCCGTCAACTCGCGGGCCAACGATCTCTGCCCGATTCGCGTTTCCGGGCTTCGCTTTTGCTCGACGACGATCTCTCTTGTCTGATCGATCGGCCGCAGGGAGAATTGCAGCAACATTTTTTCGATGTCGGCGTCGGCGATCTGCACGAAATACTGACGAAACTGATACGGCGAAGTGCGGCGCGCATCGAGCCAAACAGAACCGTCGACGGTTTTGCCGAATTTTGTGCCGTCGGTGCGAGTCACAAGCGGCCAGGTCAACCCGTATGCGGTCCGACCCAATGTCTTGCGAATCAGATCGATGCCCGCGGTGATGTTGCCCCACTGATCGGAACCGCCCATCTGCATCTCGCAATCATGGTGCTCGGCAAGATGTCTGAAATCGTTGGCTTGAAGCAACATGTAACTGAACTCTGTGTAGGAAAGACCATTCGCGTCGGCGATGCGGCTCTTGACGGAATCCTTTGCCAGCATCTGATTGACCGTGATGTGTTTACCGACCCCGCGCAGAAAATCGAGCATCGAAACTTTTCGGGTCCAATCGGCATTGTCGACCAACACCGCCTGCGTCGGGCCTTTTTCGAAATCAAGAATGCGTTCGAGTTGGCGTTTGATGCACTGCACGTTGTGGTGCAGGGTCTCGGCGTCGAGCAAATTGCGCTCTTCGCTTCGACCCGACGGGTCGCCCACCATGCCGGTGGCGCCACCCGCCAGGGTGAAAGGTCTGTGCCCCAACAACTGCATCCGGCGCAAGGTGATTTGTCCCAAGAGATGACCGATGTGCAACGAATCTGCGGTCGGGTCAAAACCGACATAAACCCCGAGCGACGACCGGGCGGCCCGCGCCGAAATGGCGGCCCTGTCGGTGCTGTCGTGAATTAGACCGCGCGCGCCGAACTCTTTGATGAAGTCTTGTGCGCTCGCCACACGGCAATATTAGGCGCTATCTGGAACCAACCACGGACGCTATTCGCGCACGCATCACCGTGATCGCCGACCTCAACGCCTCAGACTGGACCGCGCCCGGCACAGGACCGGCACCACCAGCCGACGTGCGGCGCGAAACGCCGACACCGGCGCGCAAAAGGTCGACCGCCTCGGCGCCGAGCAGCGCATCGTTTCTCACCAGTTCTGAAAGTTCGACGGACTCGCGAATCGCTCGGCTGACGAGTGCCCCGACGTGGGCGTGCGCTTGCCGAAATGGCGTGCCTTTGGCGACAAGCCATTCGGCGAGATCTGTGGCACCCAACATTTCTGAGTCCGCGCTGGATTTCATTTTGGCGGTATCGAGTTTTGCCGTCGCGATCATTCCGGCGATCGCCTGCAGCGCCAAACCAACTTGATTCACCGAATCGAACAACGGCTCTTTGTCTTCTTGCAAGTCTCGGTTGTAGGCCAGAGGCATCGCTTTCAGGGTCGACAACAACCCGGTGAGATTGCCGATCAATCGACCCGACTTGCCACGAGCCAGTTCGGCGATGTCGGCGTTCTTCTTTTGCGGCAACATCGACGAACCCGTGGAATACGCGTCGTCCAACACGGCGAAACCAAACTCTTGCGAAGTCCATAAGACCCACTCTTCGCCCAATCGCGACAGGTGCACGCCGATCAGTGCCAGGTCGAACAGCGATTCGGCGACGAAGTCGCGATCCGACACTGCATCCAGCGAATTCTTGAAGCGATCGGCAAAACCCAGTTCCTTGGCCACGAAGTCAGGATCTATGGGCAACGATGAACCCGCCAATGCGCCCGCGCCCAGCGGCGATACATCCAGACGTTCGATCGTCTGCGAGAGTCGATCCACATCGCGCAGAAACGACCAGGCATGCGCCGCGAAATGATGCGCCAACAACACCGGTTGAGCCCGCTGCAGATGGGTGTATCCGGGCAGGTATGCCGAATTCGTCGACCAACCCGCTTCGATCGCGCGTTGGTTCAAAACTTCGCACAGTTCGAGAACGAATTCGGCGATGTGAGCCAACTCGCGTTTGCACCAAAGTCGCAGCGCCGTGGCGACTTGGTCGTTGCGACTGCGACCCGTGTGCAGTTTTGCCCCCGTGTCACCGGCAATCTGAGTCACCCGACGCTCGATTGCCGTGTGGATGTCTTCATCGGAGGCGACGAACTCGAATTTTTCGGTCGCCATCTCATCGGCGACGGTGTTCAAGGCGGCGATGATCTTCTCGGCCTCGCCGGCGGTGATCAGTTGCGAATGTGCCAGACCTTTGACATGGGCGATCGAACCCGCAACATCGTCACGCCAAAGTTTCTTGTCGAACGACAGACTTTCGGTGAACTTGAGCAACGCCTCGGCCGGGCTCGACGTGAACCGGCCATGCCACAACGGTTGATCAGCCATTCTTCAAGCCCGCCAACTGCCGAATGTCTTTGGCCAATCGCCTAGCCGAGTATTTCGAATTGGCCACGCAGAACATTGTGTCATCGCCGGCGACCGTGCCGAGCAGGCCATTCAACCTCGATCTGTCGAGTGCCGACGCCACGACGTGGGCGCAACCGGGCGGGGTGCGCACCACCACGATCGACTCGTTGAATTGCACCTCGGCAACCCATTCGGTCAAAACCCGTCGCAATTGATCCGACGGCGAGAGACGGTCGGGTTCGAAACGCGGCAGCGCATACATGGTCTCGCCGCCCGCGGTGCGCACCTTTACCGCCCCGAGGTCTTCGAGGTCTCGCGAGACTGTGGCTTGAGTCGCCTTGATGCCTTTCTTGCGGAGCAGCTCGCGCAGTTGCGGCTGACTGGTTATCGCTTGGGAACCGATCAGTTTGACGATCAATTGCTGGCGCTGAACTTTTGAACTCATATTGTCACCCCCATCAGATGAGCGAGCACCCCCCTTGCGGCATGCATTCGGTTGTGCGCCTGCAAGACGACCCGACTCTGCGCACCGTCGATCACTTCGCCGCTGACCTCCACTTCGCGGTGTGCGGGCAGACAATGCATGAAGATCGCATTGCTGTCGGCGGCGGCCATGACCTTGGCGTCGACTTTGAATTCGGCGAGGTCGTGCAGACGTTTTTCGGTTTCGGATTCTTGCCCCATTGAAACGAAGGCATCGGTGTGCACGGCGTGGGCATGCTTGGCGGCAAGAACGGCGCTGTCGTGTTGCTCGACCGATGCCGCACCAAGTTCTTGAAGGCGGGTCAACTCGCTTGCAGATGCTCCGTAGCCCTGCGGACAGCCGAGACGAATGTGCATTCTCTCGAGTGCGCAGGCCTCGCTCAACGAGCGCGCGACATTGTTGTAATCGCCGACCCAGGCGACGGTCTTGTTGTTCAGGCCACCCAGTTCTTGGCGCATCGTCAGCACATCGGCGATGGCCTGCAATGGATGCGACTGTTCGCTGAGCATATTGATGATCGGCACGCTCGAGACTTGCGCCATTCGTTGCAACACCGAGTGGGCGAAGACTCGCGCGGCGATCGCATGGTGGTAGCCCGCCAAGATGCGCGTCACGTCCTCGACGGTTTCGCGCTCGTCAAACCCAACTTCTTCGCCGCGGGTGAAAATCGGGTGACCACCCAACTGCACCACCGCCATCTCCATGCTGTGTCGGGTTCGGTTGGACGGCTTTTCGAAGATCAAAGCCACGCCCTTGTCGGCCAATGGACGACCGAGTTTCGCGATGTCGGCCTCGGCGAGATCCAAGACTTGATTCAAGTCACGCGCCGAGAGGTCCGTGACGTCCAAAAAGTGGCGCGCGCTCACAACAGCTCTGCCATGATCGAAATTGCCTCGTCGATCTCTTCAGGACTGACCGTGAACGGTGGCGCGAGGCGCAAGGCGTGCGAAGTCACGCCGTTGACGACCAGACCTTTGCCAAGCAGTTGCGCGGCAACTTGCTTGGCATCGAGTTCGGGCGACAATTCGGCGGCCAACAGCAGTCCGCGACCACGCACGTCGACGACTTTTTTCAGTTTTCGCAGTTTTGCGGCGAGTTCTTCGCCCTTCTTTGCGACGACTTTCGGTGCATCCATGTCGATCATCAGTTGTATCGTGGCGCGAGCAGCGGCCGTGGCCAACGCGGTGCCGCTAAAAGTGCTGCCGTGGTCGCCCGGCTTGAAAACTGCGGCGATTTCTCTGCCCGCCCACAATGCACCGATCGGCATGCCATTGCCCATCGCCTTGGCGAGCATCACGACATCTGGCTTGATTTGGGCGTGTTCGAAGCCGAACCACTTGCCGGTTCGGGCAAATCCGGTCTGAACCTCGTCGATCATCAAAAGTATCCCCCGCTGAGTGCAGATTCGGCGGACATTCTGCAGATATTCGATCGACGCCGGCACTACGCCACCCTCGCCTTGCACGGTCTCGAGCAATACAGCCGCCACCGAATCGTCCAACGCCGCCTCGAGCGATGCGAGGTCGTTGTACACGACGTGGCGAAAACCATCGGGCATCGGTGCGAACGGCTCGTGCTTCTCGGGCTGGCCGGTCGCCGCCAGCGCGGCGAGCGTGCGACCGTGAAAACTTCCGAGGCTGCTGACCACGACGTGTCTGCCTCGCCCACCAAACTTGCGGGCGAGTTTGATTCCCGCCTCGTTGGCCTCGGCGCCCGAATTGCAGAAAAAGACCTGCCCGTCGCCGGAACCGCCGAACGAACCGCTGACGAGTTTGTCGACCATCATCGCCGTCTGCGTGGCGACGGGATTGGCAAAAAAATTGCTGACATGCAAGAGCGTGCCTGCTTGGTCGGCGATCGCCGCGGCCACCACGGGGTTGCTGTGCCCGAGCGAGGTTACGGCGATGCCACAGAGAAAATCCAGATATCGCCTGCCACTGGTGTCCCACAACTGGGTGCCTAGTCCGCGCTCGAACATCACTTGTGGTGGCCCGAATACCGGCATGAACGGGCAGAAATCTCGACCATCGAGCAACGAACTCGCCGTCTTCTCGGCGGCGAATTTGTGCGTCGTCTGGGTCTTGGTCATGTCGCTCATCCCTTCAACACCATCGTCCCGACCCCGGCGATCGTGAACAGTTCGAGCAGCAGCACGTGGGCGATTCTGCCGTCGAGAATATGCGCGTGACCGACCCCTCTTTCGATGGCGTCGACGCAGCTCTGGATTTTCGGAATCATGCCGCCGTCGATCGCCTGCGTCGACAGCAGTTTTCGCAGTTGGGATGTCGTCACTTGTCGCAACAACGAATCGGCGTCGTTCTTGTCGGCGCGCAAACCGGCAATATCCGTCAGATAAATAAGTTTCTCCGCCCCCAACGCCTCGGCCAACGCACCCGCCGCCGTGTCGGCATTGATGTTGTAGGCCTGACCGCTCGAGTCGGTGCCGATCGTCGCGACGACAGGCACCTGTGAGTCTTTGAGCATCTGACGCACGATGGTCGCGTCCACTCTCGTGATTTCGCCGACGAAGCCCAATGCTGCGTCATGGGGTGAAGCGGTGAACAGCCTTGCATCTTGACCCGAAACACCCACGGCGGGTGCACCGTGCTGGTTGATCGCCGAAACGAGTTGCGGATTCACCGTGCCCAATAGGACCATGCTGACGATCTCCATCGTTTCGGCATCGGTGACGCGCAGCCCGTGGCGAAAGTTCGGCTTCTTGCCGAGGCGCTCCATCATCGCCGAGATTTGGGGGCCTCCCCCGTGCACGACAACCGGTCTGAAACCGACCGCGTGCAACAATGCGATGTCCTTGGCGAACGCCTCGATGCCGTCTTCGCCCGACGCCCCGGCCAGGGCGTTGCCACCATACTTGATGACCATCGTCTTGCCGGCGAATTTTTGGATGTACGGCAAGGCCTCGAGCAGCAGGTTGGCGACCCGGGCTTGATCGACGACCGATCGATCGACGGTGGTTCTGAGTTTCTCGCTCATGGAAACAGACCAACCTTGGTCAAGCCATGGGACTCGTCGATCTGCAGAGCCACATTTGCCGCCTGTACGGCGCCGCCTGCCGCGCCTTTTGTCAGATTGTCGATCGCCGACAGAATGACGACATAGCCCGTGCGTTCGTCGTATCGCGCCGACAAAAGAGCCGAGTTCGAGCCCAGCGTGGCTTTGGTCGAAGGCGAAGTCGGTCGAACGGCGACGAATGGTTCAGATCTGTAGGCACGACTCAATGCGGCGAGCACCGAGGCGGTCGTCGTGGTCGAGGGGTTGACGGGACGCGCATAGCAAGTCGCGAGAATGCCACGATTCATCGGCGCGAGGTGCGGGGTGAACAGGATCTGTGCGCCCGTCACCTGTTCAATTTCCGGTGTGTGTCGGTGGTCGAGCAAGCCGTAGGCCGTGAAGTCCTCGTCGACCGCGCAAAACGAATTGCCGTTCTTCAGGGCTCGACCCGCCCCCGAGACGCCCGACGCGGCGTCGACGATGATCCCCGATGTTGAAACGACTTTGGCCATCACCAATGGCGCCAAGGCGAGGCTCGCCGCGGTGACATAACAACCGGGTACAGCGATCAACTTTGCGCCGACCAACTCTTGGCGATACAACTCGGGCAAACCGTAGACGGCTTTCTCGAGCTCGGCTGGCTGGTTGTGCTCGAACCCGTACCACTTCGGATACAGCGAGGCATCTTTGAGACGAAATGCCGCGCTGCAGTCGACGACCAGACGAACTTTGTCGACTAGCCGGGGCACCAACTGCAGACTCGCCTCGTGTGGCAGGGCCAAAAATACGACGTCGCACTTGAGGGCTTTTTCGAGGACGAATTCGTCCAGGACCAAGTTCGGATAGGCGGTCGTCAAGCTCGGATAAAGGGTCGATGCGAGGGTGCCGGCCTGCGAGTCGCCGGTGGCGTACGAAACTTCAAACTCGGGGTGCGCGGCGCACAACCGCAGCAGCTCTGCCCCGACGTAGCCGGATGCCCCCAAAATGCCTATATCAAACATGATGTATGATTATACAGCCTATTGCATATTTATGCACGCATTTTCGTTAGGGCGATTTCACGCTCATTTTGGCAATCTTGGCGAACGTGGCAGCCCTCGAAGTGATCGTTGACAAGGCCCAAAGACTGCATCGCCGCATACATGGTGGTCGGCCCCACGAACTTGAAGCCGAAACCACGCAAAGCCTTTGACAACGCTTCGGACTGCGGGGTGCGAGCCTTGATATCGGTTGTCCGTTGCGGTGCCGACCAACCACCACCCAACTTGATCTCATCGCAAAACGACCAGACCAAACCGCGCAGCGATCCGAGTTTCGACTGGACGACAAGGGTCGACCGAGCGTTTTGAATCACAGCCTCGATCTTGCCGCGGTGGCGCACGATACCGGCGTCTTGCATCAGGCGATCGACGTCTTTCGAGTCGAATTCGGCGACTCGAACCGGATCGAAATTTTCGAATGCGCGCCTGAATGCCGCTCGCTTGCGCAAAATTGTGAGCCAACTGAGCCCCGATTGAAAGCCCTCGAGGCAAATCTTTTCGAACAACAATTGATCTGCGACCACCGGCCTGCCCCATTCAGAGTCGTGGTAGCGAACATATTCGGGGTCGTCGCCGCACCAACCGCATCGAACCAAGTTGTCCTCTCCCGTAAGCAAGGTTGTTGTCGGCAAATCCTGGCCCAATCGGACTCGAAATTTGGCTCCGCTATTGGCGCAGGTGGGCACCGAGTTTTGCTGCGGCGTCGAGGCAGCGCCGACGCGTGGCGGTGACTTCGGCATCGGTGAGCGTGCGATCGATGGCTTGCAGACTCAGCCTGAATGTCAGACTGCGACTGTCGTCGCTCACGCCAGGGCCGCGATAAACGTCGAATAGTTCCAGGTCGACCAGTTCGTCGCCGGCGCTTTGGCGCAGAGCCTTGATGATCGTCGCCGCACTCCGGGAGTTGGGAACGACAAACGCCAAATCAAAGTCGCTGCGCGGAAAACGACTTACCGGCTTTGCGGTGACCACAGTCGGCGGCGCGGCCAAAAGCGCGGAGAGATCAAGTTCGAGGCAAGCCACGGCCGTGTTGATTTCGTGTTTCGCCAACACTCGCGGATCAAGCTCCCCGACGAACCCGATCACCTGACGCCCGCGACGCAGGGTCGCGCTACGCGCCGGATGAAAACCTGGTTCGATCGTCGATTGGTCGAGTTGTGCGCCGAAATTCATCACCGCCGAAATCTGGCTCCACCAGTCGAGCGCCAGGCGGCTCGACTCACCAACGGCCACGAGGCAAACCGATTCGTATTCATCGGGCAAATCATCGGTCGAGGGCTGTTCGCCGGAAGGATAGACATGGCCGAGTTCGAAGAGCAAAATGTGCTCGGCACGGTGCGAGATGTTGTATTTGATCGCCTTCAACAGACCAGGGCGCAAAGAAGTTCTCAACACGCTTTCTTCGAACACGAGCGGATTGGCGAGGCGAATCGAGTTGCTTTCGGAGACGCCGGCGCGAGCCAAGTCGCCGGGGGCCAAAAAAGGGTTGGGCATCGCCTCGCTCAGCCCGAGGCTGCAGATCAACTCACGAAGTTCGCGGCGTCGCTGCTGCAAAACCGAAAGGCGGCCGTGGATCGTCGACTGGGGCACGAGTTTGCCGAGGTTTTCATAGCCATAGTAACGGGCCACCTCTTCAACCAGGTCGATTTCAGACTCACAGTCCGGTCGCCAAGATGGAACGGCGATCTTCAAGACCGGTTGCTTTGTCGTAGTGACAGACTTGGCGATGAAACCGACTTTTCCGAGCAGATTTGCGACCGCCCTGGCCGAAAGGCTCGTGCCCAGCAGTCGATTCACTTGCCCCAGCCGCAGGTTGACGGGACGTTGTCTTGCCGGAAGATGTTTCTCCTTGATGTCGGTCGCCCCGGCGTGGACCACCAGATTGGGGCAAGATTCGCGCAATATCTTGGCGAATCGCGCGACTGCATGGTCGATGCCGTGCGGGTCGACACCCCTTTCGAATCGCATCGACGCTTCGGAGCGAAGACCCAGACGGGCCGCCGTGCGCGCCACGCCCGCCGACTCGAACCACGCCGTTTCAAGCGCGACGACGCTCGTCGCGGCGTTGATTTCGGTGGCGGCTCCGCCCATCACGCCGGCAATCGCGATCGCTTGATCTTTGCCATCGCAAATCAAAAGGTCGGTTGCCTCGAATTCTCGTTGTTGTCCGTCGAGCGTCGTCAAGGTTTCGCCCTTGCGCGCGCACCGAATGCGAAAACCCCCGTTCACCGTGGTGGCGTCAAAGGCATGAGTCGGTTGGTTCAACTCGAGCATCACGAGATTCGAGGCGTCGACGACATTGTTGATTGGTCGCATGCCGCAATTGGTCAATCGTCGGGCGATCCAATCGGGAGAACTTTTGACTTCAACTCCGGAGATTACGGTCGCGTTGTAACGCGAACATTTCTTTTTGTCGACGATCGCCACCTTCAACGATCTTTTCGGGCCCCGTTTAGCGTCGTCGCCGGGTGGGGCGACAATCTTGATCCCCAGGTGCGCGCCGAGATCTCGGGCGACGCCCAAGTAGCCGTTGCAGTCGGGGCGATTGCGCGTCACATCCAAACTGAAGAGCGAATCGCGCTTGATTTTCAGGGCGGCGAACACATCGAGACCCAACTTGAGACCGGTCGGCAAAATCAATATGCCGTCCGAATCGGTGCTGAGACCAAGTTCGGTGCCCGAACACAGCATGCCGTGGCTCTCGATGCCAAATATTCCGCGCGCCGTGATGACTCTGCCGTCTGGCATCGTCGTGCCCAAAGTCGCCAACGGAACCAGGTCGCCCGCCTTGATGTTGAACGCGCCGCACCAGATGTGCAACTCGGCGCCGTCACCCGCATCGACAAAGACGCGATGCACCTTCGCCGCGTCGGGATGGCGCTCGGTGCGCAAGACCTTGGCGACGACGACACCCTTCACCGACCGACCAATCGTCTCGATGCTCTCCACGGTCAAACCCAAACTCGTCATTGCCCCGGAAATTTTTTCGATGTCGGTGCCGAACGGGCCGAATTCATTCAGCCATGAATTCAAGATCTTCATCAGAACTGCCTCAAGAAGCGCAAATCGTTGGTGTACATCTCGCGAATGTCGTCGACCTTGTGTCGCTCTTTTGCCATTCGATCGATGCCGAAACCAAATGCAAAGCCGCTGAATTCTTCGGGGTCGATGCCACCGCTGATCAGGACATTGGGGTGCACCATCCCGCAACCACCGAGTTCGATCCAATCACCGTCGGGCGTGCGAATGTCGAACTCGGCGCTCGGTTCAGTGAACGGAAAGTATGAGGGTCGAAGTCGGCTGGTGAATTCGCTGTCGAAGAACGCCTTGGTGAACGCCTCGATTGTGCCCGCCAAATGGGCGAAGGTGATGCCGCGGTCTACGACGAGCCCTTCGATTTGGTGAAACACCGGCATGTGCGTGGCGTCTGGTGTGTCGCGCCTGAACGCCCGCCCCGGCATGATCGCGTAAATCGGTGGCTTCCATGTTTTCATCACGCGAATCTGAACGGGTGACATGTGGGTGCGCAACAATGTCGAGCCCGGCTCGCCGAATTCAAGAAACATCGTGTCGAACTCTGACCGCGAAGGGTGCGACCTGGGCATGTTGAGCGCCTCAAAATTGTAAAAGTCGGTTTCAACCTCGGGACCCTCGGCGACCTGAAAACCCAGACCAACAAAGACATCTTCGAGTCGTTGGGTCGCCTGAGTGACGATATGGCTGTGTCCGCGGCGGCGAGTCGTCAAAAGCTCGCTCAGGTCGATGCGCTCGTTTTCGACACGCCTCAGCAACTCTTGATCGGCAAATTCGGTGGTGCGAGCCGCCAATGCCGCGGCGATCTCGGTCGTGGCGTTGTTCAAGTATTGACCGACCGCGCGTTTGTCGGCGGTCGAGGACAACTTGCCCATCTCGCCCTTCAAAGCGACCAGACCGCTGGTTTTCCTGCTGAGTTCAATGCCCAAATCGCGCAGTGAAGCAGAGTCTTGTGCCGCCATGATCTTGGCCAACGCGCCTTCTCGCGCCGTGTCGATCGCCCGTCTCATCGCGTCGACAGGGCTGTTTTCAGACATCGTCCTCAACTTTAGCCGTCTGTCGGTTTGGGGTGATGCTAATTTTCGCGCTGTCGCTTCAATTCAAAGCACAACAGCGTCGCGGCCATTGCGACATTCAGACTTTCTCCCCGACCTGAGTGACTTATCGTCAGCCAACCGTCGAATTCCTCGGTCGATGCGAGACCATGCGCCTCATTGCCAAGCACGATCGCCACCCGACCAGACAGATCGGCGTCTCGATAATCGACGGAGTTTTGATCTGCATGGCTCGAGGTGCCCCAAATTTGGAAACCCAGATTTCGAATATCTCGGAGGTTTGCCGACTCGTAAACCGGGATGTTGAAGATCGCCCCCGCCGACGCCCTGACGACCTTGGGTGCGTACGCCTCGGCTGAACCCGGGGTCAAAAACACCGCGCTGGCGCCGGCCGCTTCAGCCGATCGCAAGATGGTGCCGAGGTTTCCGGGGTCAGCAACGCGATCAGCAACCACGACCCAAGCATCTCTTTGCGCACTGATTTCTGATTGCGTTCGTGTCGGCTTTTTCACGATCGCGACGACCGGTTGAGGGCTCGAAGTCGAAGCCACGCGCTCGAGCACGCCTTGCGCCAGTTCATAGACCTCGCCCGAAGTCGCAGGGACCGCTCTCGCGCCCGGAGCGATGAATTGCGACTCAACGACGCAACCCGCGCGAACGGCGTCGCGAATCAACGTTTGACCCTCGACAACGAACGCGTTTTCGCGAATTCGCTCGGACTTTTCGTTGACAAGTTTGCGTAGTCGCTGAACCCGATTGCTCGTGAATGCGAGTGGCGCCAAAATCAGACGAGAGCACCCTTTGCGGTCTCGACTAGTTTTGCAAAGGCCTTCTTGTCGTTGACTGCGAGGTCGGCGAGGATCTTGCGATCGACGACCACACCGGCCTTCGACAAACCGTCGATGAACCGGCTGTAACTCATGTCGTTCATGCGACAACCTGCGTTGATCCGCTGGATCCACAAACTACGGAACTCGCCTTTCTTCGCGCGACGGTCACGAAACGCGTATTGCCCCGAGTGCAATACCTGTTCGTTGGCCGATCTGAACGTGCGACTTCGATCGCCGTAATAGCCCTTTGCCTTTTCGAGAATCGCCCTGTGTTTCTTGCGGGCGTGAACACCGCGCTTGACTCTTGCCATTTCGGTCTCCCTTCTCTGAGACTGTTTGAGTAGTTCTCTCTATTCGACTCAGCGCTCGGCCAGCAGTCGTTTGATGTTTTTGACGTCGCCCTTGTGCACGTTCACCGTTCCGTCGAGACGGCGCGTGCGCTCGCTCGATTTGTGTTCGAACAAGTGCTGACGCATCGACTGTTGACGACGAAGCTTTCCGGTACCCGTCTTTCTAAACCGCTTTTTTGCTGTCTTCGATGTTTTCATCTTTGGCATTGCTGCTCTCCGTTTCGGTTGAATTCTGTGTTGCGGGTTTTGCCACCGCGGGTTTTGCCACCGCGGGTTTTTGGGACGCGGATCGTTTCGCAGCCTTTTTGTCGGGCGACAAAACCATCGTCATGCTCCGACCCTCGAGCCTCGCCGAGGTGTCGATTTTGGCGATCGGACCGAGTTGCTCGATCACGGCGTCGAGAATCTTCGAACCCAATTCGGGGTGGGCCATTTCACGACCCCTGAATTGCAAGGTGACTTTGACCTTGTGCCCCTCGTTGAGAAACTCGAGCATTCGGCGAACTTTCGTATTGAAGTCTCCTTTGGCAATCTTCGGTTTGAACTTGACCTCCTTCATCGTGATCTGCACCGTCTTCTTTCGAGACTCTTTGAGCCTCTGGGCCTCCTCGTAACGGAACTTGCCGAAGTCCATGATGCGACAAACGGGTGGTTCGGCTAGCGGGGCGACTTCGACGAGATCTAGATCGGCCTTGCGTGACCGCTCGAGTGCTTCTTCGATGCTGACTACTCCAACTTGTGAACCGTCCGAATCGACGAGACGAACCTCTCGGGCTCGAATCTTCTCGTTGTAACGAGGTTCATTGATTGGCGTTGCTATGACTGGTCACTGCTTAACAAGCGGCTGTGCCTCCTCTATTGATTTGGATATGAACCGAAATACGGAGGTCGAATCGGGCGTTGGGCTCGGGTCGAAGCCGGCCGTGGCCACGCCACTGCAAACAGCTCGACCTGATCGCACTCAACTACTCGGCTCGGCTTTCGAACTTCGTAAATTTCGTGGCTAGGTGGGAAACTAGTTTCCACTTTTGCTGCGCGGTCGCGACGAAAACTTCGCGCGACTGCTTGGGGCATAATGGTAGCGCAAATGAGCGAGAATCCCTCACCAGAACAGGAAAAGGCCTTCGCCGAGGCGCGCGCCCGCCTGGCCGAGACACCGGCGCGAATCGTCATCGCCAATCACGTCGTTGGTCTTTACGAATTGGCGGCAATTCATCTCGGCTCGAACCCGCCCCGACTCGAAGAAGCACGGTTGGCGATCGATGCTTTGGCCGCGATCGTCGACGGGTTGGGTGATCGTCTGGGCGATCAACACGAAACATTCAAAGACGCCCTGAAGAACATCCGGCTCGTCTATGTGAAGATCGCATCGGCGTGACCAGTCTTATTTGTCGAAGCAGGCACCGGGCTTGAGTCGCGCCCCGTTGAGCCATTGTTCGACGCTCATCTGGTCTTTGCCCTCGGGCTGAACCCGCAAGATTGAGATTGCACCGTCGCCGCAGACAACACTGCAACTCGTCTTGGTGGTGTTGACTATTTCCCCGGGTGATCCAACGACTTGGGCGTCGACCAGCTGAATCGCCCGCATGATCTTGAACCTCCTCTTTTCCAGAAAAGTGAACGCTCCGCCGACCCGAATTTGACGGAGTATCTTGCTCGCCGATTCGCGCCAATCAACCCTCATCTCGGCCGATGAAATCTTCTCTGCGTATGTCGCCGCGCCAGTTTGATTGGTCGCCGAGTCGAAACCCCGCTCGAGGGTTCGAAGCAGAAGTTTGATCCCGAGATCGTTGAGTTTTTCGCGCAGCCCCGACAGATCGTCCTGATCGGCAATTTCGATCTCTTCGCTGGCGTAGATCTCGCCCTCGTCAAGAGCCTCGACGACTCGAATAATGCATACCCCGGTTCTGTTGTCACCGGAAAGAATCGCCCGTTCAACCGGCGCGGCGCCACGCCAGCGGGGCAACATCGAAAAGTGAACATTGATCATCGGCAGAGATTGCAACGCCGGAGTTCCAAAAATCTCGCCAAAGGCGACGACCACACCGAGGATGTCGTTTCGATTTTCGGCCAACCGAAGCGCCTCGCCCGTCGAATGCGAAACCTTCAGACCCAAACTCAGGGCCGCTTTCTTGACGGGACTTGGGCTCGGCTCGCCACCTCGTCCGCGACGCACATCTGGACGCGTAACCACGAGTTCGATTTCGAAGCCCGCGCCGACGAGGGCACGAAGCGGTGCCACCGCGACTTCGGGGGTGCCGAAATAGACGATGCGCCTGACCTTGGTCGAGGGCATGACGGCTAACGAAGTCACGACAGTTTTAAGTGCGTTGCTTCACTTTCGCCCGGGTTCTGCTCGCGTTTTCGATATTCGAGAAGCGCCTGCTTTCTTTGATCTGGGGTCATCCGTTCGAACATCAACACTCCGTTCAAGTGGTCGATTTCGTGTTGGAACAATCTCGCCAATACTTCATCGGCCTCGATTTGAACGGTGTTGCCGTCGAGATTCGTGGCCTCGACCAGGACCAGTTTCGGTCTGACGATCTCGACGTAAAGGCCCGGAATCGACAAACATCCCTCGTCGTGAACCCACTCTCCGCTCGACTCGACGATCTTCGGGTTGATCAAGACCTGCGGCGAATCGTCGACGTCGTAGACGAACAGCTGCTTTTGCACGCCGATTTGTGGCGCGGCCAAACCCAAACCCGGTGCTTCGTACATCACCGTGAACATTTCGTCGGCCAGCTTGACCAACTTGGCGTCGATGTTCGTGATTTGGGCGGCGCACGTCTTCAAGACCGGATCGCCATATGTTCGAATGTCGTAACTCATCGCGGCAATTCTACCGATGACGAACTAACCGGGAGGTTCGTCAAACTCGGGGCGGGTCGACATGGAAAACCAAACGCGACCTGGGCGGACGCGGAGCCTGAGCGATCGTGCGAGAAATTTCCTGCCAGCTTCGCGCTCGAATCAGACCAGAGTCGTTCTCATGGACGAAGGTTTGCAGGGTGCTACCAAGTTGAAGACCCCCGCTGAGCGACTCGATGAAGGTTCTACTTCCCGCACCCGAGACCCGAACGATCGACCCGAACGGCGGAAAACCGAGCATCTCGCGACGCGATCTGTCCTTCGCCCGGTAATGCGAAAAATCGCCGGTGCTGAAACCGGCCAGCAGCTCGTTGTCGGGCGAATGGGTCTGGATCATGATTCGCGGTTGGTTCTCTGATCGTCCCACCAATCGCGCCGCGTGCACGATCAAAGTGGCGACAATCTCGTTGGCCCGATAACGGGGCGCGAGCAGTTCGGTGTCGATGTCGAGAAAGACGACGGTGTCGGCCGAATGCAGTCGATGCAGCACCGCCTCGGTGCCGACGAACACATTCGCCCGATGATTGAAGCTCTCGGAGCCGGCGGTCACCTCGACGACCGATCGCCCGGCTGATGCTTCAAGTTCTTCGCGCAGTCGACTCACACCCGGTTTTATCAACGCCGGCTTGCTGGAGCCGCACCGTTGACAGATGATCGGTCGCTTCGCCCCGCAACGCGGGCAGTCAAGTGTCGCCTCATCGAGTTGACCAAGCGCAGCCTCACAGGTTTCGCAGCGCAGGATAGTGCGACACGACCCGCAGGCGATCAATTTCGCTCGACCCTTTGCGTTGTGGACGCACACGACGCGCCTCGAATTGTCGCGCAATTCTTCGATCAATTCTGATGTGAGCAACGATCTGCCCCACTTTTCATCCAGGTTTCGATCGATGAGAGTGAATCTGGGCCAAGGGTTTTGTGCGTCGACGACGACGCGCTCACCCGCCCATTCTCGGGCCGTCAATGACGGCATCGGCGACATCAAAATACATTTCGAATCTGATCGCCGTGCCCGCTCGATCGCCACATCGCGCGCGTGCCAGGTCGGGCTTCGCTCTTCTTGCAACAAGTCGTCGTGTTCGTCGACCACGACCACACTCGAAACGCGGGCCATTGGCGCCCAGACTGCGCTTCGCGTGCCGACGACGATGTCGACGCCGGCGCGGGCCGCCGCCCAATCTTGTGGCCACTGCGCCACCGAGAACTTGTTCGCCTTCAACGCCGGGACAAGAAGCTTGACCCGACTTTGCGTCGGCAACACGACGAGCGTCGGCCCATCGGATGCGATGGCGCAAACCATCGTTGCGAGATTCGTCAGCGGAGCGACTTGAATCAGTCCCCCACCGTGTCGATTGATTTCATCGACTGCGATCGACGCAAACCGAACTTCGCGGGTCGTATATCGAGTCGGCGGAATATTCGTGATCAGCGTCTTGGGCGATGCCGTGGCGATCAGCGACCGCATTCGACCAGACCAGCGAGTCGACGCCCAATCCGCCAGATCGACGATTTCTTGGGTCGCACCTAGACCCAGCACTCTGGTTATCTCGCGGATCTTTTTGGGCTCTAGACCAGCACTCGGGCGACCGATTGCGACCACCCACCCCGCGACATTGCGTCCGTGTAGAGGCACCCTTACTCGCACGCCAATTTCAACCCGGTTGGCCAGCGACGACGGCACCAAATAGTCGAACGATTTGTCGACGCCAGTTACATCGGGCACGACCTTGGCGACCCGAAGCATGGGCGGCGCGGGTTGGATCAGAGCCTGACGGCTGCCTTGAACTCGTTGAGACGCGAGAGTTTTTCCCAGGTGAAATTCGGTTCGTTGCGACCGAAATGACCGTAGGCGGCGGTGTTCTGATAAATCGGACGCTTCAGATCGAGGTCGCGCAATATCGCCGCCGGGCGCAGGTCGAACGTCTCGCGCACGGCCGACGCGATCAATGATTCGTCGACGGTGTTGGTGCCGAAAGTTTCGACAAAAATGCTGACCGGGTGAGCCATGCCGATCGCATAGGCCACCTGCAACTCGCAGCGCTTCGCCGCTCCCGACGCGACGACGTGCTTGGCAACCCAGCGCGCGGCGTAGGCCGCGGATCGATCGACTTTTGAGGGGTCTTTTCCGCTGAACGCGCCACCACCGTGACGCCCCATGCCGCCGTAGGTGTCGACGATAACTTTTCTGCCGGTCAAACCCGTGTCGGCATGGGGACCGCCCTTGACGAATTCCCCGGTCGGGTTGACATAAACGGAGTATTCGTCCTTGGCGAACCGCGCCGGGACCACCGGGCGAATCACCTGCTCGATCAGGTCCGGTCGAATGACCGTGTCACGATTGATGCCGTCGGCATGCTGGGTTGAAATCAAGACGGTTCTGAGCCTTATCGGCTCGCCATTTTCATAGTCGAAGGTGACTTGAGTCTTGCCGTCTGGTCGCAGATATGGGATTGCACCCGACTTGCGAACCTCGGCCAACTTTTCGGCGATGCGGTGTGCCAACCAAATCGGCAGGGGCATCAACTCTTCGGTTTCCGTGCAGGCGTAGCCGAACATCATTCCTTGGTCGCCGGCCCCCTGGCTGTTCAGTTTGTCTTCGCCGCTCTTGCCGGTGCGAATTTCTTCGCTGACATCGACGCCTTGGGCGATGTTCGGGCTCTGCTCGTCGATACTGACGATGACGCCACATGTATTGCCGTCGAAACCGTAGAGGGCGTTGTCGTAGCCGATGCCCTTGATGACTTCACGGGCGATCTTCGGGATATCGACGTAGGCCTTCGTCGTGATTTCGCCGGCGACGACGCACAAACCCGTGGTCAACAAAGTTTCACAGGCGACCCGACATTGCGGGTCTTCCGCCAGGATTGCGTCTAGAACCGCGTCTGAAATTTGGTCTGCCATCTTGTCGGGGTGACCCTCGGTCACGCTCTCCGATGTGAATGAATACTTGCCCATTACAAAGCAGATTTAGGCATCGGGCGAATCTGAGTTTGCGGCCTGCTCGGCGTCTTGCATCGCGTCAAGCTCCGCCTGCTTCTCGGCGGCCAATGCGGCCTCGTTTTCGGCTATGACTTGTTCGATGGTTTTGGCTACGAGTTGAATCTTGCCCGAGGCGATCTCTTCGAAGCTGATCGAGAGCGGTTTGCGCGCCGTCGAACTGACCTGCGGCGGCACCATATTGCCCAAACCGTCACCAAGTTGGTTGAAATACGAGTTGATCTCGCGGGCGCGACGCGCCGAGAGCGTGATGAGCGAAAACTTCGATCCTGTTTTTTCCATCAGCGACTCGATAGCGGGGCTCATCATCGTGTCTTCGGCTGTCACATTCGCCTCCTGGCGTGGTTTGCGCGGCTAAATTGCGGTCTTCAAGTATAGCCGTGGATCACCCGGCAATACGCTGTTTTCTCTCGTAGGCGATGATTCGACTCATTTCTTCTACGGTGGATTCGAGATCATCGTTGATGATCACATAGTCGGCGATTGCTTTGCCCACCGGCTCTTCTTCTTCGGCCTTGCGTAGACGCTTCTCGACTTTCTGAGCGGCGTCACCCCTGCCCCGCAGTCTGGTCTTCTGCTCTTGCCTTGATGGCGGCAGAATGAACAACAGCAGCGCACTCGCGTTGATTCGCTTCACCTGCTGGGCGCCGTCTACTTCGATTTCGAGCACGGTGTCTCGACCCGACGGCGGATTGGGTGTCGGTGTGCCGTAATAGTTGCCGAGGAAGTCCGTCCATTCGAGAAATCCGCCGGCGGCGATGTTGTCTTCGAACTCTTGACGCGAGACGAATTCGTAGGCTTCGGCCGACTCGCCCTGCCGCCTCTCGCGAGTTGTCCATGATCGACTCAACCAGAGTTGCGGGTCGTGCGCAACAAGTTTTTCGACGATCGTGCTCTTGCCGACACCACCGGGGCCCGATACGACGATGACCAGGGTGCCGTCGTCGATGCTCACTTTTTGAACTCCCGCAACAAGACCCTCGAAAGTTCTGGCGTCAGATCGCCGAACCGACACCTGTGTTCGATGTTCAACGCGTCGAGGCCTTCACGAGCCCGCACCTTGCCGATCTCCCGAAGATTTTCGAGAACTTTGACGACATAGATCTGGGCCAACACGGCATCACCTTTGCGATTCAACAAGTCCCGGAGGTCGAACCTTCCCTCGGCGATTTCTGCAAGCACGTCGCTGATCTCTCGACGCAAGCGCGACGCTTCGGCGAGCAACAGCCCTCGTGTTTCCGAGGTGGTTGGCGTCGGTGCCATGACATCATTCTAGATTGATTCGTCGCCGCGAAATTGTCGGCGAGATCGACGCGGTGCAAATTCGAGTCAGGCGCGATGCGCGGCAGAGGTTACCTGCGACCAGTCGGTGATCCCGCGCCTGTCGGCCCACTTGTTGAGTGCTTTGAGTATTTTTGCCGGCGCCTTGGGGTCGGCGAATGTCGCTGTTCCGACTTGCACTGCGTCGGCGCCCGCCATCATCAACTCGACGGCCGACTCGGCGTCGACCACGCCCCCGACACCGATGATTTTTGCGTTGGGTAGCGCCGCGCGCACGTCATAGATGCACCTGACGGCGATCGGACGAATCGCCGGGCCCGACAGGCCGCCGCGACCAGTGCCGAGAGTGGGCCGCCCCGTCCCTATGTCGATGGCCATGCCGCTCACCGTGTTGACCAAGGTCAGCGCCTGCGACCCGGCCGCCAACACGGCGCGCGCGATATCGACGAGCAGATCGGTATTTGGGCTCAACTTGGCCCACAACGGCACGCCGAACCTTTCGCACTGTTCGATTATCTGACCAGCCAACCTCGAGTCGTGGGCGAACATCGTGTGGTCGCCGCCCAAATTCGGACAGGAGAGGTTCACTTCGATCGCGGCTATTCGATCGGCTACCTCGGCCAATTTTTCGGTGACGACCCGATAATCGTCGACGCTGTGCCCCCAAATGCTGGGCACGACTTTCGCCCCCGCGCGTTCGAGCGCGGGCAGGTCGTGCTCGATGAAATGATCAACACCCGACCCCTGCAGCCCGACGCTATTCAACATTCCTGATTTGGTCGGGTGCAGACGGGGTGCTCTGTTGCCCGGCCATTCGAAATGTGCGACAGACTTCGTCACGACCGCACCGAGATCGTGCAATCCGAAGTAATCGGCGAACTCGGCGCCGTAACCCGCGGTGCCTGACGCCGTCATCAGAGGCTGATCAAGTTCGACCTTGCCGAGGCTGACTGGTTTGCGCTTCACGCGGATTTTTCGCCACGCACTCGCGGTCTCACTTTCTGCCGTGAAATTCTTGCAACGACGTCACGGAAAACGGTCGATCACGGTGTTCGAGCATTCCCTGCACGGCCGCGGTTGCCGCACTAAGCGTGGTCAGCACCGAGACGCGACAATTGTTGGCTGCTTTGCGAATCGCCTCGCCGTCGCTGCGGGTGCCGTGACCGCGCGGCGTGTTGATGACCAGAACGATTTCACCCGCCTCGATCAGTTTTACCGCGTCGTCGACAAGAACCGGGTCGATGCCGCGCTCAGAAAACTTGCGCACGACCCGCGCCACCTCGCAGCCGTTGTCCGTCAAGAATTTTGCCGTACCCGAAGTGGCGGCGATCTGCAGACCAAGTTTTGTCAGGCCCTTGACGATTTCGACACCACCCGACTTGTCGCGATCGTTGAGTGAAACGAAGACCAGACCGCTTTGCGGCAGCGTGGTGCCAGCGGCGAATTGAGCCTTGGCGAATGCGCGGGCGAACGAGTCGTCGATGCCCATTACTTCTCCCGTCGAGCGCATTTCGGGGCCGAGCGCCGTGTCGACCTCGACGAAGCGGTTGAACGGCAACACCGCTTCTTTCACCGAGACATGCGAACCGTCGACCCGCGGATTCAACAGACCTTCACGCCTCAACTCGGCGAGACTCGCCCCGAGCATGACGCGACTGGCGACCTTGACCAGCGGCACACCCGTTGCTTTGGCGACGAACGGCACCGTGCGACTCGCCCGAGGGTTGGCCTCGATCACGAAAACTTTCGGACCTGCGACCGCAAACTGGACGTTGATCAAACCGACGACCTGCAGCGCCTTGGCGATTTTGACGACCGTCGCCTCGATTTCGTCGACGATCTCTTGGCCCAATGACGCGGGCGGGATCGCGCATGCCGAGTCACCCGAGTGGACACCGGCCTGCTCGACATGCTCCATCACCCCACCGATCAGCACCTCGTCTGCAGAGTCGCGAATCGCATCGACATCGACCTCGATCGCGTCTTCCAAGAATCGGTCGACCAAGACCGGTCGCTCGGCCGACAGCCCGCCCTCTTTGCCGAGTGAACCCGTTTGGCCGAGTTCGCGCATCGCATTTTGCAGGTGCTCATGATCTTGCACGATCTGCATCGCCCGACCGCCCAAGACGTAACTCGGTCGAACCAAAACGGGATATCCGATCCGCTCGGCGATTTCCGCGGCTTGCCTCAGATCGCGCGCCGTGCCGCCCGGCGGTTGGGCGATACCCAACGATGCGCAAAGTGCGCTCCATCTTTCTCGATCCTCGGCGATGTCGATGCTTTCGCTGTTGGTGCCGGCGATCAAATGAGGCGGCAGTTCGGCAGAAAGTTTCAGCGGCGTCTGGCCGCCCAACCCGACGATCACCTTTGGAGCCACGCCTGATGACGCCGTCTCGGCATCGATCACGTTCATCACATCTTCGTGGGTCAACGGCTCGAAGTAAAGCTTGTCGGAGGTGTCGTAATCGGTAGACACCGTCTCGGGGTTGCAGTTGAGCATGATCGTTTCGTAGCCGGCGTCGCGCAGGGCGAAACTCGCGTGCACGCAGCAATAGTCGAATTCGATGCCCTGACCGATTCGATTCGGCCCGCTTCCCAAAATCACAACTGACTCTTTGATCGTCGCATGAATCTCGTTTTCGTCTTCGTAGGTCGAATAGTGATAGGGCGTCTCCGCCGAAAACTCCGCGCTGCAGGTATCGACCGTCTTGTATGCAGGGACGACACCTGCGCCGATTCGCGCCTCGCGCACATCGGCTTCACTTCTTCCCCACAACCACGCCAACTGGGCATCGGCGAACCCGAGGCGCTTGACCCTCGACCAATCTGACTTGGTGAGTTCGGGCAGCGCCGCGTCCTTGATGTGCTCGCGCTCTTCGACGATCATCGCCATCTGATCGAGGAACCACGGGTCGTATCTGCAGGCGCGGGCGACGACTTCGATCGGGACCTTTCGTCGCAGACACTCGCCCACCTGAAAAACCCGATCGGGTGTCGGTATCGCGATCTTTTCGAGCAGTTCCCTGTCGGTGAGATTCTCGAACATCGCCTCGGCGGGATCGCAATTCAAACCGAAACGACCGATTTCGAGCGATCGCAGGGCCTTTTGCAAACTTTCGGTGAAGGTTCGACCGATCGCCATCGCCTCGCCGACGCTCTGCATTTGGGTGCCCAACACGCCCGAGGTGCCGGGGAACTTCTCGAACGCCCAACGCGGCACCTTGACGACCACGTAGTCGATCGTCGGCTCGAAACTCGCCGGGGTCTTCTTGGTGATGTCGTTGGCGATCTCGTCGAGGGTGTAGCCCACCGCGAGTTTGGCGGCGATCTTTGCGATCGGGAAACCCGTCGCCTTCGAGGCCAGGGCCGAACTGCGCGAGACGCGCGGATTCATCTCGATCACAACCTGTTCGCCCGTGCTCGGGTTGACGGCGAACTGCACGTTCGACCCGCCCGTTTCGACGCCGACGCGTCGAATGCAGGCGAAGGCGGCGTCGCGCATTTTTTGATATTCGAAATCTGACAGCGTCATCGCCGGGGCGACCGTGATCGAGTCGCCCGTATGCACGCCCATCGCGTCGACATTTTCGATCGAACAGATGATCACGCAGTTGTCGTGGCGATCGCGCATCACCTCGAGTTCGTATTCTTTCCAGCCGACGATCGAGGTTTCGATCAAGACCTCCGAAATCGGGCTCGCCGCCAAACCGTTGCTGACCACCGCCTCGAACTCTTCTGGCGTGTGCGCGATTCCGGTGCCGCGACCACCCAAAATGTAAGCGGGTCGAATTATCACCGGCAAACCAATTTCCTTGAGTACTTTCTGCGCCTCGGCCATGGTGTGGGCGACACCCGACTTGGGCACGCCCAAACCAATTTCGATCATCGCGTCCTTGAACTTGCCCCGGTCTTCGGCCGTGGCGATCGCCTCGGCGTTGGCGCCGATTAGTTCCGGGGTGCCCGGCACGCCGACCTTGCCTCGCCCGAACAACTCCATCGCCAGGTTCAGCGCCGTCTGACCGCCGAGTGTCGGCAACACGGCATCTGGTTTTTCGCGCTCGAGAATTTTTTCGATGAATTCCGCCGTCAGCGGTTCGATGTATGTTCGGTCGGCGAAATCTGGGTCGGTCATGATCGTCGCCGGGTTTGAGTTGGCGAGAACCACGCGGTAACCCTCGGCGCGCAAAACCCGACAGGCTTGCGTGCCCGAATAGTCGAACTCGCAGGCCTGTCCGATGACGATCGGCCCCGACCCCAGCACGAGAATCGATTTGATGTCGTCGCGCCTGGGCATTATTTGTTCCTCATTCGCTTCACGAATTCGGCGAACAGATAACGACTGTCGTGCGGTCCGGGTCCCGCCTCGGGGT
The DNA here is from genome assembly GCA_016871295.1 of Actinomycetota bacterium. GTDB lineage: Bacteria > Actinomycetota > Acidimicrobiia > Acidimicrobiales > Ilumatobacteraceae > BACL27. Next base: position 57,718 of record VFZD01000002.1, on the reverse strand, counting down.
GATACTGAACGCTGAAGGCGTTTGCATCGAGCACGCTCATGCCCTCGTTGGTGTTGTCGTTCAGGTTGACATGGGTGATCTCGGCTTTGCTCGCCAGCGAATCGGCGTCGACACAGAAGTTGTGATTTTGGCTGGTGATCTCGACGGTTTTCGTCGCCAAGTTGCGCACCGGATGGTTGGCGCCATGGTGACCGAACGGAAGTTTGAACGTCTTTCCCCCGAGGGCGAGAGCCATCAACTGATGGCCGAGGCAGATGCCGAACATCGGCACACCCGATCCCAAAAGTTCTCGAATCGTCGCCGGCGCTCCGTGCACCATTTCGGGATCGCCCGGGCCATTCGAAAGAAATATTCCGTCGGGAGACAGCGCCAAAACTTCGCCCGCGCTCGTGGTCGCCGGCACCACGTGCACCGTGGCGAATTCCGACAGGCAGTTGAGAATCGTCGTTTTGATGCCGAAGTCATACGCCACGACTTTGAACCTGCCCGAGCCGTGCACATAACTTTTGGTGGTCGTCACCTGGGCGATCAGGTTTCTCCCGGCCGTGCCCTTCTCGCTTTGCGCCGCCTTGCGCAGTTCAGTTTCGCTCGCCGTGCCGAACGCCCCCGGCATCGCCCCCTCGTCGCGCAAGACCCTGGTCAACTTTCGCGTATCGATGCCGGCGATGCCGGAAACTTCGAGCCGTTTCAAGAATGAGTCGAGCGAATCGTCGCTACGCCAGTTGCTTCGACGTCGCGCCAGTTCGCGCACGATCACGCCCCGGGCGAAAACCTTGCGTGATTCGCTGTCTTTGGCCGTGGTGCCGTAGTTCCCGATATGCGGGGTTGTGAATGTGATGATCTGACCGGCGTATGACGGGTCGGTCAAAATTTCTTGATAGCCAGACAGACCCGTATGAAACACGACCTCCCCACGGGCGATGATCGGTTCGGCCAACTCAGACGAGCCGGCGCCGATCGCCTCGCCTTCGAACACCGAACCGTCCCGCAACACGAGCAGCGCCGGGCGAATCTTGCGGCTCATCGTTGCGCCTGACCATCGACGACGGTTGTCGCCCCGTTGAAAATCGTGTGGCGCACCCGACCCTGCAAATTGCGACCGACATACGGAGTGTTGATGCTCTTGCTGACCATCCGTTCGGGGTCGATCGTCCATTTGATTTCGGGATCAAACACGCAGATGTTGGCGACGGCCCCGGCGACCAGATCAAGACCATGACGATCGTCGATTCGCGCGATCTTGGCCGGATTCCAACTCATCAGCGCGACCACATCGCGAACCTCGCACGCGCCCTCGGCGAGCACGACACCCAGCGCCGTCTCCAGACCCAACATTCCCGGTGGGGCCATGTCGAGCGACATTTCTTTGTCGCGACGCGGGTGCGGAGCATGGTCGGTGGCGATGGCGTCGATGGTTCCGTCGATCAAACCCGCCTTGAGCGCGGCGATGTCGTGCATCGAACGCAACGGCGGATTGACCTTGAAAACAGGATCGAACGAAGCCAGCAATTCTTCGGTCAACGACAAATGATGCGGCGTCACCTCGGCGGTGACCGGCAACCCGTCGCGCTTGGCGGCCCTGACCAACTCGACGCTTCGCTTTGTCGAGAGATGCAAAAAGTGCATCGCCGCGCCGGTGATGCGCACGAGTTCGATGTCGCGAAAGACCATCAACTCCTCGGCGATCGCCGGCCAACCGGGCAACCCCAGGTTGGTGCAGCACTGACACTCGTTCATCACGGCACCTTTGGTGAGTTCGGCGACCTCGCAATGCTGGGCCAGCGTCACGCCAAGACCTTTGGCGTATTCAAGCGCCCGACGCATCAACGAAGCGTCTTGCACCCCGCTGCCATCGTCGGTGAACAGCGAAACTCCGGCCGCCGACAATTCGGCCATCGGAGCCAACGACTCGCCCTGTCGCCCGAGTGTTATGCAGCCGCTCGGCACGACATCGACGAGGCCCGCGCGTTTGCCCTGCTCGCGAACGAAGTCGATCACCGCGACCGAGTCTTGCGGCGGGTCGGTGTTGGGCATCGCCACCAGAGCCGTGTAGCCGCCCAGCGCGCCCGCGCGACTTCCCGTTTCGATCGTCTCCGCCTCTTCTTGGCCCGGCTCGCGCAGGTGGGCGTGCAGGTCGACGAAACCGCTGGCGACGATGCAACCGCTCGCGTCAAGTTGAACATCGCCCTTCAAGTTCTTGCCGACTTGGGCGACGAGACCGTTCTCGATTTTTAGATCGAGCGCCTGCTCGGACGCGCGGTTGACGATCGTTCCCCCCTTGATCACGATCGTCTTGGTCATGCTTGACCCGCGAGGTTCGAGCCGCTGCCCAGAAGTTCGAACAGAACCGCCATGCGTACCGCGACACCATTGGCGACCTGGCGGTGAATCAGAGAATTCTTCACGTCGGATGGATCAATCTGCATTTCAACCCCGCGATTCATCGGACCGGGGTGCATGACGATCGCCTGGGCCTGCAGGTTCATCACCCGCTTTTGCGTCAAACCGTATTGCTCGCTGTATTCGCGCAACGTTGGCACATGTCCTTGCGACATTCGCTCGCTTTGCAACCGCAACATGTACAGCACGTCGGTTTGCGGCAGTACTTCGTCGAGATCATGCGACACGGCGACGGGCCAATGCGAGACATCTGGTGGCAAAAGCGTGGGTGGGGCGACGAGCGTGACGGCGGCGCCCAACATCGAAAAGGCCTGGATATTGCTGCGTGCGACCCGCGAGTGTTTGATGTCGCCGACGATCACCATGCGCATCCCCGAGAAACTTTTTGCGTGCGTCGCCTCGCGGATCGTGTAGCAGTCGACCAGCGCCTGTGTCGGATGCTGATGCGCACCATCCCCCGCATTGATGATCGAGGCTTTGGTCCACTCGCTGATCTGCCAGGGGATGCCCACGGATTTGTGCCGAACGACGAAGACGTCGACACCCATGTCGGTGATCGTGGCGACCGTGTCGCGCAGCGACTCGCCTTTGTTGACGCTCGAGGTCGAAACATTGAAAGTCATCGTGTCGGCGGAAAGTCGCTTGGCCGCCGTTTCAAAACTCAAACGCGTGCGGGTCGAGTCTTCGAAGAACAAACTGGCGACGGTTCTTCCGCGCAATGCGGGCACTTTGGGTACTGGGCGCTGGTTGATCTCGACCATATGGTCGGTCAGGTTCAACAACGCATTCAGGCCGTCCAGGCCCAACTCATCGATCGACAGCAAATGCTTCACCGGCTCGCCTCCGAAACCGGGGTAACCGTCACCCCGTCGCTCGTCACCGCAACCTCATCGCCATGGTGGGTGGGCAGGTTCTTGCCGACAAAATCGGGGCGAATCGGCAACTCCCGGTGGCCGCGATCGACGAGCACCGCGAGTTGAACCGCGCGGGGTCGACCATAGTTGTTGAGGCCCTCCATCGCCGCCCTGACGGTGCGTCCGGTGAACAGAACATCGTCGACCAACACGACCGTGGAGCCCGAGAGGTCGAAGGGAATATCGCTGATCGCCCCCAGCGACACGGGTCGAATACCGATGTCGTCTCTGTGCAGGCTGACATCCAGCGCGCCGAACGGCACGGTGACGGTCTTTTCGATTTCGTTGATTTGATCGGCGATCTCTTTGGCGATCCAGGTTCCGCCGCGTTGCAGGCCGACTATCGCCAAACCCTCGACACCGTGATTGCGTTCGATGATCTCATGGGCGATTCGCACGATCGCCCGCTTGACATCCGCCCTGGTCATCGCTTCATACGACGACGCGCCGACAACCGACTCTGCCACTGTCACTCCTTCGTTCGAGCCTCACGGGACTCATTTTACGAAATGATGTTTTTGGTTCCCGCTCAATATAGCACCCGCGGCAGGGCGCATGTTCGGATTACAAACGCTCGTATACCACCCACCAAGAATTGGCATAGGTGATCTGAAACCGATCGGCGAACTTCGCCCAGATTTGCGCCGATTTCTGGTCTAGCGACTTGGGCAAAAGAACATATTCAATCTCGTCGACAAATGGAAGAGCATCGCCCGCGGCGAAAGGGTCCGTGCCATAAAGGGCGCGCTCGAATGGCACCGGAAACGCATAAACTCTCTCGCGACGGGCCATGTGCGCGGTCAACGGATGAAACGCGCTCACCACCGCCGCATCGGGCACTTTGCCCATCGCCTCGTGCGCGGCGACGACAAACTCGGTCTTTGAACCGTTGTATTCGATGCTCGTCCGCGAGCCAGGCAGGGGCGCCCAAAAAAAAGCGGAAAAAAGCGAGGTTGCGACGCAGGTCGCGACCAGCCCGACACGAAACTTTTCTGCAAGTCGACCCACGGCGTGAATCGTGCCGAACACGAGAATCGGCACGATGACGAACGAATAGTGGTACTCGATATGAAATTGATAATAGAAGGTGCTGATCAAGTTCAACCCGACGACGAACAAGGCGATCGCCGCGATCTCGGGTGCGGCGATGAAGATGAACGCCACGGGCAACGCCATCTGAAACAAGTAGTAGGGTCGCGATTCACTGCCCAGGTGACTGACGACCTGCATCGGATCGCTGAAAATGGTCTTGACAAAACCGGCGGGCCCGCCAAACGGGATTCGCCAGGAATTTCTGAACCCGACACCGTTGATTCCCTGCTGAATTCCGAAGATCGCCAACAGCATGTACCACAGCGAGGCGACGCTCGTGACCAAACCGACCTTCTGATTCTTGCGCCAGGCGATCCAGAGTCCGAGAGGCGCGATCACGAGTGCGACATCTTCTTTGACGCTCAGGCTCAAGACTGCCGCGACGGCGAACAGCTTCCAGCGCGACTCCATCGCCGCGTAGAGCGAGAGGGCGACGAACAAGCCGAGAAACGCGTCGGGGTGAAAATTCTCCAAGCCGGTCCAGATGGTCGCCGGGTGGAGCAGATAGACGACTGCAAAGATCGTCGCGTAAACCTCGCTGGCAAGTCGCCTGCGCGCATACAAGAAAATTGGTATTGCGCCGGCGGCGATCGAGACAGACTGGACCACGAACAGAAACGAACTCGAGCCGACGACCCAATAGAAGGGCGCCAAGAACAGCAGGATGAAACTCGTGTGGTCTCCGAACAAGTTTCTGCCCATCAGCGTGACGAAGGGCGAATTGAGTCGCGACAAGAGCCAAATGCCCTGGTCGTAGAGACCGAAATCGTAGGCCGATGTGTTCAGGCCGCGATGCAGTTCGATGCTCATCGCCGAGAGATACAGAGCGGCCAAAAAAATCGCGGCGCCGGTTGCCGTCTGCCACACCGTGATTTGCGAGGCCCGCGATTTCAGGTTTCTAATGATTTGTCGTCTCACCGAAAACCTTTCACCGGTCGTTGTTCGGTCAGTTTAACCTCGCGTCTTTTTTGCGATCGCCGAGAGCACTCCGTTCACAAATTTGCCCGATTCCTCTGTCGAAAATCGCTTGGCCAGTTCGACCGCCTCGTTGATCACGACGGCGGTCGGCACCTCTGGTCGGGCGACAAGTTCGTGGATCGCCAGGCGCAAAACATTGCGATCGATCGCGGGCATGCGACCGAGCGTCCATGAATGCGAGAACTCGGTGATCAGTTCGTCGGCCTGCTCCCGCCCCGCCTCGACGGCTTTCGCCAATTCGGCGACTGCATCTTGCACCGCCAACACCTCGGCGCCGATCACCTCGGAAACGGGGATGCTCCGCGACTCGGCCTGATACAAAAAGTTGAGCACGCGCTCGCGAACGGTGCTGCGTTCGTCTTCCCCGACGCGTCGTGTGCGGGGTTTCGACATCAGACTCTCGTTATGTAGTCACCCGTTCGGGTATCGACCTTGACGCGGTCGCCGATGTTGACGAACAGCGGCACCTGGATGACTTTGCCCGTTTCGAGGGTCGCGGGTTTTCGGGCGCCGGAAACCCGGTCGCCTTGAATGCCGGGCTCGGTAATCGAAATGTTTAGTTCGACCGTGACGGGGATTTCGACGCTGACGACCTCGCCGTCGTATTGGGCGATCATCGCTTTTGCGCCCTCGACCAGATAGTCGGCCGCTTCCCCGAGTGTTCGCGGGGCGAGATTGATTTGCTCATAGGTGTCTACATCCATGAACACAAAATCGTCGCCCTCCCTGTATAGAAACTGCATGTCGGATCGCTCGAGAATCGCCTGTTCGACACGCACACCTGCGTTGAACGTGCGCTCCAAAATGTTTCCGGTGCGCAGACTGCGAAGTTTCGTGCGCACGAACGCACCGCCCTTGCCCGGCTTGACATGCTGAAAGTCGACCACGGTGAACAGGCCGTTGTCGATTTCGAGGGTGATGCCGTTTTTCAGGTCGTTGGTTGTAATTGCAGGCACTTGCGATCCTTTTTGCTTGAAGTGAGTATTCGGCAACCGTCTTGCGTCACGACGACAAGGTCTTCAATCCGCACGCCACCGAGCCCTTGACGATAGACCCCGGGCTCGACGGTAATCACCTCGCCCACCTCGAGCGGCTCAGAAGAACCGGACCGCACCCATGGCATCTCGTGTATCTGCAGGCCGACACCATGGCCCGTGCCGTGGGTGAACTCGTCGCCAAAACCGGCGTTGACGATGTGGTCACGACAAGTCTTGTCGACGTCTTCGGCCGCGACACCCGCGCGAACCCGGGCAAGTCCGAGCAACTGCGACTGGCTCACGACTTCGTGCATCTCGCTCAAAACTGGATCGACTTCGCCGATCAGATATGTGCGGGTCATGTCTGAGTGATAACCGTCGACCAGACCTCCGACATCGACCACCACGCTGTCGCCCGTTTCGATTCGACGACGCACGGGTCGGTGATGTGGACGAGCGCCATTCGGACCGCTGGCGACGATGGTGTCATAACTCGTGAACTCGGCGCCGTGTTTTCGCATGCGGTAGTCGAGTTCGTCGCGGACATCGCATTCGGTCAGACCCGATGAGAGCATCGGCACGACTTCTTCGAGCGCCTTGTCGGCGGCGACGGCGGCTAGATGCATGCGCTGAATTTCGGGCTCGGTCTTTCGCCGGCGCAACTTCGGCACGACAGGCGAGACTTTGACAAGTTCGACCGAAAGATGCTCGCGCCACGACTCGTATTGACCGAGCGTTATCTCGTTGGCATCAAAACCCAGGGACCCGAGACCACTGGCGGCTTTGACCACCGCGTCGCGAATCGCCGCCGCGCTCCGCTTTTCGACGATTTCGCACTTGGCGCCAGACCGGGCGATTTGATAACGGGCCTGTTCTCCGTAGCGACCGTCGACCACCAACACCATGTCGTCGGGTCGAACCAGCAGGGTGCCGGCAGAGCCGGTGAAACCGGTGAGCCAGCGGATGTTCGTCAAGTCGGTGACGAGCAACGACCGGCAGTTGTCGGCGACGTTCAACTGTTGACGAACCGCGTCGTCCCGACCCGACAGGCGCAAGACCGAAAGCGATTCCACCGACATGATCTATTTTTCGGTCGAAAGCAAGGTTGCCACCGCATGCACGGCGAACACGTAAGAATTGGCGCCGAAGCCGGCGATCGTTCCGGATGCCACCGGTGCGACGACGCTCTCGTGTCGCCATGGCTCCCTCGACGACGGGTTCGACAGGTGCACCTCGATGATCGGCCCCGCAAAGCTGGCCAATGCATCGTGCAGGCTCCAGGCAAAATGAGTCAACGCGCCAGGATTGATGATTATCGCGTCGCATGTGCTTCGAGCAGCATGGATCGCCGCGACCAATTCGGCGGCGCTTTGGGCGCTCACCTTTTCGGTGGTCAGGCCGAGTTGTTTGGCCGTTTCATCGACGCGAAGCATGTGATCGGCGAGCGAATCGGTGCCGTAAATCTCGGGTTCGCGCTGACCGAGCAGATTGAGGTTCGGCCCGCTCAAAACCAGAATCTTGCGCGAACCCTTCTTTGCGGCCATGTCTCTCAGATTACTTCTCGACCAGTTGCATCGCGTCGAACGCCCGGTGCAGCTGCTGTTCCGAGACGTCTTTGACCGTTTCAATGCCGGAACGACCATCGAGCACGAAGGTCAGGCCGGTGACGGCCTTCTTGTCGCCGTGCATCAACCGGATCAACTCAGAGCGATCAATCTTGTTCTCGGGTTTCACCTTGAGACCATATGTCTGACCGATCACTTTGTAGTGCTGATCGACTCGGGCCTGGTCGATTCGACCCAGGACATGGGCCAGGTGGGCGGCGAAGATCATGCCGATCGCGACGGCCTCGCCGTGGGCCAACGAAAAATTGCCGGATCTTTCGAGCGCATGCCCGAGAGTGTGACCGTAGTTCAAAAGCGCTCGTCGACCACCCTCGCGCTCATCGGCCGAGACGATTTCCGCCTTGATTTTTACGCACCGGGCGACGCGCTCGGGCATCTCGAGTTTCAACAGATCATCGCCCGAAAGAAAGTGATATTTCGCGATCTCGCCGAGCCCGCAACGCATTTCGTTTTCTGGCAATGTCGCCAGTGCGTCAAGATCACAGATCACCCCTCGCGGTTGCCAAAACGCACCGATCAAGTTTTTTCCGGCGCTCGTATTCACGCCGGTCTTGCCCCCGATCGCCGCGTCGACCATGCCGACCAACGAAGTTGCGACATGCACCACGGCGGTGCCGCGATGCCAACCCGCCGCGGCGTACCCGGCAACGTCGGTGACCATGCCGCCGCCCAAACCAATCACCACGTCTTCACGCGTCAAGCCGAACTCGGCGAACTTCTGCGACACAAATTCGATCGTCTGGAGGTTCTTGTTCCGTTCGCCGTCAGCAATCGGCACCGTGATCGACGGAATGTCGAGTTTGACCGCGAAGCGAATGTTTTCTTGCGTGACGATCACCGCGCGTTGCGCCGTCTTGGGTATCACCGTGTTGATTTCTGAAATCGCGCCGTGACCAATGAATACGGGGTAGGACCTCTCGCCCAATTCGACGATGACTTTGTTGATCGTCATTTCTTCGCCGCCTTTGCGATATCGCCGATTTCGCAGAGGCGAACGATCTCGGCGACGACCTGATCGGCGTCACGCGACTCGGTGACGACCTTGTGCGTGGCGATTTCTGCGTAGAGGCTTTCTCGATCCGAACGCATCTTGGTCAGCATGCCGACAGGATCGTCGGCAAGCAACGGTCGATGCTGACCGGCACCGGTTCGCTCGACGAGCGTTGGTGTCGATGCGTCGAGCCAAACAATATTTTTCGTCGATGACTTCAGCAGTTCGCGGTTTTCTCGACTCAGAATCGCCCCGCCGGCGACGGCCAGAACAATGTCAACGTCATCGCTGCAGGCCTGGCCCAGAGCGACCGCTTCGAGGCGGCGAAACTCGCTTTCGCCGAGTTCCGAAAAAATCTCGCGCACTTTGCGGCCGCTTCGCGCCTCGATCATTTCATCGGAGTCGACAAATTTCAGACCCGTGAAGTTGGCGAGTTTTCGACCGACAGTTGTCTTGCCGGTACCCATCAGACCAATCAAGACAACCATCGTGCGCCCAGACTTTCGGGATTCGAAGTTTCGTGCAACCTGCGGGGACGAGCTCAAACGATTCTCTTGGCGAAACTTTGGGCGTTGTTCACGAAATCGTCGATATTGTCGCCGCCGAAATTTCTCTGCGCCTCTTGGGCCAGCACCAGGGCGACCATCGTTTCAGCGACGACCCCCATCGCCGGCACGGCCGTGACATCGGTGCGTTCTTTGAAGCTGACCGTCTCTTGTTTCGTGACCGTATCGACCGTTTTCAGCGAGGGCTTGTTGAGCGTCGCCAACGGTTTCATCGCCGCCCTGACGACCAAAATCTCGCCCGTCGACATGCCGCCCTCGGTGCCCCCGGCCAAGGTGGTTCGGCGAATGTATTTCTTTTCGGCTTCGCTCCAGATGATCGCGTCATGGGCGTTGCTACCGCGTCGCGAGGCGACCTCGAAACCATCGCCGATCTCCACGCCTTTCACGGCCTGAATGCTCATGACCGCCTGCGCCAGAAGCCCGTCGAGTTTTCTGTCCCAATGCACATAACTGCCCAAACCGACGGGCAACCCGTAGGCCAACACCTCGACGATGCCACCCAAACTGTCGCCTTCCTTGGCGGCCTGCTCGATTTCTGTGATCATGCGCGCCTCGGCAAGCGGGTCGAAACAGCGAACGGGCGATTCATCGACCTTGTCGAGGTCGAGCAATGTCGGTCGGACGACGTTCTCGCTTCGGGCCGAACCCAACTGCAAAACATGCGAGATGACCGATACCCCGATTTCTTGCAGCAGCAGCTTTGCCAGCGCTCCCGCAGCCACGCGGGCAGCGGTTTCTCGCGCACTCGCCCGCTCGAGCACATCTCGGGCATCGTTGAAGCCGTATTTTTGCATTCCCGTCAGGTCGGCGTGGCCGGGTCGGGGCTGGGTCAATGGTTTCTTGGTCGCGCCGGGCGCCGGAGACATTTCTTCGTGCCAGACGTCGCTTCTGAACCACTCGCTGTTCTTGATTTCGATCGCCACGGGCGAGCCAAGTGTGCGACCATGGCGAACTCCGCCGACCAGCACGACCTCGTCCTGCTCGAACTTTTGACGCGGGCCGCGACCAAAGCCGAGTCGGCGCCGCGCCAACTCGTCGCTGATGTCACCGGTCGTGACCTTGAGACCGGCCGGCAAACCTTCGACGATCACGACGAGTGCTTGACCGTGACTTTCTCCAGCCGTCAAGTAACGAAGCATGACTTTCAGGCTACCTTTGCATCGCTGACAGCGCAGTTTGTCGCATCAAGTCGACGTCTCCGGCGACACCCAACCAGACCTTTTGTTGGAGCGCAGCCTGATGAACCAACATCGCCAAGCCATCCACGACTTTTGCCCCGACATTTTCGGCCGCCGTCAACAACGGGGTCATCAATGGCCGATAAACCGCGTCGACGACGACATGTTCCGCGTGCAAAAATTTTGTGTCGATCGGCGACTCGGTAGCAGCGCCCTGAAGATTGCTCGGGTTGAAACCCACCGGTGTCGTATTGACGATGATCTGGGCCTGCTTGACGGCCGACTCGACGTCGCTCGGTTCGACGACTCGGCATCGACCGTTCAACTTTTTCGCCAATTCGTTCGCTCGGGCAGCCGTGCGGTTGACGACCGCGACATCTTTGGCGTTATTGAGAACCAGTGCATGTGCAACCGCCGCGGCGGTGGAACCGGCACCGACGACCACGACCCGACACCTTGCCAAATCCGCACCCGTCGCTTCGACGATCGCCGCGCAACAACCTTGGCCATCGGTGTTCGTCGCATGTATCGAACCATCGGGTCGAAAGTGAACGGTGTTCGCCGCACCGATAATCGCCACGGTTTCATCGACGTCGCCGATCTCGCCGACGATTCTTGCGACCTCGGCCTTGTGCGGCATCGTCACCGAGAGACCGACGACGTCGAAGCGAGGCAGAATCGCGAAGGTCTCGCGCAACCGCCCCGACTGAACCAAAAACGGCAGGTACAACCAGTCCACGCGCATCGACCTGAACGCCGCATTATGAATCGCCGGCGAGAGGCTCTGCGACACGGGATCGCCGATGATCGCCGCCAAAGATGTCATGGGAGGACGCCCGCTTGGCGCGCCGCCTCGACATTTTTCTCGTGGTCTTGCAAGGTCGCGGCGAAAGTATGGCCGCCGTTGGCGTCGCTCAACACGTAGTAGATGTACGCGCACCGCGATGCCTGCTTGATCCCTTTGCAAATCGGGTCGCTCAGGGGCGGGTTCGGTGCCGGGTTCAGCGCCGCTCGAATCGCCGCACGACCGGGGTTGGCGATCGGGGTCGGCGGCAGACCCTTATATAGATACGAGTTGTACTGCGAATCGGTGGCCATCAAGTCGCTGAACGAGACGCCTTCAGCGGCGTTGTAATAGAGCGTTGCGTCGACTTGAAGCGGCATGCCACGCTCGAGCCTGTTGTAGATGACCCTCGCGATCTTCGCCCGATCCACTTCGAGTTTGGCCTCGCGTTCGATCAACGATGCGATGATCAAGACTTCATACGGCGATCGCCCAACTTTCGTCGTCGACTCTTCGATGCCCTCCTGGCGTCCGACGCGCTCCATCAACCGCAACATCCGATCGACTATCGATGCGGCACCCTCGTCACCCGATATCTGGTATGTGTCGGGGAACAACAAACCTTCGAGGCGAAATGGCGCACCGTCGGTTCGACCGGGGTCGGCGGGCCCGAACAACGAAACAAAGTCGGGGTTCGCCGCAGTTGCCAGAAAATCTTCGGCTGAAATGCGCGGAATTTTTTCGCCGAGACGGGCCGCGATTTTTGCAACCGTGAAACCCTCGGGGAAAGTCACCTTGGTGAACGTCATCGATGGGCTGGTGTTCAAAACTTTCATGATGTCGCCGACATGGCTGCGCGGGATTAGTTGGTAATAGCCGGGCTGCAGGTCGATCCCGCCGTTACGCGCGACATACCAGCGAAAGACCCCGGCGTTGACGATGAACCCCTCGTTTTGAAGACGCTCGCTCACCGCCACGAGCGAGTCGTTGGGGTTGACCGTGAAGTTCGTCGCCGATTGCCCACCCGCGCCGACCAGATCGGGCGGGTTCAGCTGTCGCAAATACCAGATTCCGATCGCCCCGACCGCCACGATCAGACTCATCACGACCGCCAACACGATCAGGACGATGCGCGGGTCGGGTCGGTTTTCGACGATGTCCTGCTCGAAGTCGCTCGAGCCCCAGGCATCCGGGCCGTCCCACGAGTCTTCTTGCCATTTGATCTCTTCGGGGTTCACGACTTTTTCCTGTCGGCGTGGTCGAGCCAACCCTGCAGCATCACGGCGGCGGCGATCTTGTCGACGATGCGACGGCGAGCCTGGGCCTTCATATTCGCCATGATCATCGAATCGTTCGCGGTTTTTGAGGTCAACCGCTCGTCATACGAGTAGATCGGCACGGTCAGCGTGTTTCTCATCTCGGAGATCTCATCTTGCGCGCTGTTTGCCGCCGTGCCCAGTTTTCCCGACATGCTGATCGGCATTCCCACGACCACGCAGTCGACCTCGTATTCGTCGATGAGTTGTTGAATCTTCTTGTGATCTTGCGCCCGGTTCGGGCCGCGGACAATGACCGTGAGTGGTGAGGCGATGGTTCCACTGCTGTCGCTCATCGCCACGCCGACTCGTTTCGAACCCAGGTCGATACCGAGACTTCGCATCAGCGGTTCACGAAATACTTTTTGCGGCTTGTGTCGCCAATCGCAGAGCCTCATCGAGGGCCGCCGCGTTCTTGCCTCCCGCAGTCGCGATTTCTCCTTTTCCGCTACCGCCACCACCGACCAGCTTCGCCGCGTCGCGTATCAAGTCGGCAGCCGATGCCTTGATGTTTTTCCCGAGAGCGGCGACCAGGGCCACACCGCCGGTCGGCGCGACCCCACCCAAGACGACCACTTTGATCGAATTGTCGGCCCTGATCGCGGTCGCAAGTTCGCGCAAATCGGTTGCCGACAAATCGTCGACCCGCTGAATCACGACACCGTCGATGTTTTTCCGGATCAACTCGCTGGCGCGCGCCCGCGCAGCAGTGGTTCGCAGCGTCTTCAACTCGGCGTTGACGCTTTTGATCTCGTCCAGTTTTCGCGAGACGACCTCGACCAATGTCGCAGGCCCGGTATCGAGCAGGCCGCCAAGTTGACGAATCGTTCGCGCCGAATCGAGAACATATTCGACCGCGTTTTGACCGGTGACCGCCTCGATTCGCCGGAGGTTCGAGCCGATCGATCCTTCGGCGACGATCTTGATCAAACCGATGTCGCCGGTCGCAAAAACATGGGTGCCACCGCAGAGTTCGATCGAGTCGCCCGCCTCGAGCACTCGAACCACGTCGCCGTATTTGTCGCCAAAAAAGGAGATCGCACCGGCTTTCGTCGCCTTGTCTTTTGACGTTTCATAATTCTTTACCGTCGAGTTGGCGAGCACTTGCGAGTTCGAGATTCTCTCGATCTGCTCTATTTCGATCGGAGTCAACGGCGCATAATGACTGAAGTCGAACCGGAGATGATCAAACGAGACCATCGAACCCGCCTGTTTGACATGATCCCCCAAGACCTTTCGCAACGCGTAGTGCAACAAGTGGGTCGCGGTGTGATTTTTGCGCGTCGCCCTGCGTCGCTCGGCGTCGATAGCGGCATCGACCTTGTCGCCGGCATTCATCTCGCCGCCGAGAACACCCACATGTTTGCGAAGACCCGGCAGCGCGAACACGGTGTCGGTGACCCTGATTTCACCCGTGTTCGAACGAATCACGCCGTGATCGCCGACCTGGCCGCCGCTCTCGGCATAAAAGGGTGACTCGTCAAGAAACACTTCGACCTGCGAATCGCCGATATCGAAGATCGCCAGGACCTTCGCCTTGCAACTGTCTGATTCGTAGCCGACGAATTTCGTCTGACCGTTTCGATCGAGCAGCTCTCGGTATTGCGCCATGATTTGGTCTTGCCCCGCCGCGTTCTTTCGGGCCGCCTTGGCACGTGTTCTTTGTTCGTTCATCTCGACTTCGAACCCCGCCGAATCGACGGTGATACCGCGTTCACTGGCGATCTCTTGGGTCAACTCGAGCGGAAAACCGTAGGTGTCGTGCAGCAGAAAAGCACTCTGGCCGCCGAGTTGGGGCGCCTTCTTGCCGGTGCCGATGCGCGAAAATTCTCCCTCCAGAATGTTCAAACCGTTTTTCAACGTTTGTCTGAAACTCTCTTCTTCCTTGGTCAAAACGCCGAGAATGAAATCCTTGTTCTTGACCAAGGCCGGGTGGGCCTCGCGCATGATCCCAATCGCCGTCTCGACCAGTTGTGGCATCACGAGTTTGTCGGTGCCGAGCAGGTAGGCGTGTCGAACCGCACGCCTGAAAATGCGACGCAACACGTAGCCGCGCCCCTCGTTGCTCGGAAACACGCCGTCACTGACGAGCATCGTCGACGATCGTGCGTGCTCTGCCAGCACCCGTAGCGAGAAACTCGACTTGTCGTTGTAATCTCCGGCCAGGTATCTTTTCCCCGTTGCCGACTGCGCCTGCTCGATGATCGGCCAAAACACGTCTGTTTCCCAGATCGAATCTTTACCCTGCTTGAGCACCAAGATTCTTTCGAGCCCCGCCCCCGTGTCGATCGAGGGTTTGGGTAGCGGCGTTCGGGAACCGTCCTTCTCTAGGTTGTACTGCATGAACACCAGGTTCCAAAACTCGAGAAATCGCTCGCCGTGCGGGTCGTTCAGCGGCCCGCCAGCAGGACCAAATGCCTCGCCTCGATCGATGTGTATCTCCGAGCACGGGCCGCATGGACCCGTCTCGCCCATCTGCCAGAAATTGTCGGCGTCACCGAGACGCTGAATTCGATCCATCGGGACGCCGACTTGCTCGTGCCAGATTTGCTCTGCTTCGTCGTCGCTTTCATGCACGGTGATCCACAGTTGGTCGCCGTCGAAACCAAACACCTCGGTCGCCAGCTCCCAACTCCAAGGAATCGCGTGTTCTTTGAAATAATCTCCGAAACTGAAATTTCCGAGCATCTCGAAGAACACGCAGTGCCTCTTGGTTCGACCGACGTCGTCGAGATCGTTGTGTTTTCCGCCGGCTCGGGCGCACTTTTGCACGCTCACCGCGCGCTTGTATGGTGCGACCTCGTCGCCGACGAAATAGGGCTTGAATGGCACCATCCCGGCGACGGTGAACAAGATCGTCGGGTCATGCGGAATGAGGCTGGCCGATTCGACTTTTGCGTGACCGCGTTGCTCGAAAAACCCCGTGAACGCCCGGCGGAGGTCGTTTGCACTGCGAATTTCGGCCGTCATACGAGACGATCCTACTATTCACCGCTCTTGGCGAACGGCCAGGATTATCTACTCGCGGGTTCGTTTCGCGATTTCGCTCTCTTGTCCGTGAGTCGACGGTTCGTAATAAACGGCTTTGCGTGCCGGTGAACCATCAACTTCATCCGGCAAGTATTGCTGCTCGACCCAACCTCGCGGATCATCGTGCGGATACGAATAGCCGACGCCGTGACCGAAATCTTTCGCCCCCTGGTAGTGGGCGTCGCGCAAATGCGCGGGCACCTCGGCGCTGACTCCCCGACGAATGTCTTCTCTGGCCGACCAGATGCCGAGCGCGACCCGATTGCTCTTCGGCGCATTGGCCAAATAGACGACCGCCTGGGCCAAATTCAATTGCGCCTCGGGCAAACCAACATGCTCGAGCGCCGTCGCCGCGGCGACGGCCACTACCAGCGCGTTCGAATCAGCCATGCCGATATCTTCGCTGGCCAAAATCACGAGGCGTCGGGCGATGAACCTCGCGTCGTCTCCCGACTCGAGCATTCGCGCCAACCAGAACAACCCTGCCTGTGGATCTGATCCACGAATGCTCTTGATGAATGCCGACACGACGTCGTAATGATCGTCGCGACCGTAGCGCAGGGCGCTGACACCGAGCGCGGCATCGACATGACCCATCGTCAAGCGACGATCGTTCTCATGCGACAAAGCGCACGCCACCTCGAGAGCGGTCAACGCTTGACGGGCGTCTCCGGCGCAGCGCTGGGCAAGTGCGTCGAGCGCATCGGCGTCGGCCTTGACAGACTCTGCCTCGACGCCACGACGCAGAAGTTCCAACACGTCACCCGGCTGCAACGGCTCGAGGCGAAAAAGAGTCGAGCGACTGCGCAACGGCGCGTTCAGTTCGAAATACGGGTTCTCCGTGGTGGCGCCGATCAAAGTAATGACACCCGCTTCGACCGAGGTCAACAGCGCATCTTGTTGGGAAGTCGAGAATCGATGGATCTCGTCGATGAACACGATCGTGCCCTTTCCGAGTTGTCCGAGCCGTTCAGCGGCGAGATCGATCGCCTCGCGCACATCTTTGACGCCCGCGCTGACGGCCGAGAGCCGTTCGAAAAATCGATTCGTCGTCAACGCCACGACCTCGGCGAGCGTCGTTTTCCCCGTGCCGGGCGGCCCCCAGAAAATGACCGAAGAAATTCGGTCGCTTTCGATCAGCACCCTGAGCGGCGAATGCTCGGCCAGCAAGTGCTGTTGACCGACGATTTCGTCCAATGATCGGGGGCGCAGACGCGCCGCCAACGGCGCTTGTGATTTGAGGCGTTCAGCCGCGGCGGCGGTGAACAAATCGTCTTTCATTTCGCGGCCGGGGGCAACAACCTGATTCCGAGTTCCTGTAGCTGTGCGGCGTTGACCGTCGTCGGGGCGTTGGTCATCGGATCTGAGCCGGACTGGGTCTTCGGAAAAGCGACAACTTCGCGGATGTTCTCTTCGCCCGCCAAAATCGCCACGAGCCGATCGATTCCGAAGGCGAAACCGCCGTGCGGTGGCGCCCCGTATTTGAACGGTTGCAGAAAGAAACCGAATCTTGTGTCGGCATCTGAGTCGGAAATACCCAATTGCCTGAACACCCGACGCTGAAGCTCGGGCTCATGAATTCGAATCGAACCCGAGCCGAGCTCCCATCCGTTCAAAACCAGGTCGTAGGCCAGCGCCCTCACCGACAGCGGATCGCGCTCGAGTCGGTCGAGATCCTCGGGGTGCGGGTGGCAGAACGGATGATGTCCCGGTTGGGGTTTGTTGGTGGTCGGGTTGATGCCGACGAACAGCGGAAAGTCGACGACCCATACATATCTATAGGGGCCCTCGTGAACGGGAGGACGGCCCAGGTCATTGCGCAGTTGGCCGAGCACGTCGCAGGTGGTCGACCACGAATCGGCGACGATCAGAATCAAATCGCCCGGCGTGGCGTGTGTCTGGCTCAACAACGCCGATTGTTCCTCGGCCGAAAAAAACTTGGCGACCGGTGAGTCGAGCACGTTCGCCTCGCCGACCTTGATCCAAACCAGACCCTTGGCGCCCATCTTCTTGGCTTTTTCGGTCAAGGCATCGAGTTTGCTGCGTCCGCTTGCGGCCTGTCGGGGAAATTCGGCGGCCCGCACACAGATGCCCTTGATCGACTCCGCGCCCGCGAACGCCTTGAACGAGGTGGATGAAAAAGTCGCGGTCAACTCGAACAACTTCATCTCGAAGCGAAGGTCGGGTTTGTCGGAACCGTAGTTGTTCATTGCGTCGGACCATCTCATTCGCTCGATGGCTGGCGGCTCGACGCCCGTGGCGGCCTTTGTCGCGGCGACAACCGCCGTCGAGATCATCGACATCACGTCGTCTTCGTCGACGAAACTCATTTCGGCGTCCAGTTGCATGAACTCGTATTGACGGTCGGCCCTCAGGTCCTCGTCGCGAAGACACTTGGCGATCTGGTAATAGCGATCGATGCCGGCAACCATCAGCAATTGTTTCCAGAGTTGCGGCGACTGGGGCAACGCGTAGAAAGACCCCGGCTCGTTGCGCGACGGCACGAGAAACTCTCGGGCGCCCTCGGGGGTGCTGGGCATCAGCAACGGTGTTTCGATTTCGGTGAACCCCTGCGACTCCATGGATCCTCTGATCGCCGAGTTGACCACCGCGCGCAAACGGAGGTTCTTCTGCATTCTCTCGCGTCGAATATCGAGATACCTGTACTTGAGGCGAACGTTCTCGTCGACTTCATCGCCCCGCTGGTCGATCGGAAACGGTGGTGGTTCGGCGTTGTTCAACACCTGAATCTGGCAATCGACCAACTCGACCTTGCCGGTCGGAAGACTTTCGTTGGCCGTGCCGACCGGGCGAAGGTTCACCTTGCCCCTGACTTGAACCACCCATTCGCTGCGCACATCGACCTTGTTGTCGACGACGCACTGCACGACGCCGCTGAAGTCGCGAAGGTCGAGAAACGCCAGATGCTCGCCGTGCTCTCTCCTTCGCCCGACCCAACCACAAAGCGTCACCTCATCGCCGACGTTTTCGGGGCGAAGGTCGCCGCACAGATGCGATCTCATCGCGGTGGCTTGCAAGTTCTCGTGTGTCTTGGTCATCGTCTCAACACCTTCAAAACCTCGCCGACGAGATCGCTGCGCGGGATCGAATATTGTTCGCCCGAATTCATCGGACGCAGCGTTATTGTCGAGTTTTGCGCCTCGCCCGGGCCGATTATCAGCGCCACCGACGCACCACTGCGATCGGCCGCCTTCATTTGGGCCTTCATGCTGCGCAAGTCGTAGGCGCGATCGGCGGTTACGCCGCTCGCACGGAGCAAGTTGCAGATCGTTTGGGCGTGCATTCCGTCGACGGTGTCGACCACGAAAACTTCGACTGTGTTTTTGGGTGCGGCGAACGCGCCCTCGGCGTCGCAGGCCAACAACGTTCGATCTAATCCGAGGGCGAACCCGATGCCGGGCGTGGCGGGGCCACCCAAGGCCTCGACCAGCCCGTCGTACCGCCCGCCACCACCGATCGCCGTGTGCGCCGATTCGAGCACGGTCGAAACGAATTCAAAAGTCGTTCGTCGGTAATAGTCGAGGCCGCGAACCAGACGGTTGTTGACCTGATAAGGGACGTTCAACGCCTCGAGGGCCCCGAGCACGCTCTCGAAGTGCGCCTTGGCCTCGCCGCCGATCGTGTCGCGTATTGCCGGGGCGTTGGCGATCAACTCTTGATCGGGCTTGCGTTTTGAATCGAGCACCCGCAACGGATTGCGTGCCAGAGTCGCCCTGCTTTCGCTGGACAGCGTCGACTCGTGGCGCGAGAAATATTCGAACAGCACTTGGGAATACCTTGCGCGATCTCCCGCATCGCCGAGGGTGTTGACCGAAAGTTTGACTCGGGTGAGCCCGAGATTCGAGAAAAATTTCGCCCCCAGGCCGATCACCTCGGCATCGAGAAACGGGTCATCGGTGCCGAGGGCCTCGATGCCCACCTGATCGAACTGCCTGTACCGACCCTGTTGGGGTTTCTCGTAACGAAAGTTTGGTCCGGCATACCAGACCTTCCATGGCGTGGTCGGTCGATGCTCGACAAACGCCCGACAGACGCTCGCCGTCTGTTCGGGTCGCAACGCCACGTGTCGCCCACCTTTGTCATGGAAGTCGTACATTTCTTTGCTGACCACCTCGGTGGCCTCGCCGAGGCGCAAGAAAACGTCTAGGTCTTCGAACATTGGCGGAATGATCAGTGTGTATCCGGCGGCCTCGACAGTCTTGGCGAATACATCTTGGAATGCGCGCCACCGACCGGAGTCGGGGGCCAGAATGTCGCGCGTCCCCGGAGAAGTCTTGAATTCAGGCACGCATCAAGGCTAATTGTTCGGCCGAATCGCCGAGGGATGTCCGCCCTGCTCCGACTCGAGTTCGCCCATCGCGCTGCCGGGCAGATATCGAGTCGCGTCGTAAACGCCGTCAATGCGTTTGATCACCCGCAACACCGACTGCAGGTGACCGGGGTCGGCGAGCTCGAACTCGAATCGCATTCTGGCCACCCTGTCGGCCCCAGTGTGGGTGGTGCATGCGACGATGTTGACGTGCTCGTCCGACAACGCATTCGCCACGTCGCGCAACAATCGCGAACGATCCAACGCCTTCACCTCGACGGCGGCGATGAACACCGTCTCGCCGCTGTCGGCCGACCAATCGACTTCGACCACGCGCGTCGCATCTTGCGTCGCGAGGGCGACCGCATTGGCGCAGTCGGCTCGATGAACCGTCACACCGCGACCCTTGGTGACAAAACCCATTACCTCGTCCGGAGGAACCGGCGTGCAACACCGCGAAAGTCGCACCAGCACATCGGGCATTCCCTCGACGTGCACGCCGTTCCGTTGCGAAGTCGTGCTCCCCGAGGCACCGAACGTCGACATCGAAAGCTGATCGGGTTGTTCTCCGTCGCGCATTCGCCTCGACATTCGTTCGACCAGCGCCACGGCATCGACGCGTTGGTCGCCGATCGCGACGAACAATTCGTTTAGATCGACGAACTTCAGGTCTTTGACTTGATCGAGCAATATTTGCGAGGTCAACATCTTTTGCGACGGCAAACCCACCTGCCTCAGGCGTTCGACGAGTTCGTCTCTTCCTGTTTCGACTAGATCTTCGAGCTTCTCTTTGGAGATCCAATGCCTGATCTTGCTCTTGGCCTTGGGCGAGACGACGAAATTCAGCCAGTCTGGCGATGGCCCGCTCGTCTCGCCTTTCGAGACGAGAACCTCGCAGGTATCACCCGATGCGAGTTTGTGGTCGAGCGGCACGAGCCGACCGTTGACCCGTGCACCCATGCAACCGTGACCGACCTCGGTGTGAACGGCATAGGCGAAGTCGACCGGCGTCGACAATGCGGGCAGGGTGATGACCCGACCTTTGGGGGTGAAGACGAACAGTTCGTCTTGCTCCAGGTCGGTCTTGAGAATCTCCAAAAACTGGCCCGGGTCTGAGACCTCGCCCTGCCAATCGATGATGCGATTCAACCAGTCGATGTCGCCCTGTGAAATATTGTCTTTGTAGGCCCAGTGCGACGCCACGCCCCACTCGGCGCGCTGGTGCATTTCACGCGTGCGTATTTGCACCTCGATTGGTTTGCCGCCCGGGCCGACCACCGTGGTGTGCAGCGACTGATACAAATTGAATTTCGGCATCGCGATGTAGTCTTTGAAGCGTCCGACGATCGGTTTCCAATGCCCGTGAATCGCGCCCAGAACCGTGTAACAGTCTTTTTCTGATCCGACCACGATTCGAATCGCCAGCAGGTCGTATATATCGTCGAACTCGCGACCCTTTTGCACCATCTTTTCGTAGATGCTCCACAGGTGTTTGCCACGGGCAGCCATCTCGGCTTTGATCTTGACCTCTTCCAACCATTGTTGAACCTGACCGATGGTTTTTGCCAAATAGACGTTTCGTTCGGGTGCGCGGGTGGCGACGAGGTGGTCTAGCTCGGCGTATCGCTTCGGGTAAAGCGCGGCGAACGCCAGATCTTCGAGTTGTTGTTTGATTTCTTGCATGCCGAGCCGATGCGCCAAGGGGGCATAGATATCGAGCGTCTCTTGGGCGATTCGCCGCTGCTTTTCATGCGGCACCGCCGCGATCGTACGCATGTTGTGCAGGCGATCGGCCAACTTGATCATCAACACGCGAAGGTCGCGCGCCATCGCGACCAGCATCTTGCGCATCGTCGCCGCCTGCTGGGCCTCTTTCGAATCAAATTGCAGACGCTCCAGTTTCGTGACACCGTCGACGATCGAAGCAACCTCGCCACCAAAACCGTTCTCGACATCGGCCAGGGTAATCTCGGTGTCTTCGACCGCGTCATGCAACAAGGCGGCGACGATCGAAACCTCGTCGAGGCCGATATCGGCGACGATGCGCGCCACGGCGATCGGATGGTTTATGTAAAGTTCGCCGCTCGAGCGACTCTGGTTGGCATGGGCGGCACGGGCCATTTCGTAGGCCGAGTTGATCATCGAAACCGGGCCCTTCGGATGGCGCGATTTATAGGCGCTCAGAAGCGGCGAAAGTTCTTCGGCAATCGTCGTGTTATGGCGCCGCCACGGCAGCACCCTGGATGAGGTGGCCATTACCCAAGCGTAGTGCTAGCGGCGTTTTTTTCGGGGTCGCGGCGGATGAGTCAGCGTCGCGGTCGCGCGCTTGGCCACCGATTCGCCCGCAGATTCGCCGAGCGGAGTGCTTTCGACAACGGAAGTCACAGCGTCCTGCTGACGCTTGGGTGACGCGTCGACGCCCATCAGCGCCGCCATTTTTTGCCCGGTGGCTATTTGATCCTTGAACGGCTTGTATTTCGGCTCGTTCTGTTTGAGCAGATCCAGCAACGGTACGGCGATAAAAATCGACGAATATGTGCCGGCGAGCATGCCGACCAACAGTGCAACCGCGAACTCTTCGAGGTTTTTGGCGCCCAGGGCGAATGATCCGACGAACAACAACGCCACGACGGGCAGTGCCGACGACAAGGTCGTGTTCAGCGAGCGCGCTAGCACCTCGTTGGTCGAGACATTGGCGATGTTCGCAAAAGATTGACGCGAGGTCGAAAACTTCTCCGCGTTTTCTTGCACCCGATCGAACACGACCACCGTGTCGTAGAGCGAATAGCCCAAAATCGTCAAGAACGCCACGACCGTGGCGGGGGTGACTTCAAAATCGAATATCGAGTAGATGCCCACGCTCAACAACACGTCGTGCAGCATCGCGATGATCGCCGTGATCGCCATCTTCCACTCGAGCCGCCACGAAATATAGAGCGACACGACGACGAAGAATACGAGCAAGGCCCGGATCGCCTTTTCGGTGATGCTTCGCCCCCATGACGAGCTCACCGAGGCGACGCTGACCTCCTGCAATTCCGTTTTCGCCAGTTCGGCGAAAGACTTTTGCACCGCCAGTCGAACCTCTTCCGGCTGGTCGCCGACCTGCACGCGCATCACCTGCAATTCGGAACCCGTCAAAAATTGAACTTTGGCATTGGCTGAATCGATGCCGTTTCGGCCGAGAACCTCGCGCGCGTTGGCGTCGGTCAGCGAACCTGCCGGCACTTCCCAGGCGACCCCGCCGCGGAAATCGATGCCCAGTTCGAGGCCCTGCACGACCAGCGAAATCGCGCCCGACAAGACCAAAACCAGCGAGATCACAAAACCCACAAGCCGCTTGCCGATGAAATTGACCGTGGTTTGGCCGCGATACAGCCGACCAAAATCTTTGAGGATGCTGTTCATCACATCACCTCGGGCTTCACCGTCTGGATACCCAAAACTTTGCGACCCTGCACGCGCTTGGAGCGGGCGAACAAAAGCACCGCGTTGCGGGTGAAGAAATATGTGATCAAGATGTCGGTCAACGCGGAGATGCCGAGGAAGAAGGCGAAGCCCCGCACCGAGCCGACGGTGAGATACCAAAGTGTTATCGCCGCCAAGAACGAAACCGTGTCGGCGGCGACGATCGTGCGCCAAGCCGACTCGAAACTGCGCAACGCCGAATTTTTCAGAGTCTTTCCGTTGCGAATCTCGTCCTTGATTCGCTCAAAAAACACGATGTAAGAGTCCGCCGCGATACCGATTGAAACGACGATGCCCGCGATACCCGACAACGACAAGGCCAGACCGTTGGTGCGCGACAAGAGCGAGATTACGCTCCACAAAAAACCGATCGAAATCGTCATTCCGGCGATGACGAACAAAGCCATCGTTCTGTAATACGCCAGAAGCAGGAGCACGACGAGCAGGATCCCGACGATTCCCGAGATGATCGCCGCGCGCAACGAGTCGGATCCGAGGGTCGCCGAAACCGTCTGGGCCTGCGAGACTTCGAAGCGAACGGGTACGGCGCCGAACTCAAGAATCTTGGCCAACTCGCGAGCCTCATCGGCGGTGAACGAACCGCTGATCTGCACGGTGCCACCCGTGAACTCGGGTTCGTTGACCGTTGGCGCCGAGATAACCGTGCCGTCCAACACCATCGCCAATTGTCCGGTCGGGCATTGGGCCGTCCTGTTGAAACACGCGGCCGCGAGTCGGTTCCAGAGTTGGTCGCCATCGACGCCGCTGCGCAGGCCGACGACGACCGCCCATTGACCGGTCTGCACATCGGCTTGAGCGTCATTCTTGAAAACTTTTCCGGACGCACCCGCCGGACCCACAACATAGGCGATGCCCGCCTTGTCGAACAGGATCACGGTTTGGGTTGGATCATTGGGGTCGTCGCCGAGACCCAAATTGGCCAACGGATTCTCGGTCGTGACGACAATCGGTTCGGTGTTCGTCGTTTCGGGCACTGTCGTCTCGTCACCAATCGTGCCCGAAATTGTCGTGTCCGTAATTGTCGTGGGCGTCGAAACAATTCGCGATGCGCCGGGCCCACCCGAAAAAACTCCTGCGCCATCCTCGACAGAGTCGCCGGTCGCCGGCACGCTGGTGCCCGGGCTTGAACTGGTTGTCGCGTTCGGAAGCGTCGTCGCTGTTTGCGGCAGCGTCGTCGTAGCCGCGTCCGGGTTGTAAATGCCCGACTGGAGTACGGGACGCAACAGCAACTCGCCCGTACGACCGATGATGTTCAGTGCCTGCTGCTGGTCTTTGACTCCGGGCAAATTGACCACAACGGTGTCGCCCTGCAGAATGATTTCTGGTTCGGCCACGCCGATCGAGTCGACGCGAGCCCGAATGATCTCGACCGCGACATCCAGGCCGGTCGCGTCAAACTCGCCGTCCGGTTGCAGCGTGACCGAAGCCCCTCCTTGAAGGTCGAGACCGAGCGCCGGCGTATTGCCGGCGGCGAGATTCGCCGCCAAACTCGCCGCAACGAGAAACACAACCAACACCAGGGTGATGACTTGACGGCGTTTATTCATCGGGTCTGATCATTTTCGCTGGTCGAGATTTACTCTTCGGACTTTTGACTTTGAGTCGAGACCTTGCGCGAAATCGAACCTTTGGCCACGCGAATCTCGACTTTCTCGGCGATTTCGATCCACAAATATTCGTCTTCAATCGCCGAAATGAAACCGTAAACACCCGAGTTCAACACGACCTCGTCGCCCTCGACGACGCTCGTCTGCAGTTTTGCATTCTCTTTCTGGCGCTTGCGCTGCGGGCGAAGCAGCAAGAAATACATCGCCACGAAAATCAGCACCAATGGCAACAAACCCACGATCGGATTTCCCGTGTTCTCGGCCGCGGTCGCCGCCAATACGCCCGAAAACGGTGCACCAATCGCAAAAATCATGGAAGACATAGGCGATAAGTCTAGGGGTTATTGCTTCTGCGCGGCAGGCTCGGCCCAAATGCCAAGCACTGATTTGCGGAGTCTGTCGAATTCGCCACCGATGATCGCCTCGCGCATTTGGCGCATCAAGTTGAGGGTGAACGCGATGTTGTGCATCGATACGAGTCGGGCCGCGGTTGGTTCGTTGACTTGGAACAAGTGGCGAATGTAGCCGCGCGTGTGGCGTTGACAAACCGAACACGCGCATTTACCGTCGATCGGGTCTTGGCTCGTCGCGTACTCGCTGCGCGTGATGTTCAGTTTTCCGGCACTGGTCAACGCCGTGCCATGTCGACCGAGGCGGGTCTGCATCACGCAGTCGAATTGATCGACGCCGAGATTCACCGCTTCGATCAGCGATGCGGGATCGCCCACTCCCATCAAATAGCGCGGACGATCTTTCGGCAGATGCTCGATCGCCGCGGCGATGGCGTGGATCATTTGTGCGCGGGTCTCCCCGACCGAGAGACCGCCGATGCCGTAGCCGTCGAAATCAAGGTCTGCCGCAATTTTCGCGCTCTCGGCTCGCAGGTCGGCGTCGATGCCGCCCTGCACTATGCCGAACAAGCTCTGGTCAGATCGAGTGTGCGTCGCTTTGGCCCGCCTCGCCCAGTCCGATGTTCGTTTCAGCGCGAGCCGAATGACTTCGTCCGAAGACGGAAATTCGGCGCAGACATCGAGCACCATTTGAATGTCGGCGCCGATTTGTTGTTGAACCAAAACTGCGCGCTCGGGTGTGAGTCGATGCATCGAACCGTCGTAGGTCGAACGGAAAGAGACGCCGTCGTCATCGACTTCCGGGTTCAACGAGAAAACTTGGAAGCCGCCCGAGTCGGTGAGCGTGAGACCCCGCCATCCGGCGAATGCGCCGAGACCGCCCAAGTCTTCGACGACTTTGGCCCCCGGCCGGAGCATCAGGTGATATGTATTGCCGAGCACGATGCGCGCGCCCAATTGCTCGCAATCTTGCGCGCTCAAATGGCGAATCGCCCCGCGGGTGCCGACGGGCATGAAGCAGGGCGTTTCGTAATCACCTCGATGCGTCGTCGCCACACCGGTGCGGGCCGAGTCTTGCGCCGCGATCTGACGAAACCTCACCCCGAACATCGGTCTCCACGGTAGCCAAGAGACTCTGCCAGCAGATCGATTCGTATCGAGCGCGCTCTATAGCCGGCGGTCGAGAAGCATCGCGTCACCAAACGAGAGCATTCGATATCGTTCGCCGATCGCCGCCGCGTAGAGGTCGCGCCATCGATCGCCGACGAACGCATCGATCATCATCAGCAGCGTCGTGCGCGGCATGTGAAAATTCGTCATCATCAGATCCACGACCTTGAACTCGTAACCCCGGGAGATGAAAAGTTTTGTCCGACCCTCAAGCGCACCCGAGGTCGCCGCCGACTCAAGGGCGCGGGTTGCGGTGGTTCCGACGGCGATGACCCGCTCGGCTTTGCCGCATTGCTCCAGGGTTTCTTCGCTCACCTCGTAATGCTCGCTGTGCATCGGGTGACGAAGCGGGTCGGCCTCGGTTACCGGGGCGAATGTGTCCAGGCCGATGCTCAGATCGACCCGCAATATTTTGACTCGATTTGATTCGAGCGCGTTCAAAAGTTGGGGCGTGAAATGCAGGCCGGCGGTGGGCGCGGCCGCCGACGCGGGACGATTCGCGTAAACCGTTTGATAGCGATCGGGTCGGTCCAATGAACTGGTGATGTAGGGCGGCAAAGGTATCTCGCCATGTTTCACGAGCAGGTCGCGCGCCGCCGAGTCGTTGTCGGCCACGAACTCGACTTCGAAGGTGTCTCCCGCCTCGGTTCTTTGACCGACCCGAACCAACTGCGTTCCGTCTCGGGCCGACAACAGTTCGCCCGGCTTGAGTCGCTTGGCCGGGCGAACCAACGCCTCCCAAACGACGGCCGACCCGGCGACCCGCTCGAGCAACAAGACCTCCGCCGCGCCACCTGTTCTTCGAAACAATCTCAAGCGCGCGGGAATGACTTTTGTGTCATTGACGACGATCACATCACCTTCGTGACAGAATTCGACCAGATCTTGCACTCGTCGATGGAGCGGAATGCTCTTGGCGCCCTGATCGACGAGCAGTCGCGCCGAGTCGCGCGGTTCGATCGGCGTTTGGGCGATCAGCTCGGGCGGCAAGCCGTAATCAAGCTCTTCGATGCGCACGAGGTGCCGAGTTTAAAACAGTTCGGGTTGACCTTCGGGTGGACTCTGACCCAGATGGCGCCAAGCCGAAGGCATCGCCACTCTGCCCCTCGGAGTTCTGGCAAGCAGACCTTGCTGGATCAAGAAAGGTTCGTAGACATCTTCGATCGTCTCGGTTTGCTCGCTGACCGAGATCGCCAAGGTCGACAACCCGACGGGACCGCCAGCAAACTGCATGCACAGCGCCGACAAGATCGCCCGATCCAACTTGTCGAGACCCAGTTCGTCGACCCCGAACACTTCGAGCGCTTGTCGCGCACTTGCTTGGGTCACCTTGCCGTCACCGCGCACTTCGGCGTGGTCGCGAACTCGACGCAGCAGTCGGTTGGCGATGCGCGGTGTGCCGCGCGACCTGCGGGCAATTTCATGGGCCCCGTCCTGATCGATCGTCACCTTCAAAATCTTTGCCGTGCGCAAAACGATTTTCTCAAGTTCGTCGACTTCATAAAAATCGAGCCGGGCGACAAGACCGAAACGATCGCGCAAAGGCCCCGTGATCATGCCCGTGCGCGTCGTCGCGCCGATCAATGTGAACCTGGGAAGGGTCAAGCGAATCGAAGACGCCGATGGTCCCTTGCCGACGACGATATCGATTTGAAAATCTTCCATCGCCGGATAGAGAATCTCCTCGACCTGCCTCGACAATCGATGAATCTCATCGATGAACAGAACGTCGTTGTTGTCCAGTTTGGTGAGGATCGCGGCCAGGTCTCCGGCGCGCTCGAGCGCCGGCCCGGAGGTGATGTGAATCTTCGCCGACATCTCGACGGCGACGATCCCGGCCATCGTGGTTTTTCCCAAACCGGGCGGACCAGCCAACAAGATGTGGTCGGCGGATTGTTGGCGCTTGCGCGCGGCCTCGAGCACGATGCCCAGATGCTCTTTGAGCTCGCGCTGACCCACGAACTCGTCGAGCGACTTGGGCCGCAAACTGACGTCGTCTAGATCTGCCGGGTCGGTAGTGATCGCCGGATCGGTGAACTCTTCACGCACGACGGGCCCCCAGCAAGGTCAGCGCCTCGCGAAGCATCACCTCGGGCTCGTCGCCGACCTTGATCTCGCGCAACACATCGCGAATCTCATCGGCCAGATAACCCAGGCCCGCCAGAGCGTCACGCACATCGCCGATAACCGAAGAGCCGCCAACTTTGTTGGTGGCGTCGAGCACGTGCAGTTGCAGTCGGCTCTTCAATTCGATCAACAGACGCTCGGCCGTTTTCTTGCCGACTCCGGGCACGAGTGTCAGCGCGGCAATATCGCCGCCGGCGACGATGTCGATCAGCGCCCGCGGCGAGTGCGTGGCCAGGACCGCCATCGCCATGGTCGGTCCAACGCCGTGGGTCGCGATCAAAACTTCGAAGCACTGCCGCTCATCGCGGTCGGAGAACCCGAACAACGATTCGGCGTCTTCGCGCACGTGATGATGGATGTAAAGAAACGCCTTGGTCGTCGGCTCCAGTTCGCCGAGGGTTTTCGGCGTCACGTGCACGAGATAACCCAAACCGTTGACCTCGAGCAAGACTTTCGACTCGCCCAGCCGCTCAAGCACGACCCCACGCAACGAACCGATCATGCGGTTGCCCCGCCCGTACGCGAGAGGTTGCGCGTGCCTCTCTTCTTCGGGTCGTGCGTCGCCACGGCGATCCGGACCGCCAGCGGACTCGAAGCAACATGGCACAACGCGATCGCCGCCGCATCGGCCGCATCGGCGGGTTTTGGAACCGTGCCCAGACCGAGGCGCTGCTTGACCATTTTTTGGACCTGTGCTTTGTCGGCTCCACCCCAGCCGACGACCGCGAGTTTGACTTGGTTCGGCGAGTACTGCACAATCTCGATGCCGCGCCGGGCCGCGCCGCTCAACACGAGACCGCTCACCTGACCCACGCTCATCGCGGTGCGAACATTCGCTCGAAAGAAAACACGCTCGATCGCCAAGACGTCGGGCGAATACTGGTCGAACAACGAATCAAATTCTTCGGCCACTTCGGCGAGTCGCTCCGGCATCGGCTTGGTCTTTGATGTGGTCAAAACCCCGAGGCCGATCAATTTGATTTCGGTGTTGTGTCGAACCCGCAAAATCGCATAACCACATCGGGTCAGACCCGGATCGACACCCAATACTGTTGACTCGACAGGTGGTGGGGCGAACATATGTTCATCCTAGTCTGGGCCGCTCTAGGCCTGGGCGACCGCCTCGATCAATTCGGCTACGGGTCGGAAAGTGACGCCGAGTAGCGCCCGATGGACGTACTTGACCACACCCTGCGGATCGATCACGAACACGCTTCGCCGTGGCAGACCGAGTGGTCCGACCGTGCCATATGCCTTCGCCACCGATTTTTCGGTGTCGGCCAACAACGGAAACTTGAATCCCCGATTGGTGCTGAAACTCTCGTGGCTTGCCACATCTTGGGCCGAGATCGCCAAAATCTGTGCATTGACCTTCTCGAACTGTTGAAGTTCGTTGTTGTATGAACAAAGTTGCTTGGTGCATACGAGCGTCTCGTCACCCGGATAAAAGACCAGGACAACCGTCCTGCCCTTGAACTGCGCGAGACCGTACGACTTCGAGCCCGTACCGGGCAGGGTGAAGTCTGGGGCTGTCGAGCCGACTTCAACCGGTGAACCTGCGGCCACCTGTTACCCCACTTCTTGCATCAACGACTCGGCGATGTCGAAATTGGCGAACACGTCTTGAACGTCGTCGTTGTCGTCGAGTTCGCCCATGATTCGCAAGATCGCCCTGGCCTCGGCCGCATCGGTCACGACGACTGAATTCGACGACAACATCGTCGTCGACGCCGAGATCACATCGACTCCCGCCGATTCGAGCGCCGCCTTGAGATCGAAAACTTGGCTTGGATCTGCGGTCATATGCCACATTTCATCGTCGGGCGAAACATCTTCTAAACCGTGCTCGAGCCCGACTGTCATCAACACGTCCTCGCTCGTCGACTTGGGTACGAGCAAAACGCCTTTGCGCGAAAACTGCCACGCCACCGACCCGGGAGCCGCCATCGAGCCACCTTGCTTCGAAAAAATCATGCGCACATCGGCCGCGGTTCGATTGCGGTTGTCGGTCAGAATCTCGATCAACATCGCCACCCCTCCCGGCCCATAGGCCTCGTAGGTCACCGCTTCGTAGGCTTCGCCGTCGGTTTCGCCGGTGCCGCGTTTGATCGCCCGATCGATCGCGTCGTTGGTCATCGAAGCCGCCTTGGCTTTGGCCACCACCGTGCGCAACGAGGCGTTCGTCGCCGGGTCGCCACCACCCTCGCGCGCCGCGACTTCGAGCAGGCGCGAGAGTTTGGCGAAAGTCTTGCCGCGCACCTTGTCGACCGCGGCCTTTTTGTGCTTGATCGTCGCCCACTTTGAATGACCGGACATCGTTAGATCTCCTTCAAGAAAAGTTGATGGACGCGGTCATCGCGCGAAAGTTCCGGATGGAACGAGGCGACCATCACATTGTTTTGACGCGCGAGGACGACGTCTTTGTCGAGTTCGGCCAACACGGTTACCCCCGACCCGAGTTTTGAAATTCGTGGCGCCCTGATGAACACGGCGTGAAACGGCGTGGAAAACGTTTTCACTTCGATATCGGCCTCGAAACTGTCGATTTGTCGGCCATACGCGTTGCGCTGCACCTCGATGTCGATGGCCCCGAACGAAAGTTGATCGGCGCGACCATCCAGAATCTTTTTCGACAACAGAATCATCCCCGCGCAGGTTCCGAAAACGGGCATGCCCTCGTGCACCGACTTCTTGACGGGCTCGAACAACTCGGATGATTCGAGCAATTGCGAAATTGTCGTCGACTCGCCGCCGGGCAAGACCAGGGCGTCGACTTGACCCAAGTCCTCGGGGGTACGGACCTGAAGGCTCCTGACCCCGAGCGATTCGAATACCGCTTCGTGACTGGCAAACGCGCCCTGCAGCGCGAGAACACCGACCGTTTTGTTCGAGTTACTCGCCGACGAGCGCACCACCTGGAGGCCTCGAGTCGTTCACCAGCCGCGCTCCGCGTATCGCTGTTCGATTTTGTCCATGCCGATACCGGTCATCGGTACACCCAGATTTCGACTCACCTTGGCGATGATGTCGGCGTCGCGGAAATGCGTTGTCGCCTCGACGATCGCCTTGGCGCGCGGCGCCGGGTCGTCGCTCTTGAAAATTCCCGATCCGACGAAAACGGCCTGGGCACCCAACTGCATCGCCAGTGCCGCATCGCTCGGTGTGGCGATGCCACCCGCGCAGAACAATGGCACCTGCAACCAACCTGTTTCGGCGATCTCTTGCACGAGCGGCAGAGGTGCCTGGAGTTTTTTCGCCCAGTCGAACAATTCGGCCGAGTCCGCCTGTTCGATCTTGCGAATGTCGCCGATTATCGAGCGCAAGTGGCGCACCGCCTCGACGATGTTTCCGGTGCCGGCCTCGCCCTTCGATCTGATCAGCGCCGCACCTTCACTGATGCGACGGAGCGCCTCGCCAAGGTTGGTCGCGCCACAGACGAACGGCGCCGTGAACTTGAATTTGTCGATGTGATGCGTCTCGTCGGCCGGTGTGAGAACTTCGCTTTCGTCGATGAAGTCGACACCGAGAGATTCGAGCACCTGTGCTTCGACGAAATGCCCGATGCGCGCCTTGGCCATCACGGGAATCGAACAAACGGCTTGGATGCCGTTGATCATCTCGGGGTCGCTCATGCGGGCCACGCCACCATCGCGGCGAATATCGGCGGGCACTCGCTCGAGCGCCATCACCGCGCATGCTCCCGCATCTTCGGCGATTTTCGCCTGCTCGGGATTGACGACATCCATGATCACGCCGCCCTTGAGCATTTCGGCCAGACCGCGCTTGACGACCATCGAACCTGTGGCCGATTTGTTAGCCCTGTCGGTTTCGCGTTTCGCCATTGTCAAACCTCTCGCGTGGACAGCCCCATCGTACCGAACCCGTTCGCGGGATTTTTGAACAAATCGTCACGGATAAGCCACGCTCGCGGGGTCGATACCCGCGGGCACGTGCGCCGCCGACTTGGCCCGAATTACTTCAACCCAAGTTCGACCCGGCGTCATCTTGATCACGGCGCCCTTTGTGTCCTTGAACACATATGGCTTGAGCGGGTCGGTTCGCTCCCAGGTGCCCTGGATCAAAACGCCGGCCGTGTAAACCCAGACTTCGCCGCTGCCGATCGTCTTGGCCACCGGGCTCGAACCCGACCTGCCATAGACGACCGACATCAAGATCACGTTCGCCGCGTTGATGCGCACATCTTGCATGTCGACATGCCGCTTGTCGCCCTGCGAACGGACGAACGCCAGATTCTCGGCGCTCCACTCCCACATCACATCGACACCGTCCATTGAGATCTTCACGGCGGCGGTCGGCTTGGCGTCGCTCGGCGTCGTCTCGCTGTCGGCTCGATACTCGAATTGCGGCTGCGGCGCTTGGGCGCCGGCGGGGGCGAGCGTCCAAAGTTTTGTCGTTTCGGCCAGCAGGTTGTGCGGCGCGACGCGGCTCGACTCGCGTCTGTAGCCGCCCGCTTCGTTGGCCGCCGAATGACTCAAGTCGACCATCGTCGATTTGCGAATTGCCGCCGTCACCTTCGAGTTGCCGCCGCTCCAAACGAACAACGGGCCGTTCAACGATGCCAACAAATCGATGTCTTGCATGCGACCGCTGCGAATCGGGCCGACTGGATCGCTGCCCTGCGAATGAAACACTGCGGCGAACCGCGTGAGTTGCTCGACGTTTTCTTCGAACACGATGTCGGCTTGGTTCAACCCCCACTGCGGGCGCGATTTGGGATGGTTGTCGATCTTGACGACCATCGCCGGTCGGCCGATCACGGACTCGTCGGGGGCTTGCGCGCCGGTGAGCGGCGCGCGCACGATCGGAATCGTCGTGGTGGTCGTCTCGGCGACCGTCGTCTCGGTTGATTCGGCGACGGTCGGCTCGACGATTGTCTCCGAAGACCCGCCGCAACTCGCGACTACGAGCCCGAAGATCGTCAGCGCAACATAACTTGTTCGCAAAACGCGCATTTTTACATCTCCCTTAAGAGTGCTATTCGCTCGGAGAGCGGTGGGTGTGTATTGAACAGTTTATGAAATCCAGCGAGTCGACCTGCGTCATTCACCCCCGACAATGGTTGCTCAATCCACATATGGGCCGTGGCCATGCTGGCCGAGTGCGTCACGGTGCTGTCTTTCTGAAGCTTTTCCAGCGCCGAAATCAAGCCCGGCGGATAGCGGGTCAATTGACAGGCCGAAACATCGGCCAAAGTTTCGCGACGACGACTGACGCTGGCCTGCATGATGCGGGCGATTATCGGCGCGAGGATCAACAACACGAAGCCGATCAGGGCCAACGGGTTGCTCGAATTGCCGCGGTCGGATGACCGACTGACCCGCCCGCCGTTCCACCACATCATGCGAATCGCCAAATCGGTGAGGATCGCGATCGTGCCGACGAGCGTCACCGCCATCGTCGAGACCAGGATGTCGTAGTTGCGGATGTGCGAGAGTTCGTGGGCGATGACACCCTCGAGTTCGACGCGGTCCAACAATTCGAGAAGTCCGCTGGTCACCGCGATCGCCGCATGTTTCGGATTGCGGCCCGTGGCAAACGCGTTGGGTGCCGGATCATCGATCACATACACGCGCGGCTTGGGCAGACCACCGGCGATGCACAGACCCTCGACCAAATTGTGCAGTCGCCGATAGCCGACCTCGTCGGCCGGTTTGGCCCGACTCATCCGCAAGGCGATCGAGTCTGACTTCCAATACGAGGTGAACGCCATCAGCGCAGAAAAAATCAGGGCGATCGACGTACCGACAACCGGGTCACCGAGAAACTGACCGACCGCCACCCCAGCCAGCAAAGTGAACAATACGAACCCGAACAACAGAAATATTGAACGGCGTTTGTTCGACGAAATGAGTTCGTACATCGTGCGGCGCGAACTTAGAACTGAACTTTTGGCGCCGACTTTTCGGCATCTAGAGCCTCAAAGAACTCGCTCTCTTCGAATTTGAAGAGCGACGCAAAGACAACGCTCGGAAAGGTGTGCACGGCGTTGTTGTAGGTCAAAACGGCGTCGTTGAAAAACTGTCGTGCATACGCGATGCGGCTTTCGGTATTGCTCAACTCTTCCTGCAAATTCAGGAAACTGGCGTTGGCTTTCAAATCGGGGTACGACTCGGAAAGCGCGAACAACTGGCGCAAGGCGCCCGACAAGGCGTTGTCGGCACCCGCCTGGCCGGCGACCGTGCTGGGCGCCGCCATCGCCAGGTTGCGGGCAATGATCACATCCTGCAAAGTCTTCTGCTCGAAACTCGCATAACCCTTCACCGTTTCAACGAGATTCGGAATGAGTTCGATGCGACGCTTCAACTGCACGTCGATTTGCGACCATGCATTCTTGACCTGGTTTCGTTTTTGCACCAACGAGTTGTAGATCAAGACGGCGAAAGCCGCCACCACCAGAACCAAAACCACGATTATCCAAGTCGACATCTGTTTCTCGCGCTTTCTTTGAAATTATTCTAGTGGGTGCTCACGAGAACTGCGGTTTTCGCAAGACTCGGTCTGAGAACATTCGCACGATCCTACTTTTTGGATGATGATCGGGATCGACGCTCTCGCGCTCCAAAACCTTGTGATAAATCTCGACATAGATCTCGGCCAGATGGCGCATCGACAGTTCCCTCGCCCGCTCGAGACCACCCAGACGCAGTCGTGTCGCCAATTGTTTGTCGTCGATGATGCGTGTCAACGCCTCGCTGAGGGCGACTGCATCGCCGGGTTCGACCAACAACGCGTTCACTTCATCGGTGGCGACATTCTTGTAGCCGTCCAGCGCACTGGCGACCACCGGTGCGCCACTGGCCATCGCCTCGAGCACGACGATGCCGAACGACTCGCTGTGCAGGGAAGGTGCGCAAAAGACCGCGCATCGCGCGAGACGATCTATTTTCTCGGCGTCGGTGATACGACCCAGCCATGAAATGCGCGGGTCGTGCGCATACTTGGCCTTGAGGGCGTCGATTCCTTCCCCGTCCGAGGCGACCCACAACTCGGTGCCGTCGGCGAGTTTCTCGAACGCCTCGAGCAAGACGGCCAAGCCTTTGCGCGGTTCGAACCTGCCGCAAAAGAAGACGGCGTTGGTCGCGCCCCGACTCGAGTCGTCACGGAAATAGAGATCGTTCTCGATGCCGTTGAACAAAACTTCGTAATCTCCGCCCAAATATCTGTATGCCAGTTCTTTGGCTTGGGGCGACACGGCTGCTCGGGCGTCGAGAAAATCCGCGATCCAGTTGACACCTTTGCTCAAGCGGCCGTACCACGCGATATCTCCGGCGGCGTGAAAGGTGCCGATCATCGGGGCGAGTCGAACCAGCAGCGCCGTCACGGTCGGCCCCGGCGCGATCGGCTCGTGCAGGTGCAGCACATCGAACGATTCGTCGTTGATCGCCCTGATCGTGCGCAACGCCGCCGCGGGGTCTGGCGCGAGCGGCACGACCGAACCGTTGGCGGCAGTCGGCAGGCTGTTGCCGAGCGGGGTCACGAACGGCTCG
This sequence comes from Actinomycetota bacterium, assembly GCA_016871295.1. Taxonomy (GTDB): domain Bacteria; phylum Actinomycetota; class Acidimicrobiia; order Acidimicrobiales; family Ilumatobacteraceae; genus BACL27. The sequence goes on along the minus strand of VFZD01000002.1, from coordinate 21,286 downwards.
GGCGGCGGGCCGTCGCACGGGCCGAGAACGCGGGCCTCGTGCCCCATCTTTCGCAATTCGCGGGCCAGCCCCAACACCTGCACCTGCACCCCGCCCGGGATCGTCAGACTGTACGGACAAACGAGGCCGATGCGCAACATCTTTTTGCGCACATACTTCGTGCCGACCTGCGAGCGTTTTGGCATCGCCGACTCTGAACGATTTTTCGAGAGCGACTTCACGGGCTACACGGTACGACCATAAACTGGCATGCGACTAGGTCGATTAAATGGCGTCAACCGATGGCTATCGTTCGACAGTCTTGTCGCTCGGCCAATTCGGTTGGAACAAGTGCCATTGATCGGGGGCCCGTTTGATCAGGCTCTCGATCGCGTGCGCGAGTTCTTGGGTCAGCCGCGAAACATCTTGACGAAGTGAACCCACCCGCGTCACCTCGATTGGCGGCATGACCACGGTCTCATGTTTGTCGAAGCCCGGCGAAAAATACGTGCCGATCGGCAACAACGCCGCCCCCGTGCGCAGCGCGAAGAATGCCGGGCCGGCGGGCAGGGTCGTTGACTCGCCGAAAAAATCTGCGCTCACGCCGTTGCCCTGCAGATCTCTGTCGCAGAGCAAAGCGACGATCTCATTTCTTGCGAGCGCTCCCTGCACCGCGAGGCCGGCACGGTCATCGAGCGGAATCACCGAGACTCCGTAACCTTTGCGCAGTTCGGTGAACATTTTGAACACGGGTTCAGACTCGAGTTTTTCGACCACGGCGTGAAGTTGATGGCCCTGGTGGATCAGCCATCGCCCCGACCACTCCCAACCGCCCAGGTGGGGCAACGCCAAAATCACGCCTTTGCCTTTGCTCAGGGCGTTCTGGACGTGTTCAAAACCCTCGACGTTGATACCCGACTCGATCTGCTGCTTGTCCAGAAACGGCACCCTGAAAGTTTCGATGTAGTAGCGCGCGTAGCTTCGATAGGCCCGGTTCACGACTCGCCTTAGTTCTTTGCCGCGCAAACTCGGGTCGACACGGCGCATGTTTGCGGCGACGATCCGCCTCTTCGCACGCAGACAAAGACAAATCATCGGCACGATGGTGGCGTCGATGATTCGGAATACGAACGAAGGTGCGACCGCGGCGAGCCGAGAAACTATTCGGTAACCAAGAATCACTGAACCCGACGGCGACGCGAAGCCCGCAAGCGACGATCGTCGCGACGAGCCCGACGCGAAGCGCGACGCGATTGCCTCAAAGCAACCTTGTCGGCTACAGCCGGGGCGACCGCCGCTTGGTTCCAGACATTGAAGAACCTTTGAATCGCCGTGATGGTGACAAGAACCAGCATCACTGCCATCGCCCAAAACAACAGCGCATCAAACAGCAGACCGACACACAGCAGGATGATTCGCTCGGCGCGTTCCATTAGCCCGCCCGTTGCGGTCAGACCCAGCGACTCGGCCTTGGCTCGTTGATACGAAATGAGCGACGAAACAGCCATCACGGCGAAAACCAAAACCGACGCATACGCGCCGCGCTGGTAGGCCAAAAACCAGGCCACACCCCCGAGCAGAATCGCATCGGTGACGCGGTCGACGGTCGAGTCAAAAAATGCGCCGCGCTGACTGGTCTGGTTCGCTGCCTTGGCCAACGCGCCATCAAGTAGGTCGGGCAGGGCCGCCAAAACGACGAGCAGCAAACCCAGGCGCAAGACCCCGAAACCTATCGCCACGGCCGCGCCACATGCCATGACGACACCAAAAAGCGTCAGGTGATCGGGCGAGATTCGCGTGCGCCGAAGTTGTTCGCCGACGGGTCGCACGAACTTCTCAACCTGATGGCGAAACCTGCCGTCGAACATCCTTCAATCTTAACGGTCGGGATTATCTTCGACCAGACACTCGACGACGCGCGCATCGACGGCGTCGATCAGCACGAGACCCCGTTGCAGTGGCGGCTCTTGCGCGCTGTAACACATCACCCGCCAGGTCGGTCGACTTCTGAACCCCCGCCAAACCTGTTGCGCCGATGCGTGCCCGACGGCGAAGCCCACCGCGCGGGTCGCGTGTATCAGCGCAAGTTTTTCGTCCACGGTCATGCGCCAAGACGCCGACAAAGAAAACGCGCCGACCAACGCGAGCAGCACCGCGGCGCCGAGAAAGCCCCTGCTCACCAAGCCAGACTCGCTCGCGCCCCGGGTGAACCAGAGCAACGCCGAAACCGCGGCGAGGGACATATATATCACGCCCGGAATGCGACGCCGGCTGTTGTCAGGAAACTTGTAGGGCCCGACAAAGGCCGAGACGTTGAGGTCTTCGGGAAGTTCGTCGCGAACCTCGTCGCGACTTTCGTTGCTTTGATTCGTCATGCTCCCGCCGCTCAACTCTGGTTGGCCCAGGCTTTTCTGATTCGATCGGCGCTTACATCGAGCGCCTCGGGCAAGATTTTTGTGTTCGCGGTGGAGACCATGAAATTGGTGTCGCCTCCCCATCGACCCAACACATGCACATGCAGATGCTGGGCGATGCTGCCACCCGCCGCTTCACCGATGTTGATGCCGACGTTCATCGCCTCGGGCTTGTAGACAGATTTCAGCACCTTAACCGCGGTCGTCACCGTCGACCACAATTCGGCGGTCTCGTCAGGATCGAGGTTTTCGAGGTCGGCGACCTCGCGATATGGCACGACGAGCAGATGACCCGTTGTATACGGGAACGCGTTCATCAGGGCAAAAATCTTTGCACCGCGATGCACGATGTAACTCTGCTCGTCGGTCAGGTCGCTGCGCAATATCTGCGTGAATATCGATGCGTCTGATTTCCTTTGCACACCCTGACCGTGCACGACATACTCGGCGCGCCAGCCATTCCAGATTCGTTCGAGCAGGTTCATTTAGCCGACATCCGCGGCGAGTTGATCGATGAACTTGGCAAGACCCACGTCGCGGCGCACCTCGCCACCCCGCGGGTTGACGCCGACCGTCGAATTCTTGAGATCATCGTCGCCGACCACCAAGACATACGGGATGCGCTCGAGTTTCGAGGCGCGAATCCGCTTGCCCAACTGTTCGTCGGCCACGAGTTGGTCGACGCGATAGCCGGACTTGGTCAATTGATCGACGACCTGCGCGGCATAGCTTTCGTGGGCCGAAGCCACGGCGAGGACGCGCACCTGCACCGGCGCGAGCCAAGTCGGGAAAGCCCCGCCATAGTGCTCGAGCAACACGCCGAAAAACCTTTCGATCGAGCCGAACAACGCGCGATGCAACATGATCGGGCGCGTTCTTGAATTGTCGCTGGCGATGTATTCGAGACCGAAACGCTCGGGCAGGTTGAAGTCGCACTGAATGGTGCTCAACTGCCACTTGCGGCCGAGCGCGTCGCGAACATCGATGTCGATCTTGGGTCCGTAGAAGGCGGCGTCACCCGGCGAGACGGAATATTGAAACCCGTGGCGATTCAAAGCCTCGGTCAGCGCGTCAGTGGCTTTCTGCCAGATGGCGTCCGACCCGAGGGACTTTTCGGCGTTGCGCGTGCTCAACTTGAAATCGAACTCGGTGAAACCGAACCTGCGCAAAACGCTCAGCACGAAGTCGAGCAACGAGGTGATCTCGTCGGCCATTTGCTGTTCGGTGCAAAAAATATGGCTGTCGTCCTGGGTGAAGCCGCGAATTCGCAACAAGCCGTGCAGTGTGCCGGCTCGCTCGTAGCGGTAGACCGTGCCCAGTTCAAAAAGGCGAAGAGGCAACTCCCGATAGCTGCGCTGGCGATCCCGATAGATCAGACAGTGCATCGGACAGTTCATCGGCTTCGGGAAATAGACGCCGTTGTCCATCTCCATCGGCGGATACATGCCGTCTTTGTAGAACTGCAGGTGACCCGAAGTCTCGAATAGATGCGCATTCGCCAAATGCGGGGTGAAAACAAATTTGTAGCCGCCGTTTTGATGACGCTCGCGGCTGTAGTCCTCGATCAATTTGCGCACGATCGCACCCTTCGGGTGCCAGACCGCGAGCCCGCCGCCCAACTCCTGCGGAAACGAGAGCAGGTCCATCTCGACGGCGAGCCGACGATGGTCGCGTTTCTCCGCCTCTTCGAGCCTGTGCAGATGCTCGGCGAGCGCCGACTTCGACTCCCACGCGGTGCCGTAGATGCGCTGCAACATCGGACCCTTTTCATTTCCGCGCCAATACGCGCCAGCCACCTTCATCAACGCGAAGTGACCGAGACGACCCGTCGAGGGCACATGCGGTCCTCGACACAAATCGACGAAGGCCTCGCTGTTGCGATAAACGCTCACCGCGTCGGCGCTGCCCGCTTCGAGGGAGTCGGTCGGGTCGGCGTCGCCCTTGGTTACTCGCTCGATGATTTCGCATTTGTACGGTTGGTCTTTGAAAAGTTGCAACGCCTCTTTGGCGGTCATCTCTGCGCGCACGAACGGTTGATCGGCGTCGACGATTTTCTGCATTTGCCCCTGAATCGCCACCAGGTCGTCGTCGCTGAACGTCTTGCCGCCGGGCAGTTCGAAGTCGTAATAGAAGCCGTCTTCAATCGCCGGACCGATCGAAAACTTCGCGCCGACGAACAACTGCACGACGGCCTGGGCCAGGACATGCGCCGTCGAATGGCGCAAGACATGACGACCCGCGTCAGAATCGGCGGTGACGATCGCGACGCTGGCACCATCGGGCAACGGCAAATTCAGATCGGACTCGACACCGTCGATCACCGTGGCGACGGCGGCCTGAGCCAGACGCCTGCCGATCGACGACGCCAAATCGAGCCCGGTCGAACCTGGCGCAAGTTCGCATGTTGATTCGTCGGGCAGACGAACAGTGATCGTCGAAGCCGCCTTTGTCACGCGAACAGTCTAGATTGCGACGGTTTTAGATATGGGAACGATTTGCGCTCGAACGCTTGGGCGCGTAGTCGTGGACATATTCTTGCCCGGTCAGCGCCTGGATCTTCGTCATGATCTCGTCGGTCAACTGACGCAACACCTCGGGATCGTCGGCGCGCTCGAGATATTTGCGGGTGTCGATCGGGTCGCCGATCTCGATCCTGCATCGCCTGCCGAACTTCGGCATCACCGTGTCGGGCGCCATGATCGCATCGGTGCCCGTGATCCCCACGGGCAACACGGGGCACCCGAACTTCAGGGCCAATCTCGCCGCCCCGGTTCGACCTTTGTAGAGCTTGCCGCTCCTGCTTCGGGTTCCCTCGGGAAAGATCCCGAAGAGTTCGCCACGCTCGAGCACTTTCTCGACCACGGACATCGCCACGGTCGCGTTTTCTCCGCCGGTTCGATCGAGAGGGATCATCCCGATCTTGGTGAAAAGCCAACGCGTCTTGAACGAGTCCATGTATTCGCTCTTGCCGACGACCGACATGTTTCGCGGCGAGAAGGTGAGCAAGAACACCGAGTCGAGGAAACTAATGTGGTTGGCGCAAAGTATCGCCGGCCCCGTCGTCGGAATCTTGTCGAAATCGATGAGAGTGAATCGCCACAGTCGTTGCGCCGTGAACCTGCAAAAAGGCCTGAAGCGCGTCTGAAACTTCGTCGCCCCGACATACTTTGACGGGTCAAAACTGACTTTCTTCGCTCGCATCGTTGTTGTCTCTCGTCGTCTCTCGTCGTCTCTCGTCGTCTCTCGTCGAGTCTCGTCGTCTCTTGTCGTCTACCGGTCTAGTTCCACGCCGAGCAGACTCGCACCTGCAACAACACTTTGTCCGGCGACGGCTACTGCGTCAAGTGTGGCGATCGCTGCGGGCGTGTTCAAGTCGTCATCGAGGGCGTGGCGAACCGCCTCAAGCCCGGCCTGCCCGTCACCCGACTTGGCGCTCGACCAGGAGGCGAGGCGCTTTTCTGCCGACGGCATCGCCGATGAATTCCATTCCCACTCGGTTCGGTAATGATTGGCGATCAGCGCGAGGCGAATCGCCCGCGGATCATGGGCCTTGCGCAAACGATCGACGAATTCAAGGTTGCCGAGGCTCTTCGACATCTTGCTGCCGTTCATCAAGACCATCGCGACATGCATCCAATGACGAACGAACAATTCGCCGGTCGCCGCCTCTGACTGCGCTCGTTCGCATTCGTGATGCGGAAAGATCAGGTCGCTGCCCCCGCCATGCAGGTCGATCGTCGTTCCGAGTTCGCGCAACGCGAGCGCCGAGCACTCGATGTGCCAACCGGGTCGACCCGATCCCCACATCGTGTTCCAACTTGGTTCATCGGCGGCCGACGGTTGCCACAACACGAAATCGAGCTGGTTTCTTTTGTGCGGATCCTCGGTCTTGCCGCCGCGCTCGGCGGCGAGCCGTTTCATCGTCTGTTGGTCGTAGTTCGAAACGCTGCCGAACGAATCGAACTTCGAGACATCGAAGTAGACGCTCTCGCCCGCCTGATAGGCGAAACCCCTGTCGAGCACCATGCCGATGAACCCCCGAATATCCGCGATCGCCGACGATGCACGCGGTGTGCTGTAGACGCTCAACGCGTTTAGAGCCTTCATGTCGGCCTCGAACCTCGCCTCTTCACCGGCGGCCAAATCTAGATAATGAACGCCGAGTTCGCGGGCCTTGGCGAACAACGGATCATCGATGTCGGTCACATTGCGAACACATTTGACGAGGTGCCCTGCATCGATCAAGCGGCGCTGTAAAACGTCGTACGAGATGAAAGTGAATGCGTGACCGATGTGGGTCGCGTCATACGGCGTGATGCCGCAGGTGTACATCAGAACTTGTTTGCCTGGTGAAAAATTTACGACACTTCTTTTTGCGGTGTCATACAACCTCATCGTCAAACGGCATCACCGGGCAACCGAATGCCCGTGAGTCGGGGTGCGACACGGGTCTTGTATCGCACGTTCAACTGCAACAACACCGCGGTGAACGCCTCGATCGCCATGGCGTTCGACAAGGTGCCCGAATTCAGGGGTCGACAGCCGGGAATTTTCGCGACGATCTCGCAAACCGTGGCGATCGCCGTCGGGTCGTCGGAACAAATCAGGACATCGCTGTCGACCTCGTGACCGAGACGACCGAGTTCGGTCGCCGGCAAGTGCTGAAATGCGACGACGACCTTCGACAGCGGAATCTCGGCCTGCACATGGGCGGCGATACTGCCGCGTGGCGTCACCAGAGGCTGAAACTCTTTGCCCACTCGCACCAACGCGTTGGCCATGGTCACCACGATCTTGCCGGCAAGATCTTGTGCGTGTTCGTTGACCACCGTTGCCGCCGAGTCCCACGGCGTCGCGATCACGACGAGATCGCACTTTGCCGCCGAGTGGTTAGCGCCGCCAGAAAGATTCAATTTGTAATCGGGCCACTTTTTCTTTAGCTCGTCGCACACCGACTGGGCCCTGTTCGCGTCGCGCGAGCCCAAGATCACCTCGTAGCCGACCGACGCCAAACGCAAACCGAGCGCGCCTCCGGCGGGACCGGTACCGCCAAGCAAGCCGATGCGCATACTCCGCAACGATATCTGTTCGGACCAACTACCGTTAAACGCGTGGGTATTCTCGCGGGCAAGAATCTGGTCATCACCGGCGTGCTGACCGATGCGTCGTTGGCATTTGGTGTCGCCCAACTCGCCCAACAAGAGGGTGCGAAGATAGTTCTCACTGGTGCTGGCCGCGGCCTGTCGATCACGCAGCGAGCCTCGAAGAAACTCCCGCTGCCCGTCGAAGTCGTCGAGTTCGATGTGACCGTCGATGAACACACGACTTCGGCACGAAGGTCGGTGCAGCAGATACTTGGCACGGTCGACGGCGTTCTGCACTCGATCGGGTTCGCGCCCGCGGCCTGTCTGGGCGATGATTTCATGCAGGCCACTTGGCAAGATGTCTCGACCGCGCTCCAAATCTCGGCCTATTCGCTCAAAACTTTGGCCGACGCCTTCGTGCCCCTGATGACCTCGGGCGGTTCGATCGTCGGCCTGGACTTCGACAACACCGTCGCCTGGCCGGCATACAACTGGATGGGCGTGGCCAAGTCGGCGCTCGAGAGCACGAACCGTTACTTGGCAAAGGCTCTCGGACCAAGAAATATCCGCTGCAATTTGATCGCCTCCGGCCCGATACGAACCATGGCGGCAAAATCGATTCCGTCATTCGCCGCATTCGAGGACATTTGGGGCGCCCGCGCCCCGCTCGGCTGGAACGTCAACGACTCGACGCCCGTGGCGCGCAGCGCGGTGGCGCTTTTGAGCGATTGGTTTCCTTCGACGACCGGCGAGATCATTCATGTCGATGGCGGTTTTCATTCAACAGGTGCCTGACCGTTGAAAAATTTCGCACGAAGCATTCGCCCAACAGTCGCGAGCATCGCGATTTTCGCGACGGTTTCCGTCGGCATCATCGCCATCACCTCGCCTTCACCCGTGTCGGCGGCGGTGAAACAAAACAAGGACTTCGCGCTCGACGATCAGTGGGGCCTGCAAGTCACGAATGTCAAAGACGTGTGGCCGATCGCCACCGGCTTCGGTGTGATCGTGGCGGTTGTCGACTCGGGCTCGGGTCCCAACCCCGACTTGGACAACAATCTTCTGCCCGGGCGATCGATCATCAGGGGTCGAGTCGGCGATGACACGAGCGATGTCGATACGACGGGGCACGGCACCCATGTCGCGGGGATAATCGCGGCTCAAATGAACAACGACATCGGAATCGCCGGGGTCGCCCCGAACGCGCAAATCTTGCCGGTGCGAATTCTCGATTCGCGTGGCGACGGTTCAGAACTCGATCTGGCCGTAGCGATCAGGTTTGCCGTCGACCAAGGTGCGCGAGTGATCAACCTCTCGCTCGGCGGCAAGAATCAAACTTCGGCAGTACAGTCGGCCCTCGAATACGCGGCGAGCAATTCGGTTTTGGTGGTCGCGTCCGCGGGCAACGGGGGGCCAAATGCAGGCACTACATACCCGGCGGGCAACGATTTGACGATCGCCGTCACGGCGGTCGATCAAACGCTGAACGCGCCCTCGTTCGCCCAACGGGGCTCGCATATCGACATCTCCGCACCCGGTATCAACATCTGCTCGACGATTCGTACCGATATAACGGTCAACGCCACCCGCCGATGTGCGGGTGCGACCGAACCTTTCTTGAACATGAGCGGCACCTCAATGGCGGCGGCCTTCGTCAGCGGCATCGCGGCTCTCGTGTTCAGCGCACGACCCACCTATTCGGCACAGCAGGTTCGCGAAGTGATGGTCGCAACTGCACGTGACCTTGGCCTGGCGGGTCGCGACGAAACTTTCGGAGTCGGGCTGGTTGACGCCTACGCAATCTTCAAGAGCCTCGGATACTTCCCGGACGAAGTAGTTTTTCCGACCGTCTCATCGCTTGGTCATGTCGGCGAAGAATCGGTGGGCGGAACAGTTCAGATTCCCGAGAGCGAAAGACTGCAGTGGTATCGATGTCTCTCGCCTGGCGAAGCAACTCTGGTCATACCGACCGACTGCAAGGCGATTTCGCGCGCTCAGCGACCTGTTTATTTGCCGACCCGAAAAGACATCAATGCGTTCTTGCGTTTCGGAACCCTGATCTCGGTCAACGGAGTGCCACAACTGAGGTTCTCGGCGACCACGCCAAAGGTCACTGCGATCTGGACTTCTACCTCGACGATGGAGGTCGGCGGAAGTGTCGCGGTCAAAGATTTGGTGGTCAGCGCGTCACCGGGCGCGACGACGGCAAGAGTTGTTTCGGGTTCGTGTCGCATCGCAAAAAATGTTTTGACGACTTTCGAAGCCGGAGTGTGCAAACTTCGCATCTTCGCACAGGCAAAAAAGCCGTACCCGAAGTTGTCTCAGACGGTGGTTGTCACCGTGGTTCAAAAGGTCTGATCAAGACGCACGATGCCCAACCGACTCGCCGACGAGACCAGCCCTTATTTGAGGCAGCATCAGCACAACCCGGTCGAATGGTTCAGCTGGGGTGCCGAGGCGTTCACCGCGGCGAAAAATCGCGATGTGCCGATTCTGCTTTCGGTCGGCTACTCGGCGTGCCATTGGTGCCATGTAATGGCCCATGAATGCTTCGAAGATGCTGAAACGGCGTCGATCATGAACCGCTTGTTCGTCAACGTCAAAGTCGACCGGGAAGAGAGACCCGATATCGACTCCATCTATATGGACGCCGTGCAGGCGATGTCTGGCCGGGGTGGCTGGCCGATGACCGTGTTCATGGACCACGATGGACGGCCGTTTTTTGGCGGCACATATTTTCCGAAACCCTCGTTCTTGAAACTTATCGGAGCGGTCGACGACGCATGGCGAACGCGACGCGCCGAACTTGAAAACAACATGGTGGCGTTGATCGAATCGATCGGCAGAACGGCGCAGATCGCGCCCGATAAGTCTTTGCCCGATCGCGGCCTGATCGACACGGCGTGTGAAAGCTTGATCGAATCGTTCGATCCGCGATGGGGCGGCTTCGGGGCGGCACCGAAGTTTCCCAGCACGATGAACATCGATCTGTTGTTGCGCAAATATTTGACCGCGCCGAACCCGAAACTCGAGACGGTGATCACCACGACACTCGATGCGATGGCATCGGGCGGAATGTACGACCATCTGGGCGGTGGCTTTGCCAGATACAGCGTCGACGAAAAGTGGCTCGTGCCCCATTTCGAAAAGATGCTCTACGACCAGGCGCTGTTGCTGCGCGTATACGCGCACGCGGCGAGGATTTTCCCCGAGAGATGCTACGAACAGGTTTGCGAAGAGATCGTCGAATATGTGCTGCGCGATCTGCGCCACCCGTCGGGTGGGTTCTTCAGCGCCGAAGACGCCGACTCGATGGACGATGACGGTCATTCGCACGAAGGACACTTTTATGTTTTCACGCCCCAAGAAGTGCGCGAAATATTGCCGCCCGACGAAGCCGAACTCGCGCTCGACTATTTCGAGATAACCGAGTCAGGCAACTTTGAGGGGAAAAATATTCCGACCAGGCTCAATCATCGCGGCGACCTGCGACGCGACCTGCGACTGAACCAGATTCGCTTGAAGCTTCTGCAAGCCAGGAGCCTTCGTCCTCGCCCACTGCTGGACGACAAAGTGCTCACCGAGTGGAACGCAATGATGACGGTCTCGTTGGCCGAAAGTTCGTCGCTGTTGAACCGACCCGATTGGCTGGTGTTCGCCGAACAGAACGGAGAGTTTCTCTACCAAAACCTGCGGGTCGAAACCAAAGATCAAGGGTTCGAATGGAGGCGCAGTTGGCAAGAGTCGGGTTCGCCCAAGTCTCGGCACCATGCTTTGGCCGCCGATCTCGCCCACTTGGTCGATGCGTTCACTCGACTCGGTGAAGCGACCGGCCGATCGATTTGGTTTGCAAGGGCGACCGAAGTTGCCGAGCAACTATTGACCGACTATTGGGACGCGAAAAACGGCGGCGTGTTCACGGTCGCCGGCCGCGCCGAGAAACTCGTGGTGCGCCAAAAGGATCTGCTCGACAATGCGACCCCCTCGGCCAACTCGACCGCGGCGACAGCGCTGATCAGGCTGGGGTCGATTTTGGGCAACGACCGTTTCAAAGAATCGGCCGACAAAATTCTGCGATTGTTTTCGCGCATCGTCGGTGGTGCACCGAGTGCGTTCGCCAACTTGTTGATGGCCGCCAACCTGAGGCATTCGGGGCTGACCGAGATCGTCGTTGCCGGCCAACGCAACGACCTGGTCGAATCGGCCAAGCATTGTTGGCTTCCCGATGCAGTTTTGGTGCATGGCGAACGGTTCGATTCACCGCTGTGGCATTCAAGGGTCGACGGCTTGGCCTATGTGTGCCGCGACTATGTCTGCAGTGCGCCCGTCGACAATTCGGAAGATCTCGTAACGGTCTTGGGTCGAGACCGTTAGAAACTATTTTCGCGAATCACCTCGCGGGGTTTGCGCCGCGCGCGACGGGCACTCCCGCCCTTTTCGGTTTGCACCACCGAATCGGGCCAACCAATCGCCACCGCACCGATCAACTGCATTTGCTCGGGTGCGTTCACCTCTTGCCTCAACTGTGCTTCTCCGTTGAACACGCCGAAAAACAATGCGCCAAGGCCCAGGTCGTGGGTTGCGAGCAACAACTGCATGGTCGCAAAACTCGCGTCCACCGTCCAATATGGTGTCGACCACGCCGAAACATCGTCGCCCAGATTTGTCGGCGCCTTGTCGGGCTCGCCGTAGCGTTGGAGATACGCCTGCGGATCGGCGAACACGAGGGCGATCACCGGCGCGTTCAACAAGTTCTTCCACCTGAAGTTCTTTCGCCTCGGCTCGGGCAAAGTGATGTCCCAAAACTTTTTCGTGTTTGCCTCGCGCAACACCACCAAATGCCAGCCCTGGGTCTTGCCCGCCGATGGTGCCCATGTCGCGATCTCGACGATGCGGTCGATCAACTCGGGCGCAACGGGCTTGTCGCGAAACGATCGCACCATCTTGCGCGATCTTGCGCAGTCCGCGAACTGCATCGGTGGTTGCTAGTGCTTGCCGAGTTTCAACAAGTTCTCGGTCATCGTCCAACCATGCACGACCAGGGCGCCCGACTTCTTCGTCGAAAGATTCTTGAACAATTCCGCCAACTCGGCGGGTGCCTTGCCCGGTTTGAGCGACTCAAAATCAAGGAAGCCGCTTTGACCGTTGCTCTTGATCAAAAACGACTGGTCCTCATATTGCGCCTCACAGCCGAATCGACGGGCCAGTCGCTTGCCCCAGGCCCGTTCTTCGCCCACGGCACGGTGGTCGGGTCGGGGAATGATGTCGGTCAGCGACTTGAAGGCCTCGAGCGCATCGACACGAACAAAGCGCGAACCGACCACGACATCTTCGTCGGGAAACGCCATCAACGCACGGTGATACGCCTCGCTCATCAAACCTTTGAGCACCTGATCGCGCTTGGCCGTCCGCTTGACGCTCAACATGCCGAGCAGCACGCAGGGCGTGCCGCCGATTCTCTCAAGCGTCGAGAACATGAAGCCGTTGAGTTTTCCGTCGAGTTTTGCGCTCGCAAAAAGTACCCAGTCTTCTTTGGCCTTTGAAATCGCGCCGATGCCGAACGCGCCACCCATGGCGGCAAGATCGTCGAGGTCTGAATCAACCAGCGCCGAGGCATCGATGGTCTTGACAACTAACGGCATACCTCCTTAAGTCTGCCAGCAAAAACTCCGATTTCCGATGACTGATTTTTTGTAGTGTCAGCCGATGTAGACGCTGTCGCCGTAAGAGGCGCGCAAAATACCGATTGCGCCGTCGATGTCGACGTTGTATTCGGGGGCCAAACGCAAACTCTTGCCGCCCGGCATATGCAAATGCACGGGTGTCTGTCCCCCGTGGTCTTTCAACAACTCCTGCAGGTTGAAGATGTCCTCCTGCGACAAGGCCCGGGCGCCCAGTTCGATGTGCAGGCTCATATCGCTGGCGCGCATCGGCTCGACGATCTTGATCTCTTGGGCGTTGAACGCGAGACGAGATTCTTCGCGCCGATCAAGCCGACCGCGAACCGTGACGATCGCGTCTTCATCGATCAAGTGCTTGAAACTGGCATAGGTCTTCGGGAACACGTTGACGTCGATCGAGCCCTGCAGGTCTTCGATCGTGATCACGGCCATTTGGTCGCCTTTCTTCGTCGTTTTTCGATTCACCGAGGTGATGACGCCACCAAGAGTCAGATACGAATTATCGACCTTCTCCTCGAGTTCGGCCAGTGAACACTCGACCTTTCGTCGCAGTTGACCCTCGACACCGCGCAACGGATGATCGGATACATAAAGACCCAACATTTCGCGCTCGACTTTGAGTTGTTCGGCCTTTTCGTAGTTGATTTGCGGAATCTCGGCTTGTTCCGAGAATGCCGTCTCTGTCTCGCCTGCGCCGTCGAAAAGACTCATCACGCCCTGGTCTCGTTCGCGACGACGGTTGAGCGCATTTTCGATGATCGTTTCGAAGACGAGCAAAAGCCCCTTGCGCGGATGGCCCAAAGAGTCGAAAGCCCCCGCCTTGATCAACGACTCGACGGTGCGCTTGTTGAGCACGCCGATCGGCGCACGGTCAGCGAAGTCATAAAAGGAAGTGAACGGCCCGGTTGCCTCGCGAAACTCGACCAGCTGGCTGATCAAGGCTTCACCCACGTTGCGAATCGCGGAGAGACCGAAACTGATCACGCGCTGCTGACCATCGCCCACGGGAACGAAATCGACACCCGAAGTGTTGATGTCGGGTGTTTTGACGACGATATTGCGGGCCCGCGCATCGGCCAGAAAGATCGCTGCGCGGTCGTAACTCGCCTTGACGCTTGTGAGCAGACACGAGAGATATTCGATCGGGAAATTCGCCTTGAGATAGGCGGTTTGATAGGCGATGAAGGCATAGCCGTAGGCGTGGCTTTTGCCGAACGCGTAGTCGGCGAAGTTCTCGATCGAGTCAAAAAGACTCTCACCCAGTTCCTTGGAATACCCGTTGTCGAGACAACCCTGCTCGAAACTCGCGCGCTGTTTTTTCATGTCGGCGCGATTCTTCTTGCCGCATGCCTTGCGCAGGTCGTCGGCCTTCTCGAGGCTGTAGCCGGCGAACTTCTGCGCCACGCGCATCATGCTCTCTTGGTAGATCATCAGACCGAAAGTGTCGTCGAGCAGTTCGCGGGCATCTTCGTGAAAAATCTGGGGTGTTTTACGGCCGTTTTTGTAGTCGGCGTAGTCGTTGTGCATGTTCGCACCCATCGGACCAGGTCGATAAAGGGCGACGATCGCCGCGATGTCGTCGATCGTGCGTGGCACCATGCTGCGCACGAGGGCCCGAATCTTGGTCGATTCGAGTTGGAACACGCCGATCGTGTCGGCGCGCTGCAACAGGGCGAAGGTCTTTTTGTCGTCGAACGGCGCTTTGTCGATGTCGAAGTCCGGGTTGCCGAATTTTTGGATCATCTTGTTCGTATCGGTGATCACGTCCAGGTTGCGCAGACCCAAGATGTCCATTTTCAGCAGGCCCAACTCTTCGACCGCGTGCATTTCGTATTGGGTGACGATCGGGGCCTCGTCGGCCTGTTGGCCTGGTTCGGCTTTTCGCTGGATCGGCAGATACTCGGTGAGTCGTTCTTTGGTGATCACGACGGCGGCCGCATGGATGCCCACGCTGCGCTTGAGCCCCTCGAGCCCTCGAGCCGTGTCGATGATCGTCTTGACGTCGGGGTCGCTGTCGTAAAGGGCCCGCAGGTCGCCCGCCGCGCGGTAGCCGTCTTTGTATTGCTCGCTTTCTTCGAAGCAGTATTTGAGCGGCGTGTCGCGCCCCATCACGACCGGCGGCATGAGTTTGGCGATTTTGTCACCCAGACCATAGGGAAATTTCAAGACTCGTGCGGCGTCACGAACCGAGTTGCGCGCCTTGATCGTGCCGAACGTGATGATTTGGGCGACGTGATCGCGACCATATTTCTCGGCCGCATATCTGATCATCTCGTCGCGGTAGCGCGAATCGAAGTCCATGTCGATATCGGGCATCGATTGCCGACCCGGGTTCATGAATCGCTCGAACAACAGGTCGTACTTGATCGGATCAAGATCGGTGATCCGCAACGAGTACGCCACGGCACAACCGGCGGCAGATCCTCGACCCGGACCGACACGAATCGATTTTTCGCGGGCGTGTCGCACCAGATCGCCGACGATCAGGAAATACGAACTGAAACCCATCGTTTTGATCGTCAACAATTCGTAGGCGATGCGTTCGACGACCTCGGGCGCGAGCTTTTCTCCCCAACGGTGTTTTGCTCCTTGCCAAGTGATGTGCTCGAGATACGCGTGATCGTCGGCGAAACCGTCGGGAATCGGGAAGTTCGGCAAAACGGGCACGTTGAACTGGATGTCGACCTTGGCCCGTTCGGCGACCCAAAGAGTGTTGTCGCAGGCCGTGGGTTGCTCACGAAACAACCATCGCATTTCTTCGGCCGTCTTCAGATAGTGCTCGTGCCCTTCAAACTTGAGTCGATTCGGGTCGTCGATCGTGCAACCAGTTTGCACGCACAACAACGCGTCGTGGGCGGCGCTGTCTTCGCGACGCGTGTAGTGACAGTCATTCGTCGCCAACAACGGCGCACCGAGCTTTTTTGCGATCTTGATCAGTTTCGGGTTGTTCTCGATCTGCAGTTTGATGCCGTGGTCTTGCAGTTCGACAAAGAAGTTTTCCTTGCCGAAAATGTCTTGCAGTCGCGCCGCGGTCGATAGCGCCTCTTCTTCTTTGCCGTTCATCAGCGCCTGCAGCACGTGCCCACCGAGACAACCCGAGGTCGCGATCAGACCACCGCTATATTTCCTGAGAAGTTCCCAGTCCATACGGGGTTGGTAGTAGTAGCCCTCGAGAAACGCCAGGCTCGCCAACTGAATGAGGTTTTTGTAGCCCTGGTTGTTTTCGGCGAGAAGTGTGAGGTGGTAATAAAGCTTCTTGCCCGCTTCGGTGTCGCCACCGCTGTCGTCCATTCGTCCGCGCCTGGTCGGGCGTTCGTGTCTCGACTCGTAGGCCATATAGGCCTCGGTGCCGATTATCGGTTTGATGCCGCGTTTCGTGCACTCTTTGTAGAAGTCGATGACGCCGTACATGTTGCCGTGGTCGGTGATGCCGAGCGCGGGCTGACCGTCGGCCACCGCGCAATCGACCAGTTCGTCGAGTCGCGATGCCCCGTCGAGCATCGAGAACTCGGTGTGCACATGCAAATGGGTGAACGCCTTGCCCATTACAGGTATGTTCCCGGACGGTCTCCTGGTTGGGCGTTGGGGTTTTGCCCCGCTTGAATTTGTCGCTGCTCGGCAATCTGTCGCATCGAAAGCTGCTGGGCGAACATCGTGGCTTGGATGCCGTGAAACAAACCCTCGAGCCAGCCGACAAGTTGCGCCTTTGCCACCCTCAACTCGGCGTCGGACGGCACATCGCCGTCGTTGAAGGGCAGGGCAAGCATGCGCAACTCTTCTTGCAGATCGGGCGACAACGCCTCGGCCAACTCGACGATCGATCGATCGTAGATTTCGGCGAGCCGTTCGCGCGACGGCGTGTCGAGGGTCATCGAATGAACTTCGTCCAAAAGTTGTTTGATCATCGACCCGATGCGCATCACCTTGGCCGGCGCGGTGACGGTTTCAAGAACCACCTCGTCGGGCTCGCCGACGATCTCGGTTTGCGGAATCTCGGGGGATTTTTCTTCTGAATTACTCATCTTGGGTCGCCAAATTTATCATTGAACTGCCGTGGCGAGCAACGGTACATCCAATTCATCGTCGGTCAAAGCACCATGTCGACACTGCAACAATAGCGCCCCCGTTTCGGCGATATCGTCGAAACTGATCGGCTCGCGGGCGACCAACGCCACGTCGCCGAGGCGCTTTTTGGTCGCGACCCCGAGCCGCGGCCCGAGCCAGTTCTCCTCGATTATCTGTGCCTTGCTGACGACCCATGCCTGATCGGCGTGATGTGCCGTCGCCCGAGCCAGAAGTTCTGCGCTTGCGCCGTTGCGCGCGTGCAACCACCTGAACCTGCCCTCGCCCGATTGATATGCGGTCAAAGCCAAAACATCGGGATGCGGCGAGATCGTGTTTTCACCGACCATCACCTGGCCATGATCGGCCGTGACGAGCAAAGCCGAGCCACGGGTCAGAGCCGCCTGCACGCCGTGCACGATCATGTCGGTGGTTCGCAGCTCGGCCTCGTAGAACTCGCCGAAGCCGCGCTCATGGGCGATTTTGTCGACGCCGTCGTAGTAGGCATAGACGAATTTTTCCCCCGCCCGAAGCAGTCGACCCACTTCTACGGCGATGCTCGAAGGTGTGCGCCACCCCATCGGCCTTGCACCTCGCAAGTGCGCCTCGGTGAAAGCCGTGCCCTCGAGTTCGGCTTTGCTCAAGACCGGCACGCTCGCACCCATGAACGGCGGACACGGCTGAACGACCTCGGGGCGATAGAGGTTTCGCAGATCTCCCTTTTCGTCGCCCCATCTCAGCATCTGCATGACTTGTGCGCCCATGTCGATTCGGTAACCGACCAGACCGTGTTCGGCCGGCGCCAACCCAGTGGTGATCGAGGCGAGGGCGCTTACGGTGGTCGTCGGCGCCACCGTGGTGATCGACGAACCTTGCATCGCCGCCAAGGTCGGACAATTGGCGAGGTTCTTTTGCAACTGGTGCCAACCCAGTCCATCGATCACGAGCAACACGACCTGTTTGCAGTTCTGCACGCACTTCGGCATCCAGTCGGGAAGATCGCGGGTGCCACCTGGTCCGAGAATGGTCGGAATGATGCCGGTGATACACGCGCCTTTGTAGTCGGGAAGACGCGGACTCGATGCTTTCGGTGATTTCATCTCGTGACTCTTGAGAGTAGTTCAGCGATGTGCGCCCCGCTTTTTGTGGCTTGGTGAAAAGTCATAGAATGACGCCGTGCGCATTTCTACTCGCGGTGACTACGCCTGTCGCGCGCTTCTCTCGCTGACTCTTCACGTCAGCGATGAAGGACCAACCTCGGTGCGCGACATCGCCGAACGAACCGCTCTGCCCCAGCCATATCTCGAGCAGATTCTGTTGGCGCTGAAGGGCGCAGGTCTCGTCAAGTCGAAACGCGGTGTGGGGGGCGGCTATATCTTGGCCCGACCCGCCGACGAGATTCGACTCTCTGAAATCATTTCGGCCGTGGACGGACCAATCTCGGTCGGAGATTTCGGTGAACCGCACAAAGACGGGGCCTGCGATCACGACGGCCAGTGCGTGTTGTTGGCCGTCTGGAACCTGGCCAGCGAATACATGCGAGAGCACCTCGCCAAATACACGCTTGAAGATGTCGCCGCGATCTCACGCGGCGAGGCGGCCTGGCCCTCGGCCAAAAAATAGTTTCACGAACATTTCTTGAGAACGCCCGCAAAATCTGCGGGCAGTTCTGCGCTGAAACTCATTTGCTTTCCCGAGATCGGATGATCGAAGCTCAACGACGTCGCATGCAACATCGGGCGTGGCGAAGACAAGACGCTGCGCGCCCCGCCGTAAATCGAGTCACCGACGACGCTGTGTCCGAGAGTCGCAAGGTGGATGCGAATCTGGTGCGTTCGACCCGTCTCCAAACCGCATTCCAGAAGCGAGCACGGCACCGGCGAATTGAACGCCCGTCGCACTTCGTAGTTGGTGCGCGCAGTTTTGCCATCTGCGACCACCGCCATTTTTGTCGGATCGCGCTGATCACGACCCAACGGGGCGTCGATGACACCCGAAACCGCGCTCATGTGGCCCCAAACCAAGGCGAGATACCGACGCGAAACGACCCGCCTCGCAAGCGCGTCGACCAATGCCTCATAGGCCCGTCGGGTTCTGGCCATCATCATCAAACCCGTCGTGCCGGCATCGAGGCGATGCACCACGCCGGGGCGAAACGGATCGCCGACATCGGCGATTTCGGGAAATCTGGCGAGCGCGGCATTGACCAATGTGCCAGTCGGGTTTCCCGCGCCGGGGTGAACCACGACTCCCGCCTGCTTGTTGAGCACGATCAGGTCTTCGTCGAAATAGACGACTTCGAGCGCAATTTCGGGCTCGGCGAACGGCAGTTGTTTCCTCGGCAACAACGAAAGATCGACGACAAGTTTTTGGCCCTCTCGTGCCTTGACTTTTCCGGCGACGACGAGATGTCCGTCGAGTTTGACGGCGGCGGCTTCGATCAACGAAGATGCGGCGGCTCGGGGAATGTCGGCGATGATCGAAACGATTCGGTCAATTCTCTCGCCCGCCAGTGCCGCCGGCACGGTTTCGTCGATGACTCGTGCGGCCCAGTCGTCGATAGCCGGGTTCTCTGGCGTCACGACTGCATCGACTTCGAACGCAGATGCGTCGTGTAGAGCGAGAGGATGATCAGCAATGCGCCGATCGTGACCGCCGAGTCGGCGATGTTGAAGACCGGGAACCATTGCAGGTCGATGAAATCAACCACCGAACCACCCAGCCAGGCGTCGCCGCGAAACAGTCGATCGACGACATTGCCCATCGCGCCACCGATCAACAACGCCATGCCGAATGTCGAGCGCCTGGATTGCCGTCGCGACAACCCACGCCAGAGCCAAATGATCACCGCGATGGCCAACAACCCGATGATGCGACCCGAGCCTTGCCCACGCGAGAACGCCATTCCTGAATTGAACACGAGATTGAATCGAAGCGTCCACACGAGATCGATCGTGCGACCGTTCGCCAGTTCGTTCAGCGCCCAATGCTTGGTCGCCTGATCGAGAATGAGGACGACGGCGACTACAAGTTTGACCAACGACCGGGGATCGTCAGTAGGAGCCAATGCCACCCACGCGCTCGACCACCAACTCGGTCGTCCACGGAAGCGCCTTGAGCCTCTCGCGAGGAATCGGCAGACCAGACCGGGTCGAATATCCGTAGTCGCCGGTCTCGAGCCGTTTCAATGCGTCATCGATTTCTTGCACCGTCTGGCGGGCGGAAGCAGAAAGCGTGAGATCGCGCTCGCGCTCGACGACCATCGTGTCGCCCTCACCACCTTCGTCGTCGAACTGCACGTCGCCCATTTCGGAGTTTTCGACGATCGCATTGGCCTCGTTTTCAAGTTGGTTGGCCTGGCCGAGCAACTTTCGACGTTCGGCGATCAACAACTCGCGCTGCGACTTCAGGAACTCGATGTTGAATTCCTTGGTCGGGGTTATGCCATCTTGCATGACCCCCTTGATGATCGGCGGTTTGGGAGGTGCGACCCTTTTGCGCGTCGACTCGATTGCCGCCAAGCGTGCCGCCTCTTTGGCCGCGAGTCTGGCCGCTTTCTCGGCTTCACGGGCAAGTTTGGCCTCGAGCCGTTGCTTCTCTCTGGCTGTTCGCAACGCGATGCGTTCGGCGAGTCTTTGAGCCTTCAGCTTTGCGCGCTCTTTGGCCAGACGCCGGGCTTCTTTTTGTCTTTCTCGTTGCAACCTCTTGCGCTCGGCAATTGCCAGTCGCCTGTCGCGCTCGCGCTGTTGCTTGAGTGCTTTGATCTTTTCGCGCCTGAGTCTTTGTTCGAGTTTCTTTTTCTTTTCGAGTTTCCTGCGCAGTTCGAGCCTCTTGCGCAACTCCTTCTTGCGGGCCAACTCCTTCTTCCGCGCCAACTCCCTCTTCCGCGCCAACTCCCTCTTACGAGCGAGTTCCTTCTTACGAGCGAGTTCCTTCTTGCGGGCGAGTTCCTTCTTACGGGCGAGTTCCTTCTTACGGGCGAGTTCCTTCTTACGGGCGAGTTCCTTCTTACGGGCGAGTTCCTTCTTACGGGCGAGTTCCTTCTTACGGGCGAGTTCCTTCTTAC
>VFZD01000001.1 GCA_016871295.1 Actinomycetota bacterium | reverse complement strand
AGACGATCGCGCGCCGACTTGACGGCCATCAAGATGCTCTCGGTGCCACCCGAGGTCATGTACCCCGCGGCATCTGCCGAGGCGCCGAGCCACGGCTTGGTCATATCCACGACATCGGCCTGAATTTGCCGCAAACTCGGGAACGCATCCGTGTTCAGGGCGTTCTCGCCACTAAACCGCCGATAGGCCTCTTCAGCCACAGCCAGCACCTCGGGGCCGGCGTTATAGGCGAGGCTGAAGGCTCGACCCTCACGCCAACGCACATCATCGCACCGCAGTGCCTCGAGGGCGTCAAATACGGCACTGGCATCCATGCCGAGATTTGGCAACGACTTCGGTGCAGGCATACGAGACGATGTTGGCAGGGAAGCGTGGATCCGACGAAACCGCTTGCTTCAACTCGCCATTAACTTTACATAACTAACATTATGGGCGAATTGGGATTTACCCAGACGCGCCAGAACAGGCCTTACAGGGCTCATGCGGCCCGGCTCGGACTCGGGTGCAGTTGCTCGTTTGCCAGCGGTTTGGCGGCCTGTAGAAGCCATTTGAGAGCCGCTTTGAAGTCTCTGGTCGTCGGGTCTACCGCCGGGTCGAGGTCGGCCTCGACGTCGGCGATCGCGCACTTCAAGACATAGATCTGGTCGCGCAAGGCGTCAAGTTCCTTGCGGGCTATCACCAATTCGTCTTCGCTCAGGGCCAGTTCGGTGGCCCGCTGCCGCGCCACCCAGTCCCATTGGCGACACGCCTGGCTGCAAAACCGGCGTGGCCTGCCCGCCCCTTGGCGCTGGCTGAACGGCGAACGGCACCATTGACAACGATCTTCGTGGGTTTTGAGTTCCGTTGATTTCGTCATGACAGAAACCTACCCGAGTCGAGTTGTCCGAGTGGGCATACTGAACCGTGCCAATTAGCCTGCCTCGCCCGCCGCGGATGATGGCGTCTGACAACGCCGCCGGGGCGCATCCCGACATCGTTCAGGCGTTGGTTCGAGCCAACGCCGATCATGCTCTCGCCTACGGCCAAGACGTGTATACCGAGCAGGCTCGGCAACTGTTCAACGATCTGTTCGGTCGCCAAGTGCGCACCGAATTCGTGTACGGCGGCACGGGCGCCAATGTTTTGGCCCTCGCCTGCATGCTCAAGCCCGCCGACTCGGTCGTCTGCACCGAGATGGCTCACATCGCCGTCGACGAAGCGGGCGCACCCGAACGAATTCTCGGCGCCAAACTTCAGACCCGCCCGTCGCCCGATGCCAAGCTCACGCCGCAAGACATTTTGGACGTCGTGCACTTGCGCGGCAACATTCACCACGCCCAGCCCGCCGTCGTGTCGATAACCCAGGCCACGGAGCTGGGCACGCTCTACTCGGCCGGCGAGGTGCGCGAAATTTGTGCCGTGGCGCACCAGCACGGCTTGCTCGTGCACATGGACGGCGCGCGACTAGCCAACGCCGCCGCGGCACTCGGCGCCAGCCCGCAGGCTTTGCGTAGTTTCACCGTCGACGCCGGGGTCGATGTGTTGAGTTTCGGTGGCACCAAGGCGGGTTTGGTGTTCGGCGAAGCCGTCGTGTTTTTCAACACGGGTCTCGGCGATCGCGTCGAGAATATCCGCAAACAGATAACTCAATTGCACAGCAAGATGCGGTTCATTTCGGCGCAATACATCGAGTTGCTGCGGACTGATCTGTTTTTCAAACTTGGCGGTCAAGCCAATGCGATGGCACTCGCCTTGTACGAAAAAACCCGGCATCACGAATCGCTCGGCCTGCACGCTCCCCCGGCCGTGAACAGCCTTTTTCCGACAATTCAGCCGCGAGCCGCCCAGGCGTTGCAAGACTGGGCGTTCTTTTGGGATTGGGACGCCCCCAACCACAAATATCGATGGATGACGGCATGGGACGTCAAATCCCAGGACATCGACACGTTTGCCGAGGCGGTTTCACAAGCGCTCAAGATCTAATTGACTGATCAGTTAGATATCGCCTAGTTTGCTTGGCGTGTCAGCGTTTGACTTTTTTCAACGACGAATCGCGACCGACGACAAATGGATGAACGATGCCGCCTGTCGCGGGCTCACCGACGTGTTCTTTCCGTCGGCCGCCGAGCGACCACAAGCCCGTGCACAGCGCGAGCAGATGGCGCGCGCGGTTTGCGACACGTGCACGGTTCTGCAGACCTGTCGAGAGTTTGCCCGGGATCATCATGAATATGGGTTCTGGGGCGGCGAATCCGAAGAACAGCGGCACCACGCGGGCTTTCATCTGATCGCACCGATTGGCGTGCGCGCCCGCTCTTAACAACCGATCGAAATCTCTGCGAGAATGAGACGTGGTCTCGCAGTTGCCTTTTCGTGGCGAGTCGCTGCCGAATGCCCGACAAACCGTAGGTGATGCCTGGTCGGTCTACGCCGACGCTCGCAAGATCGTCAAATTCGATGAAATCTCGGCGCATGTCTCGACGAACCGCGTGTTTCGAATCACCCTCGACGACGCGAGCACGCTGATCGCAAAAGTCAGCTCATACGGTTCGTATTTTCTGTTCGCCGAAGACCACGATCGGCTGGCTCGATGCAGCGCGCAGTTGCGCGGCGGTCGGTGGTCGGGTTTTCTCGCCGAGGTGCTATCGAAAGACTCTCGGCCGTTCACCTGGTACGACGGAAACTGCTGGGCGGCCTTTTATACGGATGTCCAAGGCGCTGCCGGACTGCCGAGAATTCTCGACGACCAAGACGTCACCACTCTCGCCCGCGAGATCGCCGAGTTTCACCTCGCCTGTGCCGACATCGCCCCGACTATGCCCCCCACCTCGAATTCGGTAAAGAGCGACGCGATTCATCTCTACGACCTGCTGAACGACGACCAGGCGGGCGAACACTTTGCGCTCGACTCGCTCGCGATCTCGACGCTGCGACGGTTCACCCACGACTTTTTGCTGCATCTCGAGAAGGTCCACTATGACGAGTGGCAACGAATCCCGATCCTGGTCGACTGGAATCTCGGCAACTTCTCGGTCGAGTCCAACTCGCCGCACTCGTCGCCCAGGTTCAGGCTCGCCACGCGCTGGGATTACGACTGGTTTCGCATTGAATCAAGGCTGTTGGACTTCTATTTCCTGAGTCGGGTCTCGTCTCGCACGGGAGACAGAACCCAGTTCACCTATTCCGCGCACACCCTTGTCGAGCCCCGATTCGTCAAATTCATCGCCGCCTACAACGACGTCTTCAAGTTGAGTCGCCAAGAAATTGAGTTCTTGCCGTTCGCCTATCGCTTTTTCATCCTCAACTATGTGATCCGCGAAGGCGCGCGCTTTTTTCGCCCGGATCTGTGCCGTCAATTTCGCCGAGATGCGGCGAACAGTTACCTCGTCGAATCGGAGCGCCTCGACTTGTCCGAATTGCTGTCTGTCGTCGGGTCGTAACTTCGTCAATCGCGAATTTTGCGCAGTTTTTCGCGAAACAGCTTGCCCTTGGCCACGTACACCCGGGCGCCGTGATCGATATCTTCGCGATGGGTGCGTCCTGCTTTGATGATTGCCGGCGAGCCCACCGCGAGCGCCCCGGCCGGCACGACCGTGTCGTTCAAAACGACCGAATTCGCCCCGACAACTGCGCCCGATTCGACCACGACCCGATGCAAGACGATCGCCCCCGTCGAGACTTGGGCTCCTGACTGAATCGTGCAGGCCTCGAGGTGCACGATGTGCCCGATCACGCAGTCATCACCGACGATGGTCGGTGTTTCTGGCGTCGTGTGCACGACGCAATTGTCTTGGATGCTGGTTCGTGCGCCAATACGAATCTCACCGTCGTCGCCCCGCAACACGGCGCCGGCCCAGATCGTCGACTCGGCGCCGATTTCTACCGCGCCAATGACCACCGCTTCGGGGTGCACGAATGCCGAGTCGTGAATCTTCGGAACGCGATCACCTAGCGCGTATACAGCCATGAAATCACCGTACTATTTCGGCCGAGATCTTTCTATTTGCCTATACCGTTAAGGCTCATGTCTAGACGCCTTGATGTCGAACTCACGAGCACGCGCGGCGACGGTTCGTGGACATGGCGGGCCGCCGGCGCCAAGGTTCCGAAGGGCGTCGTTGACTCTTCGCTCCTGCCGGGGTCGAGCAAAGTCGGCGACGTGCTGAAAATCGAGGCCGACTTCGACATCGACGGCGTCACCGTGTTGGCCGTGATTCAGCAGCGAGACAGGTCGCAAAAGGCTACATTTCTCGAGCTCATCGACGGCCAACCATTCAAAACCGTCACCGAAAATCTCGCCGGGCGCAAGAAATCTGGGCGTGGCTCGAAGCCACGGCGCACGTCCAAAGGTGGCACCGAGGCGAAGGAAAAACCAGCGCGTCGCGCGCCGAGGTCCGATCGAAAACCACCATCTGCCCCGGTTGTTCAGTTGCCCGTTCGCCCCGCCGCCAAGCGTCTCAAACCAAGTCGAACCCACCGCAGCGCGGTGCTCGCTGCCTTGCCCGCCGAACAGCGCAGCGTTGCCGAGCGCGCTCTGGCGGGCGGCCTGCGTGCGGTGCGCGAGGCGATCAAAGAACAGAACACCGCACTCAAAGCCGAAGGCAAACCAGAGATAAAGGCCGACGGCTTGATTCAAATGGCCCAAGATATTTTGCCCAAATTGCGCGTCGCCGAATGGCTCGACAAGGCCGACGCGGCAAAAAATGAATTGCCCCGACTCGACCTGCGCGATCTCCGCGCTGTGGTCAGTGGCGCCGACGACCCAATGGTCGCGCGCGATGAATCGACCCGTGCACTCGCCGCAGAACTCAAACAGGCCCTAAAGAGCCGCCAAGAGGCCGAATTCACCCAATGGCTCGATGATCTTCGTCTCGCGATTTCCGCAAATCGTGTTTTGCGGGCGATCAGGATGTCGGGTGAGCCGCCCAAGGCCGGCGTTCCATTTCCTGCCGATCTGGCACAACAACTGGCCAAACTTGCTACCAATTCTTTGGCTGTCGACGCGACCTCGGATAGATGGATCGCCGTGCTCGAGGCCCTCGCCTTTTCGCCGATTCGCTCGCTCGTCAAACCGTTGGGCTCGCCGCAAACCACAAACGACGCGCTGCGCGACACGGTCAAAAGACTCGCTCCGTTGATTCCCCAGATCGCGGCGCTGTTCGCGATTGAAGTGCAACCGGGCGCAATTGCCCCGCGCCCTCTGCGACCCCCTCGAGTCAAAAAAGAATATCGTCGCCGACCAAAAGCCTCCGCTGTCTGATCAATTAACCTTGGGCGATGGCCAACATCGTCGAGTATGAAGTGCGCGACAAGGTCGCGATCATCACCTTGAATCGTCCCGAGGCGCGAAACGCGGTGAACGGAGAGGTCGCCAGCGGAATCGAGAGCGCGATTGACAAACTCGAACAAGATCCCGATGTGTGGATCGGTATTCTCGCCGCAAACACCGCGGGTCAGGAGCGTCCGGTGTTTTGCGCGGGTGCCGACTTGAAAGCGATCAACTCGGGCAACGCCGCCGCGCTCAACACCGCTAGAGGGGGCTTCGGTGGCTTCGTCTATCGGGCGAGAAAAAAACCGGTCATCGCGGCGGTCGACGGGTTGGCCACCGCGGGCGGATGCGAATTGGTTTTGGCGTGCGACATGGTCGTGGCCACGACCCGCGCAACATTCGGTTTGGCCGAAGCGACCCGAAATCTGATCGCCGGCGCGGGTGGACTGTTCAGATTGCCCCGCGCGATTGGTCGGGCGGCGGCAATGGAGGCGATTCTCACCGGCGAACCGTTTTCAGCGCAACGCGCCTACGACCTCGGGATGGTCAACAAACTGGTCGAACCGAACCACGCTCTCGATGGCGCGCTGGATCTCGCGAAGCGCGTTTGCAAGGCGGCTCCGCTTGCCGTTTGGGCCAGCCGAAAAGTTGTCCTGGCGGCCGCCACAGAATCTGACCAGGCCCTGATCGAAATGACCAACAAAGAGTTCGGCGCGGTTTTGTCGTCGGAAGACACGAAAGAAGGGCTCACCGCGTTCATTGAAAAGCGCCCGCCGAATTGGAAGGGCAAGTAGGGACCCAGTTAATCGAGTAGGTCGGTCGTCACGGTGATAAGTCGTGCAACAAGGCCGGCCCGCTCGAACAAGTTCTTGGTTTCACGGTCCCCCGGTAGTGCATAGCCGTCGAGGGCTGCGAGGCCCTCGGTTTTGGCCCACTGCAAGACCGTCGCGAGCAGGTTGTCTCCCAGACCCAGACCACGCGCATTTTTTGTGACAAAGATCTGCTCGACCGTCGCAATTCTCGAATTTTCGCGTTTTGATTTTCGGGCCAAAGCAAAACCCATCACTTCGCCGCGATCCCCCACGACAAAAATCGCCGTGTCGTCGTCGTCGAGCGCCGATTGCCAGTTCGGCGCGACAGGTTTTACCGTCGCCGAAAGTTGCGAGCCACCGCGAAACTGGTCGAGCGATTCTCGGCGCTCGGTTTCGAGCAGCGAGAGAATTTCAATGTCTTCGTCGGATCCTCGTCGTACAAAGATCTGCATAAAATGGAATCAACCGTTTTGGAACAACGGACACACGGGGTCGTCTACCGGGCAAACGGGAGCAGCTTGGCGAACCAGGTAGTAACAGCGCGAACACTGCGTCTCGTCTGGCCGTCGAGGTTGCAAACGTTCGACACCGTCGGTGCGATCATCGCCGACTGAATCATCCTCGACCTCTTCTTCGGCTTCGACGGGTGTTGTCAGTTTCTCTTGCAGAATCGCCGATAGATCTGCCTCTACATCGTCTTCGGTCTGAAGTTCTTCGTCTTCCTCGTCGTCTTCGCCTGTTTTCGGCTTGGTTGCTGGTGACGCGAGAGTCGAGCCCTCGTCGGTGATGACTGGATCAACGACGAGCAGATCCCCGTCGACCTCACCGTCGATGGCGTCGTCTTCGCCCAAAATATCTTCAGGGTCGACATCGACCTCGTCATCGTCGAGATCGTCGGGCTCCATTTCGCCGTCGACAATCTCCTCAGAATTTTCGACCTCTTTTTCTTCGTCAGCCATTTCTTCCAATTTTTCGGGTGTCGTGAAGCGCGCATAGTATCCGATATCCGGGGTGATCCCACCAAATCGTCGGCGAGCGCCTTATTTTCGCTTGGATTCTGCTTTCCGTTCGGAATCAAGTCGTTCGAGTTCGGGCGCTTCTTTGACGATGTGGGTCATCGCCTCGGCCACCGCCCTGTGCCCTGCCTTTTCGGCAATGAGCCGATGCATCTCGATCGCCACCCGCCGATATGACGGGTGTCCTTGCGGCGACGAACGCAGCTCGAGCATATGCATCGCTTCGCGGGCATTGAACTGCATCGTGTACCTCATGCGATAGGCCATCGCCACCGCGTATGGCGCCTGGCTCGGATAGTCGGCCAACAACGCGTCGTATAGTTCGCTTGATCTGTGCATCGATTCGTCGAACAGATCCCCCAGACCCGCCTCGACCACCAATTCGGGTCGGACAAAACCGTGATAGGGGGTCAGCTTTTGCCACTCGATGGTCAGCAGACGATGACGCTGTAGATCGCGAAAAGCGCCATAATCGCCGAGTACGTCGAACCGATAATCGACTCGTTCGAATGCCCGCCCCGGCTTGTGGCGACGATTCTTTCGCTCGCCGACATATGCGCGAATCAGGGCGACCTTTTTGTCATGACTCAATTCGCGAACCTCGTCCAATATCTGTGATTCGGGCAGATGTGAACTCGAGTAACAAATCGCGGCCAACAATTTTTCTTCGCCGCGCGGGTCGAAATCAACCAACTCGACTTCGTTTACGTCGGCGGGGTCCAACGCACCGAAATAGTCGTCGACCAGTTCGATCGTCTCTCGCTCTCGGTCGGCAAGATAATCCGTCCAAGCTCCTCCCCGATCAGCCAGATCTACGCGCTTCAAAAAACTCGGTACGACCTTGCGCAATTCGGTGAGCATCAAATTCGCATACATTCGTGCTTCGGGCAGGCTGTGACCGCGCATTCGCAGCAAAAGCGCTTCGTAGCCCTGCCCGGTGCCGTAGATTCCGAGATTCGACAACGACGCCGCGGGCAATGCTCCGCGCACGGCATCGAGCGCCTTGGCTCTGGTGGCCTGCTTGAATACAAAATCCGAGACGTTGCCGTCGTTTTTGAGGGTCTTGCGAACATGCGTCGTCACCGACTCGACCATCGTCGAGTATGAGTCGAACATCCGATCCATATCGCCCACGTAACGAGTACCGAATGGTCCGTTCAAAATATCTCCGTCGCGATAAAAGCGATAGCGGCCGCCAAGACGCGCGTCGTAATTTATGTATCTGGTGCTCTGCTCCAGATAGCTCATCAACCGACCACGCTCGAGAATCTTGGTCAGCAGATTCGAGGCCTGTTCGCAGGCCAGGTGCACCCCGCCCAACTGGGCGACGCTGTCGTCGCCGTATTCGAGGAAAACCTTCTCGTAAAGATCCTCGGCGCGCTTGAGGCCCGTGGTGGCGTCGAACGACCTGTCACCGCTCAGGTCGAGATCGCCGACGAACTCGTCCAAAAACAGGCGCCGCAAACTTTTTGAACTGCGACTGTAACGGGCGAACAACGCACCCTTGACGACCTCGGGCAGGTTGACGAGGGCGAAAACCGGCCCGTCCAGGTTCGTGAAGTACCGACGCAGGGTCTCCTGCTCGCCGCCCGAGAACGCTTCTGGCACATACACCGTCACGGCGCGATATCTTACGATTCAAGCCCCGCTGAATCAGGGATTTATCGAGCCCCCGAATTTCAGCCAAATATCGACGTTCAGAGCACCCCGTCCGGCACGAATCCATCGCCGAACGCCGATTTCACTTGGCGTTGCAACGAGTCAGAAACCCACATATCGATAGCCGTCATCGCCATGATCTTCGCCCCGTCCAGAATGGCTCGATTCGCCTCTTCGCCTTTCGCATGGTCGGCGAACGCCGCACTGTGCAGCGAAACGCCGCTCGGCGCAACTTGCAACATCGGATGAATCGACGGCACCAGATAACTGATGTTCCCCATGTCGGTCGAGCCGCCGCCTGTGCCGGGCAAAAACTCGGTGGTCATTTTGCGCCCGAAGATTTCGGCATTGCGAACATAACTCTCGAGCAACGGAACGTTGTCGACCAGATCGGCGAAGGTGTTGCCCTGCCAGTCGAACGACACGGTGCAACCGGCGGCCACTGCCCCACCCTCGAGGCACTGCGCCACGCGTTTCTTCAGCGGTTGGAGGGTCTCGATCGTCGGTGATCGAACGTACCAATCCATTTCTGTTTCGCGTGGCACGATGTTCGGCTTCTCGCCCGCGTTGGTGAAGATTCCGTGAATTCGCTCGGTCGGCAAGATGTGCTGTCGAAGCGCCGCGACATTCATGTAACCGAGCACCGCCGCATCGAGTGCGTTCTTGCCCTTGTGCGGCGAAACTGCCGCGTGCGCCGCAAGGCCGTGAAACTTCACGAACAGATTCTGAACCGCGATCGCGTTCATGCGCGCCAAGTCGGCGTCGGAAGGGTGAATCATCATCGCCGCATCGACTCCTTTGAATGCGCCTTTGCGTGCCATCTCGATCTTTCCACCACCACCTTCTTCGGCTGGTGTTCCCATCAACCGCAGGTTTCCGTCGCACTGTTCGACGACCCCAGACAGCGCGAGACCCGCGCCAAGACCGGCAGTGGCGATGATGTTGTGTCCACAAGCGTGGCCAATACCGGGCAACGCGTCGTACTCACAGAGCACCGCCACGGTCGGTCCCGAGCCGCCGCTTATTGACACATCGAACGCCGTGTCGAGATCGTAGGCGCCTCGTGTGACGGCCAATTTCTGGTCGGCGATGTAATCGGTGAGAATCTTGTGGGCGAAGCGCTCTTCGAAATTCGTCTCGGGGTGCGCGTGGATCTGGCGACTGATCTCGATCAGATCGGATTTTCGCTTGTCGACGTCGGCGCACACTTGGCGCTTCAATTCGCTGATCGTCTCCGCGGTGAACTTGCCCATTGCCTCATTCTAACTTTTACCAATACAGCGTCAATGCGTCGGCAATGACCCGAAAACTGCACTCTTCGACCAAACCCATCTTCACCGAGTCGACCGTCAACCGCGTCGCACGAGCTTCGTCGAAAAGATACTCACCCGACTGGTGATACGAAATTTGCGGATGCGGCAGGTGCGAACCCGTTTTCATCCTTCGATAAGCGAGGATCCTTTGGGGGACTTTCATCTCCGGTGAGATCCGGAGCACATCGAGTTTTCCGTCGTTCGGGTGAGCCCGTGGCGCCCAATCCCGACCCCCACAGAATGAGACATTGAAGATGCCGACGGTTCGACCCCGAAAAAACCCGTTTCCGAGAATTGCGTAGCCAACGCATAAACGGGTGAAACGACCCTCCTTTTCGTGTCCTTGAATCTCGATCAAATCAAAACTGGTTCGCAACATTTGTCTCGCCTCTGGTCGTGCGCCAGACAAGCCAAGACCGCGTGCCGCATTTGACTTCAAAATCGCGAAATTTGAGCGGGCTCGGTCGAGACTTGGATCTCGACCCAGGAAGTCCCCTAGAAGCGCGTCGGTCTCAAAGATCTTGAGTTCGCGGGGGCGGCCGACCAATTCGCCCCAGTTGTCGCCCTTCTTGATTGTCATCATTGCGCCAGGGCCGGGCCTTGCGATGCGGCGACGACACCGCGCATGATCAGCCTCACCGCTTTCTCGGCGTTCGTCGCGATGGTCGTGTCGGGTGAAATTTCCGAAACCTGACGCAACAAATCGATCAGCTGCTTCATCGTCCTGACGAAATCACCCGCAGTGAGATCCTCGTCCAAAAGGTCGATCAAATCCGCTCCGGTTGCCCACTCAAGGGTCGTCTCGACGAGACCAGGATCAAGGTCTCTGTGGCTTGCCACGCCGCTTGACTCTTCGTCACGCGCGATCGCCGCGCTGAGTCGCTGCAAGTCCTTCCAGCGACCGGCCAGAGATTTGGGAATACGCGCCTTCGGTGCTTCGTCGGCGCGCCTGAATTCGTATACAAAAACGCTCATCAGGGCGGCCAGGTCGGCGGGAGCGAGATCGTCAAAGATCCCGTTTTCGAGGGCCTCGGCGATCAACAGATCCAGCTCGTGAAAGATCCTCGCCAACGATTTGCCTTGACGGGTGAGTTTCCAATCATCTACATACCCCCGCCGATCCATCAGATCGACCAGCTCATCGAACCGAGCACTTACCGACTGCGCCGACTTTTGAATTCTCTCCTCGATCGACTTCAGTTCTGAATCGATTCGGTCCGCCGATCTTGCCGCGATCAGTCGTCGACGAAGTTCGGGGTCGCCGACCACCGGGTGCGCCCCCGTCGAGATCTCTCGACCCGCAATCGAACTGGTCTTGACTCTCGTGCGCCGCACACGGAGCGCCACATCTTTGATGTACTTCGGGCTGGTGCGGGCGTAACTCTCGGGCAACCTGATTTGGGCGACCTTCGTCGGCGGTCGGTCAAAATCCCCCGCTTGAAGTTGCAGCACGGCCTTGTTCGCGGTGACCAGCGTGATCTTGGTGCCGGTCGTTCTCTGGGCCGTTGCCACGACCACGGCCTTGGTTTCTCGACCCGCACGCGAGATCATCACCATGTCTCCAGGTTTCAAACGTTCGATTTCCGCCGCGATTTGTGCCGCGTCCGGTTTGCTGTCGAGCATCGCGCGATATTCGTCGATATCGCCGAACGGGCTCTCAGCCTGCGCTCGAAGACGGTCGCGCTCCTTGCTTCGGCGCGCGATGCGGGCCTGAAGCTCGACAACATCTCTTCCGCTTTGAAATTGGGCGAACGACAGATTCAACAGGTGATGCGCCTCTTGACGCGAGTGGGTGTTGATCAGGTTCGCGGCCATGTTGTAGGTCGGTCTGAACGCGGAGACCAGCCTGAATGATCGACTCATCGCCAGCGCGGCAACCGAGTCGAAGAACGTGAATTGATTCCAAAGCACCAACGCATGGCCCACCGTGTCGATTCCACGCCTTCCGGCTCGACCCGTGAGTTGCGTGTATTCGGATGCCTTCAGCGGCTGGTGGTTCTCCCCCGTGAACTTGGTGATCTTTTCGATGACCACGGCCCGAGCCGGCATGTTCAGCCCGACCGACAGAGTCTCTGTGGCGAACACCAAGCGAACCAGGCCCCGAATGAAGCATTCTTCGACGATCTCCTTGAACGCCGGCACCATGCCCGCGTGATGGCTGGCGATGCCTGATTCGAGCTGATTCGCGAAGCGCGAAAACCCGAGCGCCGCCAAGTCGCCATCGCTGAAGATCGCCACCCGTGAATCGATGATCTCCGCTATCTCTCGTCTCTCCGCCTTGTTCGTCAGGCGTATGCCGTGGCGAACGCACGAGTCGGCGGCTTCATCGCACTGGTTGCGGCTGAAAATGAAGACAATCGCCGGCAGCAGATCTTCGTCTTGTAGAAGGTCGGCGATTTCGAGCCGGTTGGGCGCGAAAACTCGGGAGCGTCGGTCGGTCTGATTTTCGAATCGTGAAACCTCTTGGTTTGGCGATCCATCCACCAGGGTTTCGAACATCCGCAATTCATGCCGAGTCTTGTCGCCGATCACGTAATGATTGACCAGTTCCACGGGGCGCCTCTCTTCGACGATCGCCAATGTTTTGCCACGCACGGTGCCGAGCCATTCGGCAACCTCTTTGGCGTTTGAGACGGTCGCCGACAGGCAGACCAACTGCACCGACGGCTCGAGGTGGATGATCACCTCCTCCCACACGGGTCCGCGATAGGCGTCCTGCAGATAGTGCACCTCGTCGAGAACAACCACGGCCAACCTTTCGAGGGCTTCCGATCGCGCATAGATCATGTTGCGCAACACCTCGGTTGTCATCACGATGATCGGCGCGTCGGTGTTGAGGCTGTTGTCGCCGGTGAGAAGACCCACGTCGTCGCGCCCGAAATACGCTGCGAGGTCGTTGTACTTCTGGTTCGACAAGGCCTTGATCGGTGCCGTGTAGAACGCGCGCAACCCTTGCCGGCGGGCCGCCTCGATCGCGTATTCGGCGACCAAAGTTTTGCCCGAACCCGTCGGCGCGGCGACGAGCACGGACTCACCCCGATCCAAGGCGTCGAGGGCCTCCATTTGGAAGTTGTCAAGGGCAAAGTCGTATCGCGCAATCAGTGATTCGCGCGACGGTCGGGTCATGGAAAACTGTTAGTACGCTTCGCGCGCGCGCTTTCTGGTGGCCAAGAAGCCGACCAAAATCGCCACGAAGTACAAGAGCGTCAGGGGCAAGCCGAGCGCCATCAAAGTGATCGGGTCGCCACTCGGGGTTATCACGGCGGCGGTGAAAAAGATCACCACGATCGCGATTCGCCACTGGCGAATCAATGTTCTGGGTGTGAGAACGCCGACAAGTTGAAGAAAAACGATCAGCAACGGCGTCAAAAATCCGACCCCGAAAGCCAACACCATCAAGGTGACGAGGCTGACGTATTTTGTGATCTGAAAGGCTTGGTTGACATCGGTGCCCGACCAAGAAATCAAGAATTGCAGCGCCCTCGAAAGCGTCCAATAAGCGAGCCCGCAGCCCGACAAGAACAAGACGATCGACGACCCGATGAACGGAATCGTGTACCGCTTTTCTTTGCTGCTGAGCGCGGGCACGATGAAACGCCAGATCTGCCACAGCAACACCGGCAACGCGAGAATCAGTCCTCCGTAGCCGGCGATCCGCATTCTCGCTGACAAACCATCCAACGGCCCGAGGGCGAAAAGTGAGCCGTCGCAGTTGAAGTCGGCGCGCTCAGTGCACAAATCCCGATACGGCTTGGTCAAAAAGCGAAGCACCGGGTCGTAAAACGCCAACACTCCGGCTGCCCCCAGCGCGATTGCAAGAATCGAGCGGATCAGTCGCATTCGTAGTTCGGCCAGATGTTCGACCAGCGACATGTTGCCCTGGTCGCCCGATTTCGATTTGCGTCCGATCACGACACGTCGTCCAAGGCGTCGGCCACGGGCGAATCATCACCGGATTTTTCCGGATATCGAGCCTCAGCCGAATTTTCCCCTGCTGAATTCCCGGGGTCTTGAGTTCGCTCCGCTTGGTTTTCCGGATCGTCGGCGTCGTATAGGACGATCGGCAACTCCACTGGTTTGATTTCGGCCGGCGGGGGCTCGTACGGCACGAAAGTTGGGTCGATCGTTTCTTTTGCTGCCGATTCGAATTGACCCGCCGTCTCGGTGAACAGCGACTTCATCGAATCGGTCGTGCTTTTCAGTTCTTTGAGCGGCTCATTCATGACCTTGCGCAGGTCGGTCTTCACGCCAGACGACATTCGCTTGAGCTCGGCATATAGACGCCCGGCGCGCCGAATCGCGTCGGGCAGTTTTTCCGGTCCCAAAACCACCAGACCGATGATCAGCAGGAACATGATCTCGCTGCCGGACAGGTTGAACATGCTCAAAGTCTAGGAGCGCACCTCTCCTATCATCTGAGTGTGCAACAGCGCCTGCCTTCATTGTTCCCAACGCCGACTTTGTTCGCACATCGCGGCGCGAGTGCACACGCTCCCGAGAACACTCTCGAGGCGTTTCGCCTCGCGCTCAAGCTCGGGGCAACCGGGCTGGAGACCGACTGTTGGTTGACGCGTGACGGATGCGTGGTTTTGGATCACGACGGAATCGTCGAAACCGGTCGACTGCGCAAGTTGCGCAAAAAGATGATCGCCAACCTTGCATTCGACGAGTTGCCCTCGCCCTTGCCAACGCTCGGCGACCTGACGGATTTGCTCGACGACGATGTTCGTCTGTCGATCGATGTTTGTGATCCTCGGGCCTTGCCACTGATCGCAAGGACGATCCAAGACGGTGGGATTCGATCACGAACTTACATCTGTCATCCGAGTCTTGAGTTGCTCGGCGAATG
This sequence comes from Actinomycetota bacterium, assembly GCA_016871295.1. GTDB lineage: Bacteria > Actinomycetota > Acidimicrobiia > Acidimicrobiales > Ilumatobacteraceae > BACL27. Next base: position 103,893 of record VFZD01000001.1, on the reverse strand, counting down.
GAAAGTGAGGTTTCCCGAATTCAAATACGTCAACTCGATTCGTCTTGGCAAAATCTCCGAGGGGCCCGAGCGAAGGTGCGCGAACCTCGCCGAGCACGGCGTCGATGTCTTGAATATGCACCGCACCGACTGGAACGGGGGACTCGTCGCGCTGGCCCATCGTTTCGGTCGGGCTGCGTTCAGTTGGGATCTTCAGCATCCCGACCAACTCGAATCGGCGCTGCTGATGGGAGTCGACGCCGTCTACAGCGACTGGTCAGACCGAATGGTCGACGCCTATGCCGTCGTCTATGGCGATCCGCAAAATCACAAGCCCCGCCAAGCGCTCGGTGGCCAGATCAACACGAAGGCCTGACCGACGATCAAGTCTTCGCTGATCGCGCCGAACATTCGGCTGTCAAAACTTTGCGGACGGTTGTCGCCCATCAAAAACACTTGGTCTGCTTCGAGGGTCACCTCGTCCATGTCGACCACGCCGCAGCGGGCCGAAAGATCGCCCTGGCCGGTGTCTCGACTCGGCAGATAGGGCTCGTCGATCGGTGCGCCGTTGATGTAGACGACGCAACCTTTGATCGCCAAACGCTCGCCGCCAAGCCCGATTGCCCGCTTGATGAGATCATCGTGCTCGACGACCGAACCATTCGTCGTCGCGCGGTCGAATACGACGATGTCGCCGCGATCGATTTCTCCGAAACGGTAGGCAAGTTTGTTCACCAACACCCGATTGTCGCCAAACATCGTCGTCTCCATGCTCGGCCCCGCGATATAGAACTGCTGCACAAGATAGACGCGCAACAAGATCGCCACTACCGACGCGACGGCGATTACTACTATCCATTCGATCAATTGCTTCAACCCCAGCGCGCGACGTCGATCGGCGTTGTCTAAGCGACCTTCTGGCACCCGATAATCGTAGTCCTCGAACGGAAAATCAAAGCGACGCGATCAATTTCTCGACACGCTCATCTTTCGATTTGAACGGATCTTTGCACAACACGGTGCGTTGCGCCTGGTCGTTCAGTTTCAGGTGAACCCAGTCAACCGTGTAGTCGCGCTTCTTTTCTTTTGCCCTCTTGATGAATTCGCCACGAAGCCTCGCCCGCGTCGTTTGTGGCGCGATGTCGCGTGCCCTTTCGATCTGCTCGTCGTGACAAACTCGCTCGACAAGGTCGTTGTTTTGCAATTTATAGAAGAGACCGCGATTTTGGCAGATGTCGTGGAATTGCAGGTCGACGAGCTGCACCCGCGAGTCATCCAGTGCAAGTCGGTGCTTTTCTCGGTAGGCGTCGATCAGGTGATATTTGATCACCCAATCCACTTCGCGGTTCAACTTCAGCGGGTCGTTTTCGATCGTCGCGATGCAGTGCTCCCACATCTCCAAAGCCTTCAGTTCTTCGGCATTGAATCGGTCTGAACCGGCGAACCGCAGCGCATGATCCAACAGCTCGCGTTGGATATCTAGCGCCGAGAGCTCCCTGCCCGAGGCGAGACGAATCTTTCGCCGACAAGAGATGTCGTGGCTGATCTCGCGGATCGCGCGCGTTTGATTCTCGAGGGTCAGATCGCGCATGACAAATCCGGGATCCTCCATCATCTTCAACACGCACGAGGTCGCGCCAACCTTGACGAAATTCGTATATTCGCTCATGTTCGAATCGCCGACGATCACGTGCAGCCGCCGAAATTTTTCGGCATCGGCGTGCGGCTCGTCGCGGGTGTTGATGATCGGTCTGCTGCGTGTGGTCGCCGAACTCAGACCCTCCCAAATATGCTCGGCACGTTGCGCGATCGAGTAGATCGGCCCGCGCGCCGTCTGCAGAACCTTTCCCGCTCCCGCGAAAATTTGTCGCGTCACCAAAAACGGAATCAAGATCTCGGGGTATCTTTCGATCTCATCCCCGCGCGATGTCAGGTAATTCTCATGGCACCCGTAACTGTTGCCGGCCGAATCCGTGTTGTTTTTGAAAAGATAGATGGTTCCCCTGATCCCTTCGTCGCGCAATCGCTGTTCGGCACCGACCAAGAGCTCTTCGAGTATTCGCTCGCCCGCCTTGTCGTAGGCGACGACATCGAGAATCGAGTCGCACTCGGGGGTCGCGTATTCGGGGTGAGATCCGACATCGAGATAGAGCCGCGAGCCGTTCTCGAGAAACACGTTCGAACTTCGTCCCCAACTCACGACCTTGCGAAACAGATAGCGGGCGACTTCGTCGGGGCTGAGACGGCGCTGCCCGCGCAGGGTACAGGTCACGCCATACTCGTTCTCGAGACCGTAAATTCGTCGATCCATGCTCAAAACCTAGCCATAACACTGGTCTGTCGCGAGCCTGAAATGGGGCTCTATTTCAGAAGTTTTTGAATCTCGTCATCTTCGACGCGTCGGAAACATCGCCTTTTTCCATTGCGCTCGAGCAGCGCGATTTCAAGTTCGGTGTTGCTCAATTTTCTTTCCGGGCCCGACAATGCCTTGACCGCGATCTTGACCGCGTCCTTGAGCGGCGACTTCGGTTTGAAATCGGTCTTCAGTCGGGTTGAAACCGCCTCGCTGTCACCGCCCAAAATCGCGAAATCGTGCTCGTCCAAGACTGTGCCGTCATAGAGCACGTGGAACATGCGATCGGTGGACGGATCCTGGCCAATTTCGGCGATCAACAACTCGACCTCCATTGGCTTTGGTCCTTCACTGAACATTTGACTCAGAATTTGTGCATATTGGTTGGTCAGACTTCTTGCGTCCACGTCATGTCTGGAGAACTGATAGCCCTTCAGATCTGCCGCGCGCACCCCGGCGACCCGCAGTTGATCGAACTCGTTGTATTTTCCGACGCCCGCAAAGGCGATGCGATCATAAATCTCGCTGATCTTGTGCAACGTCGTCGACGGGTTTTCCGAAATCATCGCGATGCCACCGTCGAACTGAAGGGCGACGATCGCCCGTCCGCGGGCGATTCCTTTTCGGGCGTAGTCCGCCCGATCTTTCATGAACTGTTCTGGTGGTACGTAAAACGGCATGCTCATCGTGAACCGACCTCTTTGCCGATTTCCGTGTAAATCGTCGCCAGTTCTGAATCGCTAACCGAGACCCATCCATCTTTGGTGATCGATGCGACTACCGGATAGATTCCCCGCAACACATCGGGTCCGCCGGTGGCAGAATCGGCGTCGGAGGCTTCCCAGAGGGCCTTGGCGCAAATCTTGATCGCCTCGCCCACCGAAAGATCTCGACGCCACGCCACGCGCATCACGGTGCCGGCGTGCAGCATTCCCGTACCGGTGGCGACAAAATCCTTTTCTTCGTATCGTCCGCCGGTCACGTCGTAGTCCCAGAGGCGGCCGCCTTTTTGCGCCGGGTCATAGCCAGCGAATATCGGAACCACGACCATGCCCTGCATCGCCGCCGGCAAATTGCTGCGGACGAACATCGACAGTTGGTTTGCCTTTCCCTCGAGCGAAAGCGTGTGGCCCTCGACTTTTTCGTAGTGTTCGAGTTGCAGCTGAAAGAGTTTTATCATCTCCATCGCCGGACCGGCCGCTCCTGCTATCGCCACACCGCTCAACTCGTCGGCTTGCACGACCTTCTCCATGCTGCGATGGCTGATCAAGTTTCCCGAAGTGGCTCGTCTGTCCCCCGCCATCACGACTCCGCCGGCGCATCGCATCGCGACACAGGTGGTCGCGTGGGGAATGGTCAGATCGGCCTCGTCCGCCTGGGCGCTGAACGGCGAAAGACCCACTCGCTTGAGTAGTTCACCAAAATTCGCACCCGGGTCGGAGCCCGCCGAAAACATCGGCATCGACATGTTTTCAGGCTACGGCTACTGTCCGCCCTTTTGCACGTAGCTCTTGACGAAATCCTCGGCGTTTGACTCAAGCACCTCGTCGATCTCATCCAAAAGATCGTCCAGTTCCGCGATCAATTTTTCGCCCTTTGGATCGACCTTGCTCTCGACCTGCACTTCATCTTTCGCACGATCTGAGTTGGATTTCTTTTTTTGAGCTCGTTCAGCCATAGGCGCACCATAGCCAAAATATTCGGGGTTGTAAACCTCTGTGAAAGCGCTGTCTAATTCGAAGGCTTGAAGTTTGAGTTGGTGATTTCGTCGCCGAGCGCCGCCACCAACTCGGCGGGGCTCGCGCACCTGTTTATCAATTCTTCTATCAAGACCCTTGTGCCTTTGAGCGGCTCCATCATCGGCAGGCGTTTCAGCGGGTCCTTGCCGATATCGAAGACGATGCTGTCCCAGTTTGCCGCCACTACATCTTTCGGCCACTTCTTGAGACACATTCCGCGGAAGTATGCGCGCGTGGTCTCGGGCGGACTATCGATCGCCTGGGTCACGCTCTCCGAATCGACCATCGTCTCGAGCCCTGCGCGTATCGCCAGGCACCTCTCGGGTCGCATGTCGTGATATTGCAGATCGACCATCTTCAGGCGTGGGTCGCCGACCCGCAAGCCGTGTCTCTTGGACATACCGTCGACGATCCGCTTCTTTGCCACCCAGTCCACGATGTGACTCTGCGACTCGGGGTCCTCTTTCAGGCCCTCAATGACCTCGCGCCATCGCCGCAAGATCAATTTGCCTTCGTCATTGCCGACCGACTCGAGACCATGTCTCGTCGCGTAGCGCTCGGCCTGTTCGCAAAGACTCTCTTGCAGCTCGAGTGCCGTCAGCATTTTCCCCGAATCGAGCAGAACCTTCTGGCGCAAAGTCGGATCATGGCTGATCTGCCTGATTGCCGAGACGGGGGTGGCCAGCGTCAATTTCAAATCAAGCTGACCGTCCTCGATCATCGCCAGCAAGATTGCCGTCGTGCCCAACTTCAAGAAGGTGGCGATCTCGCTCATGTTCGCGTCACCGACAATCACGTGAAGACGTCGATATTTTGATGGATCGCAGTGGGGTTCGTCGCGTGTATTGATGATCGGGCGCTTGAGCGTCGTTTCAAGCCCGATCTCTTCCTCGAAAAAGTCGGCGCGCTGAGAGATCTGATAGGCCACGGAATTGTGTGGCATGCCTTCAAACTCGTTGCCGACCTTGCCGGCGCCGCAAAAAATTTGCCGTGTCACGAAGTGCGGCGTGATCAATGTCGCCAACTCACCGAACGGAATTTGACGACTCAACAAGTAGTTCTCGTGGCAGCCATAACTGTTGCCCTTCCCGTCAGAGTTGTTTTTGTACGCGACCAGTTCGGCGCCATCCGGCAAGACCTTCTTTGCCGCGATCATGCTTTGACGAACGATCTCCTCTCCGGCACGGTCGTACAGCACCGCCTCCGAGGCGAACCTGCATTCAGGGGTCGAAATCTCCGGATGCGCGTGATCCACGTAATAGCGCGCACCGTTCGTCAACACCGTATTCACCATGTTGACTTCGATTTCGGGCGGGCACACCTCGTCGAGACTGAAGCCACGGGCGTCGGAACCCGGCATTTCGGCCTCGAAGTCCCAGCCGATCGAGGTGTCAAACCGACTTACATAAGAATTGATCAGCAGCGACGACGCTGTGATCGGGCTTGATTCGATCCCGTTGGCGATGATGCCGTATTCGGTTTCGATACCAAGGATCTTGGCGATGCTCATGTGAAGTTCCTAGAGATATTGGCCCGTCGCCGTTTTTTCGATCGCCCGCCCACCCGCGCTGCGGTCGGATTCATCTTTGATCAGCGTTCGGATGAACACGATTCTCTCACCCTTCTTGCCCGAGATCTTGGCCCAGTCGTCCGGGTTGGTGGTGTTCGGCAGATCTTCATGCTCCTTGAACTCCTGACGAATCGAAAGTTTCAGATCCTCGCCACTCACCCCGCGCGAACCCCCGGCGATGACCCGCTTGATCGCCAACTTCTTCGCCCTTCGCACGATGTTTTCGATCATCGCGCCCGACGAGAAGTCCTTGAAATACATCACGTCACGGTCGCCATTCTGATAGGTCACTTCAAGGAACCGATTCTCCTCGTCATTGCTATACATGATTTCAACGGTCTTGTCGATCATCGAGGCAATCGCCTTGTCGATCGAGTTTTCATTGGCTGAAACCTCGGCTTCGGCGATCGGCACCTCGCTGGTCAGATAACGGGCGAAAATTTGTCTGGCCGCATCGGCGTCGGGGCGTTCGATGCGAATCTTGACATCGAGTCGACCCGGTCTGAGAATCGCGGGATCGATCAGGTCTTCTCGGTTCGTCGCGCCGATGACGATCACGTTTCGCAAGCCCTCTACTCCGTCGATCTCGGCGAGAAGTTGCGGAACTATCGTCGACTCCATGTCCGAGGAGATGCCGCTCCCGCGGGTTCTGAACATCGAGTCCATTTCGTCGAAGAATACGATGACCGGCCAGCCCTCCTCGCTTTTTTCGCGCGCCCGCTGAAATACGAGCCGTATCTGTCGTTCTGTCTCGCCGACATATTTGTTCAGCAGTTCGGGACCCTTGATGTTGATGAAATAGCTCTTGCCCTTTTCGCCCCCGTTCGCGAGGGCAACTTTTTTCGCCAGGCTGTTGGCAACCGCTTTGGCGATCAATGTCTTGCCGCAACCCGGCGGGCCATACAAGAGAATGCCCTTCGGTGCGGGCAATTGATGCTCGGTGAACAGATCACCGTACAAGAACGGCAATTCCACCGCGTCGGCGATTTGCTCGATCTGAGAATCCAAACCCCCGATGTCGGCATACGAAATGTCGGGGACCTCCTCGAGCAGCAAGTGTTCGATCTCGGGTTGCGAAAGTCGTTCGAGAAGCAGGTTTGTTTTCGGGTCCATGCGCAATAAATCACCGTTGCGCAAAATCGTTCCGCGCATTGAATCCGCCAATTCGCATACGCGGTTGTCGTCGCCCCGTGCGACGACCACTGCCCGAATGCCGTCCTCAAGCAGTTCTTTTAGATGCACGACCTCGCCGATCGTCTCGGATACCCGAACCTTGACGACACTGAAACTCTCGTTCAGCACGACCTCGGCGCCACGCTCGAGCGAGTCGAATTCAATTTCAGGGTGAAGCGAAACGCGCATTTTTCGGCCGTTCGACAAAATATCCACCGTCTGGTCTTCGTTCTTGCCGACCACCACCCCGTATCCGCTCGGAGGTTGGGTCAACTTCTCCATTTCATCGCGCAGCGACGCGATGTGCTCGCGAGACTCTCGCAACGTATACGACAATTTTTCGTTCTGCGCCACGGCCTGGGCGAGTTGCCCTTTTGTTTCGAGCAGCTTCTCTTCAAGCTGCCGCGCGCGGTCTTTTGCAACGTCACCGTTCACATCGCCATCTCGTGCCATAGTGAATTCCTCCTCTCAACTCGTGAGCCCCACCGTATAGCGCACTTTGCGCTTATCAAAACCGACTCAGTTCCATCAACCAGTCCGATTGGCGTGTAGTCTGTTCTGAACTTGAATTTTGTGGGAACGGGATTTTTCAGGGAGACTTAGGGCGATGAAAGTCTGGATAGATCAAGATCTGTGCACCGGTGACGGTCTCTGCGAGGAGATCGCGCCTGAGGTCTTCACGCTGCTAGACGACGGCCTGGCCTATGTGAAGGAAGGCTCGACGATCTACGCCACCGCAAAGGGCAATCCCCAGGGTGCGGCAGGAGTGGCAAACTTCGCCGATTCGCAACTTGACGCCGTCGTCGAATCGGCCGAAGAGTGCCCAGGCGAATGCATTTTTATCGAGCCGTAAATTCTCGAAACCCTAACGACAGGACGAAATCACCTAATTTTCTCCGACGTATCTCGCCGACGTCAGAAACCCCGTATGGGCGACCATGCGGTGATCCGGTCGCACCGAAGCGCCGTCGATATGCCAGGTTCGATGCAAGACTTCGACGGTGCGATGATCGAGCCAACCCTCGCCGAGCGCCTCGTGCATCTTTGTCGCCTGAATGATGCTTGGCGAATAGGAGACGAGAATCGATCCGCGGCGCAAAGACTTCTCGGCATGGGCGACGACGCGCCACGGTTCAGGCAGATCGAGCACCATTCGATCAAATCCGATTTCGGAAATTCCCTGGTACACATCGCGCACCGAGACGTGATAGCGGTCGAGCGCACCGATACCGAGAAACTCGCGAACATTGATCTGTGCGCGATTCGCGAAGTCCTCACGCAGCTCGTAACCCGTCACCTCGGCACCGTAGCGAAGCATCGTCATCGACAGCGCACCTGAACCGAGGCCCGACTCGAAAACCTTTGCGCCGGGGGAAATATCTGCGATCATGCAGATTGGCGCCAGATCTTTCGGATAAATCACCTGCGCCCCGCGAGGCATCTGGATCACGAAGTCTTCGAGCGTCGGTCGCAACGCGATGTATTCGGCACCCTTGGTTGACCGCAGCACCGAGCCCTCGTGCTGGCCGACCACTGACCCGTGGTTCAGACAACCGGAGTGCGTGTGAAATTCTCCGTCTCGCTTGAGGGTGAACAGGTATCGACGCCTCTTTGCGTCCAACAGCAACACCTTCTCGCCATAACCAAACATTGGTCTGAACACCTACTTTTTCGGATTTTCCGTTGGGCGCGTCTTCTTTTTGCCACTTCGACGACCGAGCAAGAATGACGACAGCAGACCCAGCGAAGATGCCCCACCAATCAGCGCCTTCAGTTGCGTCGAGCGGCTACTGAGATTGTCTTTGACGTCGTCCTGAAACTGTTCGAGATTCGCGATTACTTCGTCACGCGACGGATCTTTCTCCTCAGCCATGGTCAGTTCAGGGAGCCTTTCTTGATTCGCCTTACGGCGAGAAAGTAAACCACGAGCAAGACGGCCATGGCGACCAAATAACTAAGCCACGACCAACTGTTCGAGTCGCCGAGGCTCGTCGTCTGCAACACACGGAGTACGCCGAGCGAGCCAAAGACGACGGCGACGCCCAAACAAACCGCACCCATCAGACCGAACGCCATCCAGCGTCCCGCCCCGCGAATCGGCTTCAGGGTCTCGCGCTTCGTGTAACTGACCAATGACTCGAAAATTTCGGAAAAAGACTTGGCCGAAGAATCCTGCGGGTCGTTCGAAGATATTTTGAATCCGGTCACACTGCAATTCTACGGGGCGGCATCCTGCGTCAGGGGTAGAAGTTTGCTCGGTTCAATGCGTTCATCACCCGCCGCCAGGGCGATCATCAAATTGTTCCAAATCGGCCGATAAAAATTCAATGTCGAAGAACCAGGGCCGTTCATGATCAACGAGAAGACGCTGCTGCGATCGTCTGCCAAGGGAAACATTCCGGAGAGAGCCTTGACCCCGTTCAGGGTTCCCGTCTTTGCCAACATCGTTCCCGAACCGGGACCAGAAAGGAACACGTCGTCAAGCGTTCCGGTGCGTCCCGCCAAAGCCATCGCGTTCGTCATCAACCCTTTCCGACCGTCGCGTTGCAACAGTTGGCGCAAAAGATTGCAGGTCAGTCGGTTCGATCGATCTAGGCCGGAGCCGTCGATCAGCGCCACTCCCTCGCCGGGCAATCCCCACTCGGCGATTTTTTCGGCGATGACCGTCAGGCCGTCGACTCGTGTCGCCGAGCCCTTGCCGACCCGGCCGATTTCCTTCACCAACAATTCGGCGGTGTTGTTGTCGCTGTTGGTCAACATTTCGGTGACAATCTGATTCATCGGCACCGATTCGAGGCTCGCAATCACCGGCGTGTCGGCCGAGGCGACGCCGGAATCGGGCGCATCGCGCACCGCGACACCCCGAGCCGCCAAGAGTTTCGTAAATTCGAGCGCCGCGGCGTAGGCGGGGTTCGCCGGCTTGAGCGGTGTACCGCTGACTGCGCCATCGTTGATCATCAGCGCCCCGAGCGGGCCGGCCTCGACGCTGCGTATGCCGTCGCCCCAAGAGGGCACATACCTTTCGAAATCGAAAATGCTCTCGTCGCCGATGACCCCGCCCTCGACCGACCTGACACCCATCGCAACCAGTGCGTTCACGAGATCCTCGACGTTGCTCGGTGTCAAATTCGGGTATCTCTCGGTGAGCAGATATGCGCGAGTCGTCAAAAGTGGATCACCCGAGCCGACAAGCCATAGATCGCCGCGAACCACATCCCCGGCGACGATGCCCTGAATTTTGGTGGTGAATTTGCGATCTGGTCCGAGCACGTCGAGGGCGACCGCGGCGGTCAAGAGTTTTTGGTTGCTTCCGGGTATCAGCGGCGTGGTCGCGTTCAAATCGATGATCGTCTTTGAGTCGGCGGAAATCGAAAGGCAAGAGTCGACGGGCAGGGCGCCCACAACCGGGTTCAGACGGGCCCGAACTTTACCCGCCGAAGTCAAATCGGCGAGCGTTTCAGGTGTACGACGCGCCGAAAAAAGTGGCGTTACCGGCGGGGTGGCCAAAGACCTGGGATTTTCGACTGCGCGGACCTCTTCGCCCGCCGCCACCGCGACCTGCCAAACCGACAATAGTGGCACGCCCACGATGATCGTCGTTGCCAACAATGCGAGAGCAAGTTTTCGCGTCGACATTTTGTCGGCGCGCGACACGATTCGCTTCGACAGGTCGGAGATCTGGCCGAAATTCATTGCGTCCGTTCAATCCCGCGAAACCGCGCATACTCGTACATCCGACCGAGGGCGTGCGCCGCACGCTGACCACTCGCGTAACAGAGCCGTCCCGTTTCGCGCACGGCGACAACGCCAGGATTGTTCGGGTCCGCCACACCAAGTTCCGTGGCGACCAGAATCGGCTTTTCGTGTTCGACAGATAACCGGGCGGCGGTCTGTGCATATTTGCGATCTTGGTTTTCGTGATAACTGACGATTCGCTCGAGTTCGCTCGAACCGTAAAAGCCGCCTTCACGCAACATTCTTGCTTGATTCGACTGTATTCCGATCCCCAAAAAAATTAGGGCATCCACCTGTGGATGCGAGGCGACCAGATCCAATATCTCGGCCACCGTGTCGCGAGTCTCGCCTCCGGCGCAGTCGATCGGGTTATTGCGACTCCAGCGACTCGGCAGAAGTTTCGAGACGCCGGCCATCAGTTCCTCGGGGAGGTCGATCAACCGGAGAATCTTCTCTTCGGCGATCACATCTGACGTCACAACACCCCAACCGCCGACCGTGGTCAATACAACCGTGTTAGGCCCCCTGGGCAGCGGTTGGGTGGCGAACGACGCCGCCACATCGAATGCCCGTTCGATATCCCGGACTCGAGTCACGCCGAATGATTCGCAAAGCCCGTCGAAAATCAGGTCGTTCGTCGCAATCGCCCCCGTGTGGCTGCTGGCCGCCTTGGATCCGCTCGAGGTTGCCCCGCCTTTCACGGCGACGATCGGTTTTTTGCCGGCTCCGTTCTTGAAAACCCGGGCGATCTTCGGACCATCGTCAATTCCTTCGATATATACGAGTGTGACCGCGGTTTGCGGGTCGCCGACAAAAAAGTCGACGAACTCGGCAACGCCAACTTGAGCCGCATTGCCGACAGACACGGCGCGAGCGACGCCGACCCCCGTCTGACGCGAATAATTCATGAAACTCGAGGAAAAGTTGCCGCTCTGACTGACGATCGAAATTCGACCCTGCGGCGGAAACGGCGCGACAATCTGAGCACAGAGTTGTTTCGCCGTGCTGACGATGCCCTGGCCATTGGGTCCGACCAGCAGCATCCCAAGTTCGTCGGCAAGTCTCGCCAGCTCATTTTGAAGACGCCGACCTTCGTCGCCAGAGTCGGCGTAACCGGCTGAGGTCACATAGACCGCCTTGACACCTTTGCTCGCACACGCCCGCAGGATTTGCCCGTTCGCGCTCGCCGGCGTGCAGACGAACGCCAGATCAACGCTGTCCTGGGGCAACTCATCGAGGCTCGTCAGGCAGTTGACGCCCAAGACCCTCGCCCCATCCAGATTGGTCGCAAAAGTTCGTCCCTTGTAGCCGTTGGCCAAAATATTGTGCAGCGAGACAAAGCCGAACTTTCCGGGGTGCGTCGACGCACCAACGACCACGACTCCCGAAGGCTCGAACAATGCGAGAAAACTCTCGGGAAAAAATTTTCCGGCGACTTCGTCAGCCCCCTGAATCAACGGTGCCTTCGAATACTTTTCGATCAAAGCGTCGACTGCAACCACAGATCCGTCGGGTCGAACAATCAACGGGTTGATGTCCACCGAACAGATCGCCGCATCAGATTGCGCAAGATTCGACACGCCGACAATTGCCGACGCCAACTGGTCGAGATCAACCGCGGCGTCACCGCGAAACGAATCAAAAAAGTTTTGTTGCTTCAGACGGCCGATAAGACGCCGCGCACCGTTTCGATCCACCGGCACGGGGGCGAAAACGAAATCGTCCGACAATTCTGCGAACACCCCGCCCAAACCCAGCATCACAAACGCCCCGAATTGGGCGTCGCGCACTAGGCCGACGATCAACTCGCGTCGACCCGCTTCCATTTTCGCCACCAACAGCGATACTCGACCGTCTTCGGGGGTTGCCGCCGCCAACAGCTCGGCGCCCGCCGCACGAAGCAACTTCTCGTCGCGAACATCCAGTTTGACCAGCCCGCGCTCGGTCTTGTGCGCGATTGAATTCGAAACCAATTTGACCACGACCGGATAGCCGATTTGACCCGCGGCCAAAAGCGCCTCATCAACCGCAAGAACCTCGCGTTCTTCGGTGAAAGGAACCCCAAATTTGCGGAGAACATTCTTTGATTCGACCTCAGAAACGGTGAAGCGCGAACTTTCTGACACGTGGCAACAGTAGTGTGCGCCCAGTCGCGGTCGGAGACTAAATTGTTGGCGTGCAAATCATCTCCGCATTGTTCGTCGAGAACTTTGCGCTGCGACAAGCACCCGGGCCGAGCACGCGAATCGACCTGACCGGTGCCTTCTTCTCGATGGCCGCACCTAGGCCGGTACCTGTCACGATCGACCCGCACCTCGTGGTGCTCGTTTACTGCCCGGCGAACGAATCGGGCAACGGGGTTTTGGAGGTCGTGTTTCGCGGCGGCATTGACGCCGATAGTCAACTGCTTGCGCGCAATGTGAGTCCGTTCACCGTCGAGCCGGGAAAATTCACCTACAGGCTCGTGCGTGGCGAACTCGAGCTGACCGACTATTCGCAGATTTTTGCCCACTGTCGGGTCGGCACCGGCGATTGGCATCTCGTGCCGTTGACTCTTTTGCCCCCCGCATCCACCGCCGCCGAACCCAATCAGACCGACTGAGCAACTAGTTTTAGCGCAGTGGTTTCGAAACTTTCCGCCCAAACCGACTCGCAAGTCGTTTCTCTCATCCGCGGCCTTTCGATGGATGCACCGCTCGCGGCCAAGAGTGGTCACCAAGGTACCGCAATGGCCCTCGCCCCGCTCGCCCACGTTCTCTACAGCCGAGTTCTTCGCCATGACCCGAGCAATCCCGAATGGAAGAATCGCGATCGCCTCATCTTGAGCAATGGTCACGCGTCGATATTGCAATACGCGTCGCTCTATTTGAACGGTTACGGCCTCGAACTTGAGGATCTCAAAAAATTTCGCCAGTTCGGTTCGGCCACGCCCGGTCACCCCGAGGTCGGACACACCGCGGGCATCGAAGTTACGACGGGTCCGCTCGGTCAAGGCTTTGCCAACGCCGTCGGTATGGCGATCGCCGAGCGAAATCTGCGCGCACGATTCGGCGCATCGGCGTGCGACCACAACATCTACGTGATCGCGAGCGACGGCTGTTTGATGGAGGGAGTCAGCCACGAGGCGGCGTCGCTCGCGGGACATCTCAAACTTGACCGTCTCGTCTGCATCTTTGACGACAATTCGATAACCATTGATGGCCCGACTTCGCTCAGTTGCTCGGACGATGTCGCCAATCGATTCTCGTCGTACGGTTGGAAGGTCATGCAGCTGGGCGAGATTGCCAACGATCTTGACGCTCTCGAAGACGCGCTGCTAACAGCGCGGACAAATCGCGGTGCACCGACCCTGTGTATCTTGAAAAGTCACATCGGGTATCCCTCGCCCGATTTCACCGACTCACATGAGGCGCACGGAAACCCGTTGACGGCCGTGCACGTCTCGTCAACCAAAAGAATCATGGGTATACCAGATGAACCGTTTTGGGCGCCAAAGCAATTGGTAGATGCAGTTCGCCAACACGCCCGAAGCCGTGGGCAAAAGTTCACAGCCGATTATGAAAGAGATGTCTCCGATTTGGAAGATCCCCACAATTGGCGTGCCGCATGGGAGACGCCCGGTTCTTCGTCTTTCGAATCGTTGTTGCCGATTTTTGATTCAACCTCAAATTTCGCGACGCGTCAGGTGATACAAAAAGCGCTCGACGCGTCTTTGCCGGCACTGCCCGGCCTGATCGTCGGCTCGGCCGACCTGACGAACAATACGGGCACCAAACTCGCCAAGCAGACTGCGCAAAGTGCGACCGCCCCCGATGGTCGCCAGATTTACTTTGGCGTCCGTGAGCACGCGATGGGTGCCGCCGTCGTCGGCATGGCGTTGCACGGTGGTGTGCTGCCCGTATGCGGTACATTTTTTGTCTTTGCCGACTACATGAGACCGGCAATACGTCTTGCCGCGTTGTCACGCGCAAAATGCATCTTCATCTTTTCGCATGACTCGGTCGGCGTCGGTGAAGATGGTCCGACTCATCAACCCGTCGAACAGCTCGCCTCACTTCGGGCGATTCCGGGCCTGCAAGTGATCAGACCTGCGGACCCGAACGAGACAATTGCGGCCTGGTGTGCGGCGGTTGATCATCATGGTCCAACCGCATTGATCCTCTCGCGACAACACGTAGCCAGCGTCACCGACGGGAGCGCCGTCAAATTTGGTGCGGGCATCGTCGGCGAACCCGTCGCCGCACCAAAGGCCGTGTTGCTCGCCACCGGAAGCGAAGTCGGGCTTTGCGCCACGGCTCAGAGCGAACTCAAAAATGAAGATGTCCAGGTTCAGGTCGTGTCGATGCCGAGTTGGGACCGCTTCGAACGGCTCGGGCAGTCAGAGAAAACCAAGCTGTTTCCGCAAGGTGCACCCGTGATCTCGGTCGAGGCGGGCGTCACATTCGGTTGGCACAAATACGCCGATCAAACGATCGGAATCGACAGGTTCGGTGCGAGCGCCCCGGGCGCGATCGCGATGTCTGAACTCGGGATCAGTGTCGATGCCGTCGTCAGGCGGGTGAAAGATCTCTGATGTCGTCGAGATTGCATTCTTTGTTTGATGACTACGGTCAGTCGCCGTGGTTGGACAATCTCAAACGCAGTTTCATTACTTCGGGAGAACTCGAACAAATTCGCGCGTCGGGCATCCGCGGGCTCACGTCGAATCCGACGATCTTTCAAAAAGCCATCCAAGGCTCCGACGACTATTCCGATCAGTTGTCGACCCTGGTCAAGGCAAAGTTCTCGCCGATCGACTGCTACTGGCAATTGGTTCTGCGCGACATCCACTCGGCAGCCGAAACTTTCGCCGACCTTCACGAGTCTTCAAAAGGCCGTGACGGGTTCGTCAGCGTCGAAGTCGACCCCGGCCTCGCTCATGACGGTCAAGCAACTCTCGTCGCCGCGCGCGAATTGCATCAGCGCGTGGCGAAAAGGAATGTGATGATCAAGATCCCTGCAACTCGCGAAGGTCTGCCGGTGATTCGAACGATGATCAGCGAAGCCCGCAACGTGAATGTCACGCTCATTTTCGGTCTTGAGCGATATCAACAGGTGATGAACGCCTACATCGAAGGGCTCGAAGATTTGGCCAAGGCTTCACCCGAAAGACTCCGGACCGTTGCCAGCGTCGCCAGTTTTTTCATCTCTCGCGTCGATACCGAAATCGATCGCTTGCTTGAGCAGTCCCAAAACCAGGGAGCCAAAGACCTGCTCGGCACCGCGGCTATAAACCAGGCGAAGATCGCCTACAAGATGTTCACCGCCAACTTCTCGGGGCCGAGATGGCAGAAACTCGCCGATCTTGGCGCCAGACCCCAACGACCGCTGTGGGCGTCGACTTCGACGAAGAACCCGAAATATCCCGACACGCTTTATGTCGACAACCTGATCGGCCCGAACAGCGTCAATACCCTGCCCGACAACACGATCGCATCGTTCGCCGATCATGGCCGGCTCGGCGAAACGCTCACCAAGAATCTGGATCTCGCCGAATCACAATGGGCGAAGTTGTCGGATTTTGGCGTGAATGTCGACGATGTCGCCGACCGCCTCGAACGCGAAGGCGTCGCCTCGTTTCAAAAGAGCTTCGACGAATTGATCGGTGTTCTCGGCACGAAATCGGCCGAGATAGCGCAGTGACCAAGAACGAGATCGAAGCCCTGCTCGATCGTCTCCTCGACGAATCAGAAATCACCGAAGACCGCAGAATCGCCAAAGAGTTGCTCAGGTCTGCGCTTCAACTCGGCGGCGACTCGACTTCGACTTTGAACCTCAAGATCGCCTCTTCCGCGATCGCCGAGATGCGCGAGGCATTCGCGATGTTCGCCCCGTTCAGCAGTCGCAAAAAGGTGACGATTTTCGGTTCGGCTCGCACCACCAAAGATGATCCGCTCTACAAACAAACCGAGGCTGTCGCCGCCAGACTGGCGCAAAGCGGTTGGATGGTCATGACCGGCGCCGGACCAGGAATCATGGAGGCCGGCATGTCGGGGGCCGGTCGTGAAATGTCGATCGGCGTGAGCATTCGTCTGCCGTTCGAGACATCGGCGAACCCGATAATCGCCGGTGACGAGAAGTACGTGGCGATGAAATATTTTTTCACCCGAAAACTGATGTTGGTCAAGGAGTCGCACGCATTCATCTGCATGCCGGGTGGCTTCGGCACTTTGGATGAAATGTTCGAAATTCTCACCCTCTCGCAAACGGGCAAGGGAAACCCGGTGCCGATCGTAATTCTCGACCTGCCCGGGGATCCGTTTTGGGAAGACCTCGACACGTTTATTCGCAACACTCTCGTGCCACGAAAACTCGTCTCGGTCCAGGATCTCGCGCTCTACAAGATCTGCAATTCGGTCGACCAGGCAGTATTGGAGATCAACAACTTCTACTCCAATTATCACTCGATGCGCTACGTCGGCAAAAGACTCGTGTTGCGACTCAACAAGGCGCTGTCCAAACCCCAGATCGACGATCTCAACCGTAGATTCGTCGACATCTGTGCCAACAATTCGAGTCTCGAAGTCGTGCCCGCCAGCCGACAAGAAATCGAGGACAACGACAACCCCGAAAAGTTCAGGCTCGCCCTGCGGTTTGCCCGCCGCGACTTTGGGCGCCTGCGCGAATTGATCGACGCGATCAACACCCTCTAGACAAACGACGAACCTGGTTCAGTTTCGGGTCAGCAGTGAGATCGCCTTCTCGACGGCCCTTCGTGCCTGCGTCAAAGTGCGCTCGAGTTCGGGGCGTTTGGTTTCGCCCGCCTCGTGCGCCTGTTTCAACACATCGAGTGCCCGATCGGCGAGCCTTTCGGAGACCGACCTCAACTGGTCGACGATTTCGTTGAAATCTTGCTTTGATTCGGGCATCGCACAACAAGTATGCCACCAGCCTGCGCCGAGATGTCGCGGCCAGAAGAACTCCGTGAGTGGATCGGTTTCGCTGATCCCGACTTCGAACAATCGTCAAGCGAGGCGAAAAACCACGCACAACATATTCGGCCCACCCGAAGGTGCGACAATCGCCAAGGGTCTAGTTCCGCGGAACTTTGTTCGACTTTCGTCGATCTTCGAGACTCAAGAATCGCTTGCGAATACGAATATTCGAAGGCGTCACCTCGACCAGTTCGTCTTCACCGATCCACTGGATACCCGACTCCAACGTGTGCGTGATCGGTGTGGCGAGTTTCGGTCCGTCGTCGTGGCTGTGAGTGCGAATGTTCGTCAACTCCTTTGCACGCACCGCGTTGACGACCATCTCATCCTCGCGAGAGTTCTCGCCGACGACCATTCCTTGATAAACCTCGACACCGGGTGAAACAAAAAGGGTTCCACGCAACTGCAAATTGTCGAGTGCATACGCGGTCGTCGAACCCTTGCGATCAGAGACCATCGCGCCGCCCATTCGATGGGGCAACTCGCCCGCCCACGGCATGTGACCGCTGAGGCTCTGGTGCAAAAGCGCCGTGCCGCGGGTGACGGTCAACAACAGCGACCTGAACCCGATCAAACCCCGCGACGGAGCCCGAAAACTCACGATTGTTCGACCACTGTCGCCGGTTTCGAGGTTTACGACCCGACCTTTTCTCGGTGCGAGGGCCTGCGTCACGGCGCCGACATATTCGTCGGGTACGTCTATCGTGCCGGCCTCGAGCGGCTCGTGTTTGACGCCGTCGATCGTCTTGGTGATGACTTCAGGTCGACTCACCTGCAACTCGTAACCCTCACGGCGCATGTCTTCGATCAACACCGCCAATTGCAATTCACCGCGACCGGCAACCTCGATGATGTCGGGGCTGTCGGTGGTGTTCACCTTTATCGAGACGTTTCCCAAAACCTCGCGGAACAAGCGCTCGCTCAGATGCCGGCTCGTCAAATAGGTGCCCTCGCGGCCGGCGAAGGGCGAGGTGTTGACGCCAAAACTCATTCTCAGCACGGGCTCGTCGACTTCGAGCCGTGGGAGAGCCGGCGCATTCTCTTGCGCCGCGATCGTGTCGCCAACTTCAACCTCGTCGATCCCCGCGAGAATGAACAGATCGCCGGCGCCAATCTGCGAAACCTCTTCGCGACCGATACCGCGAAAGGCAAACAGGTTCGAGATTCTTCTCTTTATCCACGGGGCGGGATCTTCTGATGTCGGGTGTTGCCAGACCGTGATCGTGTCGCCCTTGCTCATCACCCCGGCCGCGACACGACCTATCGCCAATCGACCCAAATAATCTGAGGCGTCAAGGTTTGCAACCAGCGCTTGCAGCGGGGCCGATGCATCGCCAGCAGGTGGCGGAATCGTGTCGAGCACCGAATCAAGCAATGGCACCAGGTCGGCATTGTCCCCAGGCATGCCGATGCCCTTCATTGATCGCCCTTCTCGTGCGATCGCCGAAATCACCGGAAAACTCAGGTGGTGATCGTGGTGCGCGAGGTCGAGAAACAACTGCTCTACCTCGTGCAAAACTTCTTCCGGGCGCGCGTCGGCTCGATCGACCTTGTTGAGCACGACGACGACCGGCAAATCGCGGGCCAAGGCCTTCGCGAGCACGTATCTCGTCTGCGGCAACGGACCTTCGGCGGCATCGACCAAAAGCAGAATGCCGTCGACGAGGGCCAACGCGCGTTCGACCTCTCCGCCGAAATCGGCGTGACCCGGGGTGTCGACAAGATTGATCTTCGTGCCACGCCATTCGATCTCGGCGACCTTTGCCAAAATCGTGATTCCGCGTTCGCGCTCCTGGTCGTTCGAGTCCATCACGCGTTCAACGACTGTTTGATGGGCGGCGAAGGTTCCGCCACTTTTCAGCAGGGCGTCGAGGAGGGTGGTCTTTCCGTGGTCTACGTGGGCGACCACTGCGAGATTGCGGATGTTGTTAATCTTGAAAACCCACTTCGAAATCAGGGATTTTCGTCGTCGTGCTCGTCGGTGATTTCGTCACCGTTCTCGTCGAAACGAACGCCATAGCGTTCTGCGATCGCGGCATATTCATCGTCTTGCGACCTGGCCTTGCCGGTCTTCGATACCCCGAGATCTTCGGCGGACGGCCCCGACTGCTTGAGACGGCGCGCTTCTTCGAATCGGCGATGACGACCCTTTTTCACGGTAGGGCTCCAATTTTTTGGGGCGGATACCGTTTTGGTGCCCGCCTAGCGGTTAAACATTGGCTTTGACTCTAGCCAGTTTCGCCCGATAAAGCACGGATTGGCGACTCTTCGTTAGCTGGTCGTCGCGATCAGCGTGAGATGTCCATCTCGATCCACGCTGAGTCCGACGTCACCGTTGAGGATACGTTTCAGGTCGTCACCAACGAGCACCGCCCGCCAACCGTGGGCCAGACGGGCATCTGGTTCGTTGCGCAGAAACGCCGTGATGTCGCTTCTGGTCGCCAACAGGGTCGCATCGATCTTGTTTTTTCGCGCGAGTTCGCCGATCCAGGCGGTGATCAGGGTCAGAGCAGGACGCGAATGCTTGTCGATTTCGTCGCCGTCAGTTTTCGGAAGTTCGACTGTGCGCTTCACGCCGTCGCGAACGGCGTTCATGATCTCCCTACACAACTCCGCAGACAAGTGGCGCTCGTCGACACCCCTCGTCGATGCCAAGTCTTCCACCGTTTTTGGCACCCGTTGGGAGATGCCCAAGAGCGCCATGTCGCTCATGATTCTTCGCGGCGGAACGTCGCCGCGCATCGCTCTCTCTTCGCGCCATTGAGCCAACGACTGGGCCACGCCGCGCGACACCCCTTTCAACGAACGCGCCTCCTTGAGTTTTAGCCAAGCAGAAACGGGCTCGACAGCGCCTTGCGGTCGCTGAATCAATTCTTGGCAAGCCTCCACAACCCACTCCGACCGGCCAAGATCGCTCAACTGGCGATGAATCTGACCGTGCAGATCCAGAAGATGCTCGACATCATCTGCCGCGTATCTGCACTGCTGATCGGTAAGCGGGCGTCGCAACCAATCGGTCAGACGATCCCCCTTTGAGAGCGACTCCTTTTTCAACGCCCGCACCAAGGTCGCCAAAGACGGAGTCGAGAATCCGATGAAGCCAGCGGCCAACTGGCAATCAAAGATTTTTGTTGGAGCGCACGTAGCGGCGACGCGCAAGACCTCGAGGTCTTGTTGCGCCGCGTGAAACACCGCTGTCAGATCGCTGGCGAACAACTCGGCGAAGTTGCGCGGGTCCACCGCCAGAGGATCGACCAACGCGATGTTCGAACCCCACTTCAACTGGACCAACGCCAAACGAGGAAAGTAGGTCTTCTCGCGATGAAACTCGGTGTCGATCGCGTAGATCTCGTGACGCAAGATGTCGGCGATTACTTCAACAAGACCCGATTCTGTGTCGACCCATCGATAGTTCACCCCGGTGATTCACCCGTGACGACATCGTGTCCCGCCGCAATCCAGCCCATAGTGCCGCCGGCGAGGTTGACGACATTCGGTTGATCCTGGTCATGACAGAATTCGCAGGCCTGCATGCTTCGACCACCGCTTTTGCAAACCATGTAGGTTGTCTTCTTGGCGTCGATGTTCCCCAACTTTTCGGTGAAGACGCTCAACGGGATGTTTATCGCGCCCGGAATATGACCCGCCACATACTCATCGGGTTCGCGCACGTCGACAATCTGCAGACTTTTCAGCGACAATCGCGAGAGGGAGGCGACGGTTATCTCTTCAACTGCCATTGACCAAATTTAGTTTATTCGAGGTCTGTCGGCGAGTTTATGTTGCGCAACGCACGATGCGAAACTTCGATCGTTCTCATTTTTAGCGATGGGGCGACGTTGTGAATTGCGCGCTCGCCCTCGACGAATCGCCTTTCAAGTGTCGGCAAAGTAGAGGTCTTCCAGTTGCTGCACAACCATTGCGGAGAATCGGTCGATGCAACCTGAACCTCGAAAGAGTCATCGAACTCGGCAAGCGCCTCGCAGGTCGATCGGTCGATAAACGGCACGTCGCAGGGCAGGATCAAAACATTTTCGGCTCTGCAGACCCTCATCACCGAAATGAGCGCACCGAATGGCCCCGAATCCACGAACGCATCCTCTACGAATTCGATTCCAAGATCCTCGGCCGTCTCGCGCGAGCCGCCGACGAGAAACAGGTCGAGAATCTGCGACGCTCGCAGGGTCGCGACTATGCGCTCGCCGAACGAACGACCATCGAGCACGGCCGAGACTTTGGGCGAGCCAAAACGCGAACTCTTTCCGCCCGCAAGAATCGCGCCGCTCGTGGAGCTCATCTCAACAAATGGGTCGCGTCGCCGCTCGGGTCGAGTTGAGTCAGAAACTGCTCGCAGCGAACAGCCTCGGAAGTTTCTCCGATCAATCGTGCGTGCTTCGCCAACCCGGCCAGGCATCTCAGAAACCCACGGTTCGACGCGTTGCGCCAGCGCACATAACCCGACCCGCGCCATGAGTTCGCACGCAGACTGTCGAGACCGCGGTGATAGCCGACGCGATAGGCCATGTATGCCTCGATCCCGGGGCTACTCGTGTCGCCCACGCTCGCCCACCCCGCGAGCATCGTCGGGTACCTTGCGACGACCAGAAGAATCTCGCGGCGTCGAGTCGCGGGCTCGCCGATCGACAGCGCCGTTTCAAGTTCGGCGTTCGCGTGAGGGTCAATTTCGGGCAAGATCGTCTCTGGTGGTCCGCCGGCAGTGAGGTGAACGGGCTTGTCGCTCATCGCCCTGCCACACTAGATGCATGGACTTATTCTCGCTCGACTCGGAAACCGCGAAAAATATTGGCTTGAGCGGGCTCGGACTGGGCCTTCTCGGCGTCTTGGTCGTCCTCAAATTCGTCAAGTCGGTCGTCTCAAAAATTCTGCTCCTTGCCGTGTTCGGTGCCCTCACATATTTCTCTTTCACTCAACGCGACTCGCTTTCGGTCTGCATTGCCAAACTCGAGGCGACTTCGGCGTCAGATATCGCCGAGACCACCTGCACATTTTTCGGACAGGAGATATCTTTGCGCGGAATCAACAAATGACGATCGACGTGGTTTCGTCGATTACACGACGACTCGACTCGTCACCGATGTTGTTTCTTGGCGACCGACCTGGTTTGGTTGATCCGTTGCTTCGCTTCGTCGAAAACCTTCTGTAGTGCAATCGTCAATTCGCTCGTCAGATCGGTGGTGGCCGATCTGGGCAGGCGTCCCTGGTCGGGCTTCGGCGGATAAATCGGCCGGCCGACGACGACCGCACAGCGTCTTGGCAAGATCTTTTTCGAATGCTTGGGCATCACGTCCTCGGTGCCACCGAAGCCGACCGGCACGATCGGAACCGAGGCTTTGATCGCCAAATACGCGGCGCCATCGAACAGTGGGTGCACCGTCGGGCCAGATTGACGGGTGCCCTCTGGAAACATCACCAATGGCTCACCTGATGCCAAGACCTTCAAACAGCGTTTGAGCGCCTCAAAGTCCGCGCTTCCCCGGGTAACGGGAAACCCGCCCAGCCCCGAGAGAATCGCCGCGAATGGCTTCTTCTTCCACAGCGAGTCTTTGCCCATGAAACGCAGACGACGCCTGGTCACGGCGCTCGCCAACGGCGTGTCGACATTCGAGCGATGAATCGGCGCCAGAATAAAGGCGCCTGTTTTCGGCACGTTCTCTTTGCCGTAAACCGTCAGTCGAAAATAGATCTTGCTGAACACCAAAATGATGGCGCGCGCGGCGGCGTAGAAAAGTTTGCCGCCAAACCCTTGACCAACGATGAAACTCTCGACCTGCGTCATCGGTTCGCCGCTCGCTTCGCATCGGCGATCATGACCAGTTGCTCGAGTTGTGCGACGACCTCGTCAACCGATCGATCGCTGGTGTCGACAGTTATCGAATCGTCGGTTTTCGTCAACGGGCTGTCCGATCGGGTCGAGTCGCGGCGATCTCGCTCGGCGATCTCGGCGGCGATCTGCGCGACGTCGCCACCCGACTGGGCTACTCTGCGTTTGGCCCGCACGAGTGGGGACGCCGTCAAGTAAACCTTCAGCGTCGCATCGGGAAAAACAACCGAACCGATATCGCGACCCTCCACGACCCCGCCGCCGTTCTCTTCGACCCAAATTCGTTGACGCGCGCGCAATTCATTGCGAACCGAAGAATTGGTCGCCACCAAACTGACCGCCTTGGTTACCTCGGGGCCACGAATCGCCTGGGTCGCGTCGATCGAGTTGATCGTCACCAGTTCTTCGCCGACATCGAGCACACAATTGACCGAAAGTTCCGCCACTGCCGCTTCATCATGCAAAGAAACGCCGTCGCTTAGCGCCAAAAATGTTACCGCTCGATACATCGCCCCCGTATCGAGATATTTCACGCGCAACTTTCTTGCCAATGCCTTGGCGACTGTCGATTTGCCCGCCCCGGCGGGACCATCAATCGCAACGACAATCGTCATGTTCTTCGGCGACTAGCCCCTCACCAATTGGTGTCTTGTGCTCGGCCTTCGTTGTAGCCCGAAGCGCTCTGTACGCCAATCACTGCCCTGTCTTGAAGCTCTTTGAGGTTCGAGGCCCCGGCATATGTGCATGCAGAGCGGATACCCGAAATGATCTGGTCGATGATGTCTTCGACGCTTGGTCGTTGCGCGTCCAAATACATTCGTGAAGAACTAATGCCCTCTTCGAACAGTTCCTTGCGGGCGCGTTCGAACGCGCTTTCGGTGCGGGTGCGGTTTCTGACCGCGCGATTTGATGCCATGCCAAAACTTTCCTTGTAGAGCCGTCCGTTGGTGTCGCGCAATGTGTCGGCGGCCGACTCGTACGTTCCGGCCAGCAACGAACCAAACATGACGTTGGCCGCCCCGGCGGCCAACCCGAGGGCGACATCGCGCGGGTAACGAACTCCACCGTCGGCCCAGACGCTCTTGCCCAGTTCTCTCGCCGTCCGGGCGCATTCGAGCACGGCCGAGAATTGCGGTCGGCCAACGCCGGTCATCATGCGCGTCGTGCACATCGCACCGGGCCCGACACCAACTTTCACCACGTCGGCACCTGCGTTGATGATGTCGCGTGTTGCTTCGGCCGTGACGACGTTGCCGGCGACCATCTTGGCTTCGCCGACAACCTGGCGAACCTCCGAAATCGCATCCAGCATTCGTGTCTGGTGTCCGTGCGCCGTATCGACGACAATCACGTCGACCCCCATCTTTGTCAGTTGTCTCGCGCGATCGGCGGGCTCGGCGCTTATCCCAACTGCGGCAGAAATAAGCAACTCGCCATTTTTGTCGACGGCCGGCTCGTAGATAGTGCTCCTCAGCGCGCCGTTGCGCGTGATCACCCCGACGAGCAGACCGTTGTTGTCGATAACGGGTGCGACCGAAAGTCGCGCCTCGGTAAGACTCTCGAACATTTGCCGGGGAGACAATGATTCGCTCAAGGCGAAGATCTCTGTGCTCATCACATTGCGAATCTGGGTGAATCGATCGAAACCGACTGCGTCGTGTTCGGTGAAAATTCCCGCGGGCCGACCCTCATCGTCGATCACGATCACCGCGCCGTGGCTTCGCTTGTAGATGAGACTCAACGCCTCGCCCACCGTGCCGTCGACGCGCATGGTTATCGGCGTATCCACGACCTTGTGCCGTGACTTGACGAACGACACGACCGTCTCCACGACATCGAGGGGAATATCTTGGGGCAGAACGACCAATCCACCCCGTCGGGCTACGGTTTCAGCCATTCGTCTGCCGGCAATCGCGGTCATGTTCGAAACGACGAGTGGAATCGTGGTTCCAATTCCGTCCGGAGTCGAGAGATCGACCTTCAAGCGCGACGACACCGATGAAAGGCTCGGCACCATGAAAACATCGCTGTAGGTCAGATCAAAAGATGGCGCCTCGTTCAAAAAACGCATCGGTGATCCTCCCAGTGGGGCTTTTTTGAAGCCTCCATAGGCTACGCCCTGTGAATATCAACGCCACGAATACCCCTGTTTTTATGGTGCACGGATGGGCGGGTTCGCACCTTGAGACATGGCGCAAGCCCGGCCTCGAACAGTTGCTCGTCGATCAGGGTCGAACCGTCGTGGGTGTCGACCTGCTCGGACACGGCACGAATCTGAAGCCCCACGACCCGCACGAATATGGCGACATTCCAAACCCGATTCGCGAACAACTAACCAAATTCGAAACCCCGGTTGACGCAGTCGGCTTCTCGCTTGGCGCAATCGCCCTTCTCCAGCTTGCGAGACATCAACCGGATTGTTTTCGCAGGCTGATGTTGGTTGGCGTCGGCAACGGTCTGCTCGAGCCTGATGACGAGACCGAGACCGCCCGCATCGTCAGCGGGATCGACGGGTTGGCCCCGACGAACGACATCGTGGCCAGACAGTTTGGCACATACGCACGAAGTGGCGACAATGATCCACGGGCGCTCCGCGCCATCTTGCTTCGACCGCGCGCCGAACAGTTCAAGGTTGAAGAACTGCAAAATATCGGGGCCGAGGTAAGGCTCGTCGTTGGCGACAAAGACTTTGTCCAACCCGTCGAGAGACTTGCCGGCTGCTTCAAAAATTGCCGGACAACGATCCTGAAAAATTGCGACCACTTTGCGACCCTCGACCACTTCGGCTTCATCGATGCAATGCTCGAATTTTTCGCCAAGCCACGATGAAAGTTTTGGATCCTGCAACGACCAACGCAATCGAGCAATGTGTCGTCGCCTTGAAAAGATCTCAATTGGTCGCCATTCCCACTGAAACCGTTTACGGTCTCGCCGCGCTGGCGACAGACAAGGTTGCGATAAGAAGGATCTACGCGGTGAAATCACGACCTTCATCGCATCCGCTGATACTTCACATCGCCAACCCTGCCGATCTCGACTACTGGGCGACCAATGTCTCCCGCGACGCTCGAGACTTGGTCGATGCGTTTTGGCCCGGCCCGCTGACGATCGTCGTGAATCGTACCGACTCGGTTTGCGATGAGATCACCGGCGCGCGCGATACGGTGGCAATTCGGTGCCCAAGCCACAAGTTGACCCGAGAACTCTTGCTTCAACTCGGTTCGGCAATCGTCGCCCCCTCGGCGAACAAGTTTGGCAAGGTGAGTCCGACCAGGGCACAACACGTTGTCGACGATCTGGGTGACGAAATTGATTTGATCCTCGACGGCGGCGAATGCGATGTTGGTCTCGAATCAACCGTCATCGACTGCACAACCAACCCGCCACAGTTGCTCAGGGCTGGTGCGGTGTCAATCGAGCAGATCAAGGATGCTTGCAACATCGCCGTGTCCGATGCATCGGGCGAGAGTCGGGCTCCGGGCATGCTCGATAAGCACTACGCGCCAAATTGCCGCGTTGTGCTCGTCGCCGATGCAGACGAGGCAGATCGCCGACGACACGAGTTGCTAACTCAAGGAATCAGGGCCCGGGTGCTCGACTATTCGGCCGACCTCGAGAAATATGCCCATCGGTTATACGACAGCTTGCGCAAAGCCGACGACGACAAAGTCGACGTGGTTATTGCCGTTCTTGCCCCAAGTAGTGGGCTTGGAGCGGCCATAAACGACCGTCTGTACAAGGCTGCAAACTCCCTCGAGTAGTGCGCGGGAGACCAAAAAATCCACTTTTCAACTGTAGAAACTATGGGTGTCTGCCAATAGGCTCAGGGGTCACAGGGGTGACAAATTGTCGCCCCACTCCTAGGGGGAGAAAATAATGAAGAAAAGCACGGCACGTCGTTTCGGTGCGCTTGTTGTTGGTCTCAGCCTTTTGGCTGGAGCCTGCGGCGGCGATGACGAAGCGGCGCCAGAAGAAGCCCCGGAAGAGACAACCGCTCCAGAAGAGACAACTGCTCCGGTAGTTGACGAAACTGGCAGCGAGTTGCAGGGCATGAAGGGAACGACTCCACTCGTGGAGCTGACCCAAGAGTTCAAAGATGCAGTCAATGCATTTTGGACCGGCAAGGGTAACGAAGCGCTCACAGACTTCAACTACACCGCTGAGTCATTCGACGCAGTGCTGTTGATCGCTCTGGCAGCCGAAGCAGCAGGCACCGACGGCAGCGCTCTCGCTGACCAACTTGTCGCTGTTTCGAAAGACGGCACGAAGTGCTCGCCAGCAACCTGGGCAGATTGCATCGCAACTGTCAAGGCCAAGGGCGATGTCGACTTTGACGGCTTCTCGGGACCAAACACTATGAACGGAAACGGCGAGCCTCTCGAGGCTTCGTACGGCATCCTTCAATTCGGTGAGGGCAACCGTCTTGATGACTCGTTGACCACCTATCAACTCGCAAATGCTCCAGAATCTGCAGTATTGCCGCTTTCGAAGACCGGCGTTTCCCGCAAGGGCAACGGCGTTCTCAAGATCGGTGGATTGCTCCCAGAGACTGGCAGCCTTGCATTCCTTGGTGCGCCGATGATCGCCGGTGTCGAGTACGCAATTGACGTGCTCAACCAAAACGGTGGCATCCTCGGCAAGCCGGTCGAATACAGCGCAGGCGACTCAGGTGACACCTCAACTGACACAGCCAGCGTGACCGTAGATCGTCTGCTCAAAGAAGGTGTCGACGCCATCGTCGGTGCCGCATCATCGGGCGTATCTCTCACGGTTATCGACAAGATCACTGCTGCCGGTGTAATTCAGTTCAGCCCAGCGAACACATCGCCGAAGTTGACAGATTACGCGGACAACGGTCTCTACTTCCGCAACGCGCCACCGGACAACCTCCAGGGTGCCGTTCTTGCTGAAGTGATCATCGGTGACGGCAACCAATCGGCCTACATCTTGGCTCTTGACGATGCTTATGGCACGGGTCTTGCCAACGTGGTCGAGGAAGTGCTCACCAAAGCAGGTGTCGAAGTCAAGGGCAAGAAGATCTACGATCCGAAGGCAACAACATTTGATGCCGAAGTGGGCGAAGTCGTAGCCGCCAACCCAGACGCAATCGTGTTGATCACCTTCGACGAAGGCTCGCGCATTCTCCGCACAATGGTGGAGAACGGCGTAGGTCCTCGCGCGAAGAAGGTCTACGGCTGTGACGGAAACATTGGTAACGCACTCGGCGAGAACTTTGACGCTGGTAAGTAACCAATAATCCGAATTCGTTAAAGGCAGGGCCCTGGACGAAAGTCCAGGGCCCTCTCTTATCCTCCGGCGGTCTTGGCTAGGGTGCCCAAATAGAGCTTGATCACGTTCGGGTCGGCCAGAAGATCACGACCGCTACCCGTGTAGGCGTTCTTGCCCTGATCCAACACATAGGCCCGATCCGCCACTTGCAAACATCGACGCGCATTTTGCTCGACCATCAAGATCGCGATGCCCTCGGCATTGATTCGTTTGCACTGCAAAAACACCTCGTCTTGCAAGACGGGCGAAAGCCCCGCTGAGGGCTCATCGAGCAACAGCAACTTCGGTTCCATCATCAGGGCGCGACCCATCGCCACCATCTGCCGCTCACCGCCCGAAAGCGAACCGGCCTTCACTCCTGCGCGCTCACGCAGCCGCGGAAAAAGTCTCGTCACATACTCGAAGCGTGTTTCGAAATTTGCGGGCTTCAAGAAACAGCCCATCTCCATGTTTTCCGTCACGGTCAAACTTGGAAACACGTTTCGATTTTGTGGCACATACCCGACTCCGCGCTCCACGAGTTCGTGCGAACGATGACCCACGATATTCGCTTCGCCGAGCATCACCGTGCCCGACCTGACTAGGCACTCGCCGAGTATCGCCTTGAGCACGGTCGACTTGCCCGCCCCGTTCGGTCCGATGATGCCGACGAACTCCCCCATTGCAACGGTGATATCGCAGCCGTTGAGAATATTCACCTCGGGAATGTAGCCGGCGACAAGTTGCTCGACGCTGAGAATATTCTTCGTCATCAGACTTGCCTGTCCAACAATGATTTGCCCTGGTGGGAGCCGAGATACGCCTCGATCACATGGGGGTTGTTGCCGATCTGCTCGGGTGTGCCCTCGGCGATCAGGGCACCTTCTGCCATCACGACCACCCAATCGGCGACATCATTGACCATGTCCATGTCGTGTTCGACGAAAAAAACCGTCATGCCGTCGTCGCGCAGACCACGAATGTGTTCGTTCAGACTCTGCTTCAACGCCGGGTTAACGCCCGCCATGGGTTCGTCGAGCATCACCAGACGCGGCTGAGTCATCAATGCGCGAGCCATTTCGAGCAACTTTCGCTGACCCCCCGAGAGCGTGCCCGCATACTCATTGCGCATATGGTCCATCCTGAATCGCGTGAGCAAAGCATCGGCGCGCTCTTCGATCTTCATTTCTTGACCCCGCCAAACAAACGGCAGGAGTCCGTTCCACCATCTCTCCCCGGTTTGATGCATCGCCCCGAGTTTCATATTCTCGATCACCGACATTTTCGTCAAACTTTTCGTCAGCTGAAACGTTCTGACCATGCCCATGCTCGCCGTCCGATGTGCCACAACTCGGCTCATGT
Source organism: Actinomycetota bacterium (assembly GCA_016871295.1). Taxonomy (GTDB): domain Bacteria; phylum Actinomycetota; class Acidimicrobiia; order Acidimicrobiales; family Ilumatobacteraceae; genus BACL27. The sequence goes on along the minus strand of VFZD01000001.1, from coordinate 73,898 downwards.
TGTGCCCGTCAAAACGCCATTCACCGACATCGGGCGTATCGAAGCCCGACAACAGATTGAACAGCGTGGTTTTTCCTGCGCCGTTGGGTCCGATCAATGCGGTGATCGATCCGCGTTGCACCTCGAGATGTTTCACATCGACTGCGACGATGCCACCGAAATGGCGGCGGATGCCATCGACGCTCAAAATCGGATCGGGCTTTTGCGAACCTGCGACGGCCTCGGTGCTGGCAAGGGCCTGTCTGGCCGCGCGCGCCACCTCACTAGAGTTGCGTTCAACGACCATCGAGCGCCATTTCCCTGCGATTTCCAAAGATTCCCTGAGGCCTAAACGACATCAACAACATCAGGCCGATTCCCACGAACATGTAATTGACCGCGCCCACCTGGGTGCTTTGAATGACCGTAAAATCGCCGATTCGCAACGGACCGCCTCTGGTGAGTTCGCGCAAGAAGTTGTCGGAGAACACGAAAATAACCCAGAACAGCATCGAGCCAACGACAGAACCCGAAACTTTGGCGAGGCCGCCCAAGACCAACGCGGTCAACACGTAGAAGGTGACATCGCGGCTGTAGTTGTCGGGTTGCACCGTACCGCGGTCGAGAGCCAACACCATACCCGCAAACATGCCGATGATTCCACCGATGATCAGCGATTGCATCTTGTAGACATAGACGTTCTTGCCCAGACTTCGAACGGCGTCTTCATCTTCTCTGATTCCCTTGAGCACGCGACCCCACGGGCTACGCATCAACTGCCAAACGAAAAACGAGAAGATCGCCACCAAGGTCCAGCCGACCAGAATTGAGAACAACGCGTACCCGCTGAATCTGAAGGGTACAAAGCCATAAGTCTTGCCGGGTTCGAACGGATTGAGCGCTCGATATTCACGACTGAAATTGCTGATGCCATCGGTGCCACCAAATATCTTGTTGAACCTCACCGAGCGCACGAATAGTCGCACGATCTCTGCCGTCGCGATCGTCACGATCGCCAAGTAGTCGGCGCGCAACCGCAAAGTCGGAATGCCCACGATCAGAGCGAGAACTATCACGAACAAAATTCCGAGCGGTATTCCCCACCAAAGTCCGATACCGAAATATTGCGCCGTCACACCCAAACCATAAGAACCGCAGGCCATGAATGCCGCCTGACCAAAATTGACCAGGCCCGTATAGCCGAACTGGACATTCAGACCGAGCGCCGCTATCGCGAAGTAAATCGCGTCGACGCCGACCGCCGCGCGAATGGTGTTCTGCAGGATTTGGTTCCAGTCCACGTCAGCCAACCCTTTGACTCTTGCCCAAAATACCCTGGGGTCGGACAATCAACACGACGATCAGAATGAACAGCGCCGGCGCAACCTTCAACTCGCTGGGCACGAAAATCGCCGCCATTTCGACAAAGATTCCGATGCTGAATCCCCCGATCAACGCCCCGAAGGCCGAGCCCAGGCCACCCAAAGTGATGCCGGCAAACATCAGGAACAAAAGATCGGAACCCATCGAGAAACTGACTTGTTCGTCGAGACCGCGAAAGATCCCGCCAGTGGCCGCGAGCGCGCCCCCGGCGAACCACACCACCCTGATTACTTTTCGCGTATCAATACCCGTCGCCGAGGCCAACTGCACGTTGTCACTCACCGCGCGAATCGCCTTGCCGAGCCGCGATCGCTGCAGAAACAGAGCCACACTGACCAAAATAATCACGCCGAGGATCGCCGTCGTCAAATCCCGCGGTGTGATGCCGATCGGCCCGAGTTCGAGATTCGTCTGCTTCGAAAAACTCGCCAATTGTTTGGTGCGACCGCCGAATTGAAACAGATAGATGTTTCGCAACATGATCGAAAGACCGACCGTGACCACCAACTGCGAGATCAATCCGATCCCTCGTTTGGTCAACCGGGCAAAAATTCCCCAGTTGAACAACAGACCAAACAGCCCGCCCAGCAAAATGACCACCGGTCCCGAGATCAAAATCGGAATCTCCAATGTGACATTGAAGAAGAAGGCAACTAGCCCGCCGAAGGTGACCATTTCACCGTGCGCGAAATTTGTCAGCCCCGTGGCACCAAAGACAAGCGACAAGCCCACCGAACACATCGCGATAATCAGGCCCAGTCGAATGCCATCGGCGAGCCGCTGGAGAACTCGTTCGGTCTGCGTCGCGCCCGCGATGCCGCTCTCGCCGGTAAAAAATGTGACGCGCTTGGTGTTTGTCGTGAAGAGGTCCTTGGTTATCGAGATTTGAGACTTGTTCGCATCGATCAATTGCAGGCCTTCGGGCAGAGATTTGACGTCGAGGGTGATCACGTAGTCGTCCCTGCTCGGCACGGCGATGGTGCACAGTCCTTTGTCGTCGGTCGTCGCCGTGCCGATCAATTTCCCGTCGACGGTAGTTATGGTTACCGAGACATTGGCGACCGGCTCGCGACTCGTGGCACCGTCAACCAGAGTCTGATTCTGGACGCTCGCAATGATCGAATAGTCGCCTGCATTTGTGTCGCTCGCGCCCGCTGCGGATGCCGAAAACATCCCAAAGAACAGCAATAGCAGGAGTCCGAAACCCGGGCCGACTCTGCTCAAGCGACTTCGAGTCGACCGACTTTCAATAGTCATGCTGGTTACAAGTCAAGCACACCAGTCGGCACCGCAGAAAGTCTCGAATGCCAATAGACATCAAGCGCTCCGAGCCAAACCAGCACCGACATCGCGACGTGGATCGCCACCAGAATCACCGGCACCCCGAGAAAATACTGCGCGTACCCGACCCCGCCCTGAGCGACCAAGACGGCGCCGAATCTCATCAAGGATCGACCCAATAGGGCGCGCGAAGTTTGGGTCTTGCGGGACATTTTCACGACGACCAAGAAAGAGCAGAGGGTCGCCCAGACCATGATGCCGTGGATTCGCACGATGTCGGTCATAGCGAAACCGAGACGAACTGCATTTTCATCGCCAGCATGCGGACCCGAACCCGTGACCAGTGTCCCGACGACGATGACCAAGCCCGTCAAAACCAACAAGACCTTGACCGCAAACCGAATATTGCCGTTCCCCAATAGTGGTTCGGCGCGTGCGGTCGGTTCTTCGCTGATCTTGGTGATCTTGGCGTGTTGAACCAACATATACGCCACCGACATCAGAAAGATGCTGACCAGGAAATGCGCGATGTTCGAAAATGGATTGAGCCCGGTCAACACGACGACAGCCCCGATCAAGACTTGAGCCACGACTCCCAGCACAAGAACCACCGACATGCCGACCAGGTCACGGCGTCTTGGTCGAAGGCCGATTGACAGCAGCGCACACGCGACAACGGAGAGCGCGACGACCCCCGTGAATAGCCGATTGATCTGCTCGATCGCGGCGTGCCCCGAGGAGACATCGATGAACTTGGATTCGCTGCATTGCGGCCAGTCGGCGCACCCCAGACCCGACCCAGTCAGACGCACCAGCGAGCCGGTGATGATGATCGCATAAAGCGCCACGAACGCCCCCTGCGACACCCTCAAATAGCGCTGCGCCGGGACTCGCACTTCTATTTGCCTCCCACCGGAGCCGGCGCCGATGTGGTCAGTTCAGCCAGATGTGAGTATCGTGCGCAAGTAGTGAAAAAGGAAACGGTCGAGAAGCGTCGCATCGAGATTCTTGAGGCTACCTGCGATGTCGTGATCGAGCGGGGCTTCGCCGGTACACGAGTGGCGGATGTCGCCAAACGTCTTGGCGTCTCGAACAGTCTGATTCACTACCACTTCGCGTCCAAAGAAGAATTGCTGGCCGCCGCTTTCGAGCACTATGCGCACAAAGACTTGAGTGAAATGCAGGTCGACAGTGATTCCGCACCGACGGCGGCCGCGAAGTTGTGGCGGCTGATCGAAAGTTATGTCCCCGAAGGTAGTGACGATGTCGAATGGATGCTGTGGATCGACGCGTGGGGCGAGGCGCTGAGAAACCCGAAGATGAAGCCGATAAGTCAAGACCTTGACGAGCAGTCAATCGCCGTGTTCGAAAAAGTTTTGCGTGCGGGCAACGAGTCGGGCGAATTTCATTGCGTTCACCCGCGCGAGTCGGCGACGCGAATTTCTGGCCTGATCGACGGATTGGCCGTGCAATACGCGGCCCACGAGGGGGTGCTCAAACGAAAAGAGTTCATCCGTTTGATGCGTCAATTGGCCGCAGCCGAGACGGGTCTTTCACCCGACGATATTCGCGACACTCGTCGAACCCCCAAGTCGACGAATGGCCTCAAAAACATCGACCAGGACGACGGGCCACGACCGGCATCACTCGCCACCGACTTCGACCTGCGCCAATTGGTGAGCCAATACCAGGATGCGTTGTCACGGCATGATTTTTCACGACTCAAGAACTATTTTTTGGATGACGCAAAGCACAGCGAGGACGGCAAACTCGTGGCCTCCGACATGTCACAGATCCAAACGCGGTTCAATGCAGATTTTGAAGCGAGCACCGCCGTGATCGAAGTACTTCTCTCGGTCGCCTTCTATGCCGACGAAGGCAACGGCACAGCCCACGGCAATTTCATCGTCGAACGGCGAACAAGACCGGGCAACCAAAAACCCTCCGTTGATCTGTTTCGTCGCACCGACACTTATCGCCGCACATCGCAAGGCTGGCGCTGCATCGACCGACAGCAGACCGCGATCTAGCCGATGTCAGAAGGCGCCGACCGAATCGCCCTTGCGCTCAGCATCACCACCAACCCGCACCGGCTGGTGCGGGCGATTTTCTCGGGTCGGCGCCGGAACATGAATCCCGAATTCGAGAAGGTTCATCTTCGCCCTGTGCAGATCGGGTCTGAAGTAAAGCTACAGATTGTCACGACATCCGAAGAGAAGGTTCGAACTACGAACATCGATTTCGCCGAGTTCGAACCCGAAAAACTTTGGCATTCGGGCTTTGCGAACTTGCTCGTCGAGGGAACCACCGAGTCGATCACCGCCCGATTCACCAAGAAGGGCGAGCCTCTTGTCTCGATAAAGCCCGCTCGAAATCCGCAAAATTTGGCGCACGACCAAACCCGCGCCCGCCTGCTCAATACCGATTCTGAATTTGCGGTTCGGCTTGGTTTGGCCGACAAGTCTGGTCGGCTCAAACCCTCGATGCGCAAAAAGTTCGCCCAAGTCGAAGAATTTGCACGAATTCTTTTGCCCCTGGTCAAAACGGCGATCGGCAGGCAGAAAATTCACACACCCTCACTTGCACGACCGTTGACGATCGTCGACCACGGCTGTGGCAACGCATATTTGACCTTCGCCCTTCATCTGTTTCTGCTGGAACAGGGACTTCCCAACAGGATCGTCGGCATCGACAAGCGCGAAGATAGTCGCCTACGAAACCAAGACGCTGCCGAGAAACTGAACCTGACCGAAAACGTGACATTCATCGCCGAAAGGATTCAAAATTTGGCCCAAGCGCCCACCGACATTGTTCTTGCCCTTCATGCTTGCGATACCGCAACCGACGATGCGCTTGCGTGGGCAGTGCAAAACTCGGCAAGGATCGTCTTGGCGGCACCTTGTTGTCACCAAGATTTGCAACGACAAATGTCTCCCGAGGTTGGCCCTTGGTCGCTCGTGGTGGCGAATCCGATTTTGAAGCAGCGCCTTGGAGACATTTTGACCGACTCGCTTCGAGCCCAACTGATGCGCGTCTGCGGGTACCGCACTGACGTGATCGAATTCGTCGGCGATGAACACACCCCACGCAACGCGATGATTAGGGCAATATTGGACGAAAGGCTTGATCACTCGCGCCGGACAACTGAGATTCTCAAGTACCGCGAATTGGCGGACTTCTGGAAGGTGCGGCCAAGGCTGGGCGAATTCCTCGGGATCTAGCCGAATTTTGTTGCCAAAAGTGAGTTGACGGCTACCTAGCGTCACCGACAAATCAGCCAAAATCAGCATTCTGGCTGAAAAGTCCCATTTTTGACCACTCAAAGTGGTCAAATGATTATTTTGAGTGAGATTTTCCTCAAGTTCTGAGCCCAAGTGCCGATCCCTTAACCGGATCTCACACGGGAGCAGAAATGTCAGGAAAAGCGAAATTCTTCGCCAGTCTCATCATCGGCTCGATCTTTAGCCTCGGTTCGGTCGTGCCGAGCGTCAGCGCAGCGCCGACCGCGGGAGCGGCGTTGCCCGTGTTTGGTGACTCAGGTCCGACGGTTGTGCGACTGCAACAGGCTCTCATCGCCCGAGGCTTCACGCTCAAGGGCGGGGCCGACGGCGTATTTTCGGCTACGACCCAGGCCACCCTCAAGAACTTCCAAAAGGTCGTGGGTTTCAAACCAACCGGTCGCCTCGACGAACGCACGGCCAAGTTTCTTGGTTTGATCGCCGCCGATCAACCGCCAGCCAAAAAGGTGAAGGCGGCGGCGACAGCGGTCGCTGCCCCTGCCGTGACGCCAGTTGCAACAAAACCCGAGAAGGTTTCGAAGACTGCAGCCGTCGCTCCGGTTGTGGTTCCTGCTGTAGCGCCGGTATCCGCGGTTGTGACACCGACGACTGCCCCGGTCGAGGGAATGCTCACCATAAGTACATTGCCGGCCCGCGGCCAAAGAAGCGATGCGGTTCGACTGGTACAGGAAAAACTGATCGCCAACGCGATCGAGGTCAAGGGTGGCGCCGACGGCATCTTCGGAGTCGCGACAACGATCTCGGTGACGAATTTTCAGCTCGCCCGCGGACTCAATGCGACCGGCGCAGTTGACCTGCCGACGGCTATCGCCTTGGGGGTCCTGCCCGATTTGGCGACTCTTGGCATCCCGCAGATCGGCGTGTTTCCGTCGCAGGGCCGATGTTCGTTCGTCGATAGTTGGCACGAGTCGCGACCTGGTGGCCGCTTGCACATCGGTGTCGACATAGTCGGACCAAAAGGTTTGGCTCTTTACGCGGTCGTCGACGGAACGATCACAAAAATGTACGGTGCTGATTCGAAGCTGAGCGGAAATGCGCTTCGTCTGACCGCGCCTGATTCGACCTACTTTTTTTACGCCCACCTCGACTCGTTCGCGCCGGGGATCACAGTCGGTTCGACTGTTCGAGCCGGTCAAATCGTCGGCTACATGGGCGCAACCGGAAACGCCGGAAACTCACATCTGCACTTCGAGGTGCACCCTGGTGGTGGCGAGGCGATCAATCCCTATCCGATGATCAAGGCTGTCGATGCATGTCATGTAACGGAAGTGCTCCCACAACCGTAAACATCTGCTCGACATCGAAGTGGCGGAGAGGTGAGATCCTCCGCCACTTTTCAATATGTTCGATCTTCGCGAGGAATGTGCTCGAGATCGGACAGGGGCGAAAGAGCGAACGTATAGCCATCGCCAATCTTGAACGCCTCTAGTCGCGTGATCGAGGCGTGACCAAGCACGAAACGCTCCCACTCCCAGGGTGTCGGGGTCAAGCCGAGCAGATGACAGATCACGGTGCTGTTGGTGCCCGCATGGGCGATACAGGTGATTCGTTGACCCGGATTTTCAATGTGCCAAATCGGCAACTCGTGTTCAATTCGATAGACGCCGTGCTCGGCCAGAAACTTTTCGGCACCGCTGTGAATTCGGGCGACAAAGTCTTTCATCGGCTCGCCTCCCTCGAGACCGTGCCATTGCTCGCGCGCCGATCTCTCGCGCTCTTCTTTGTATGCCTTGTTCGCCCGCTCGGCGGGCGAACCTTGCCAAACCGGACTACGGATCTCTTCGAGCCAAGGTTGAATCACTTCTTCTCGGTTCAAAGCCGCAAGTACCGGCTCGGCCGTTTGTCGTGAGCGCAACAACGGCGAAACGAATATATGGTCGAACCTTTCCCGTGCCAGACGCTTGCCCAACAGGTCGGCCTGGCGACGACCCAGTTCGGTCAACGGCGGGTTGTCGACACAAAGTCCGTCGGCGACCCATTGGGGCTGGGCGTGGCGACACAAGAACAGTTCCATCGCGCCAAACTCTAGCAATCAGCGAGGTTCAATCTTTTTCTAGTTCTTTGGCGACATCCACTTTGATTTGGCACTCGTCGAAAATGTTCTGCAACAAGACCCAATAGGTCTGATCAACGAGAATGGGGTCTGCCGTATTGTTCTTCAGCAGCTTCTCCCCGACACACACGGCCTGCTCGTCGGTTATCGCCACACCGAATCGTTCGACCACCACATATCCGAATGCTCGAATAACGCTCGACTCGTTGTCGCCGCCCGCCGTTGGTGGTTCGACGTTCTCTTCTTGAATGATCGGATCGGGCAATGTCGTGCCGACGCTCGGAAACTTGTTGACGGCATTGTCGATCGTCGTGCTGCAATTGTCGCCGAAGTAGTCGGCCAAGTTTGCCTGAGCCTGCTGGTTGGACTCTGATGAAAGCCTTACCCCCGCGCTTGTAACCGCCGAGTCCTTGTCGGCCAGATTTCCTTGCCAATCAATCTGCTCCAAGGCGTCGGACAATGCCCCATAGGTGTTCAACAACAATTCGATGTCGGGCCGTATCTCGCGCGGGGCCGCCTGGTTCAACAGAATCAGTGTCTGCAATATCTGGTCGAACACCTCGCGAAGTCGACCTGCTTCGAGCGTTTCGATCTCGTCGAGGGCTAGGGATATCTGGGTGCTGGCACTGTTCCATCGGTCGGATTGCTGGCACATCGCCGTCGTGTCGGCGCCGGTCGCACAACCACCCATTACCGACAGCGCGATCAAGGCGTGGGCGAACCGGCGAAGCCTCAAAACAGCCTCAATTCTGCACGGATGTTGCCGAAAGCCACTGGGCGTAAATCTTCGCATACTCGCCACCTCTGGCGATCAAATCGTCGTGGGTGCCGTCTTCGGTCACAAGACCGCGCTCCAAGACGATTACGCGATCGGCGCGCGTGGCGGTGCTCAATCGATGGGCGATTGAAATTGTCGTTCGACCGACCGACAAGGCTTGCAGGGCTTTGGCCAATCGCACCTCGGCGATTGCGTCGACCGCCGAAGTTGCTTCATCCAAAATCAGCACATCGGGGTTCGTCAATGCGGCCCGAGCCAGCGCCACAAGTTGTCGTTCGCCGGCCGACAGTGATGCCCCGCGTTGACCGACCTGGGTCTCAAGACCTTCGGGCAACGACTGCACCCAGTCGGTCAGTTCGAGATTCATGATCACCTTTTCAAGATCTTCGCGTTCGGCGTTCGGTGCGGCGAACAACAGATTGTGCGCGATCGACTCGGCGAACAAGAACGGCTCTTGGGGAACGACGACGAGTCGGCGACGCAGCTCGTCGTTGGCGACTCGCTTCAGGTTCACCCCACCCAGGAACACCGAGCCGATCGTCGGGTCGGCCAGTCGGGCGATCAGTCGCGCGAGGGTCGTTTTTCCCGAACCCGACTCGCCCACCAGCGCCACATGCTGGCGCGCGGGGATCTCGAGGTTGATGCGGCGAAGCACGGGTAGGTCGTCGTCCTGTGTGTCGAGACGCGAACTGTAAGAGAAACTCACGTCCTTGAGTTCGATATTCAAGTCGCGACTGGGCAATGCGACGGGGTTCGGCGCCTGCGGCGGCCCCACCGGGGTGTCGAGCACCCCCAACACGCGACGCAGACCGGCCACCGCTGTCTGGGTTTGATCGACAACTTCGGTGAATTCGGCTATCGGCTCGAGAAAACGATATGTCAAAAACACGAAGCCGACCATCGAGCCGGCCGTCAAACCGCTGTCGACTCCCCTGAACACACCGACACAGATGATCGCCACGATCGTGAACACGGCGAAAACCTCTCCGGATGGAAACAAGAATGCGCCGATGACCCCCGCGCGAATCTGGGCATCGGCGCGCTTGCGCACCGCCTGCTTGCTCTTGCGCAACATCGGCGTTTGGGCCTGATAGGCGCGCAGCGTCTCGGTGCCAGATACCAATTCACTGACCGTGCCGAGCAATTCGGCGTTCTTCTCTCGCGCGACGTCATAGGCCGCAACCAGGCGGCGCTGCAAGTTGCGAAGCACGAAATAGAGCGGCGCAGAAACCGCGAATGCAACCAGCGCCAAAATCCAATCGTAGGAAATCATGACGCAGGCCACCACGAACATCAACGATCCGTCCAGAAGCCAAACCAGCGCGCCCCACGAGAAGAACATCGTCAGTGTTTCGATGTCGCTCGTCACTCTCGACACCAACGCGCCGCGCCTCTCTTCGTTGTGGTCGGCCAGACTCAGTCGATGGATGTGCTCGAAGAGTTTCACGCGCATCGTATAGAGCCCGTTCTCGGCGCCCACTCCAAGTCGATACACCGCCTGTCGCAGGGCCAATGAGGCGACCACGACACAGACGGCCGCAACCGCCGCCATCTGCACGATGAACCCAATTCGAATGTCGTCGGGTTGAAGACCCTTGTCGATCGTCTGTTGAATCGTCACCGGGATCACGACCCTGGCCAACGAGCCGACGACGGCCAATACGAACGTGACGCCGATTCCCTTTGAGAGCGCGGGTGCTACGCCAAAACCGCGATTGATGGTTTTGGCGGTGGTGAATCTTCCGACGGGCTCGTTCATCGATCGTCTCGCTTCACCGGTTCTGCCGATCATCCTCAAAGGCACGGATCAGCGCTTGATAACGGGCACTTCGAGACAACAACTCCTTGTGGGTGCCACGGTCAGCGATTCGATAGTCGGCCATGAACAACACTTCATCGGCCAGCGCGATCGTCGACGGCCGTGATGCGACGATCAAAACGGTTTGTCTACCAGCGAGCAGCCGCAGATTGTTGAGCACTTTCGCTTCAGTCGTCGGGTCAAGAGCGGATGTCGTGTCGTCGAGCAAAAGCAGGGCCCGATTGTGGGCGATCGCACGGGCCAGTGCGACGCGTTGTCTCTGCCCACCACTCAGGCTCACCCCGCGCTCTCCCATCGTCGTGTCGAGACCGCCTTCGAGCGCGCCGACAAACTCGCGACATTGCGCGACATCGATCGCTTCTTCGATGTGCTCGGCAGAAATCTCAGAACCGAGGGTGATGTTGTAGCCGAGCGTGTCGGCGAACAAGAACGCCTCTTGAAACACCAGGGCGACGCCCCCGTCGCCGACGCTGATCGAACCACCACAAGGCTCGATCAAACCGGCCATCAAATGGAGCAACGTCGTCTTGCCGCAACCTGTGGCGCCCACCAGGGCGACGGTCTTTCCCTTGTCGATCTTCAAAGAAAGTCCGTCGATCAATGTCGTATCCGGATTGTGCGAGTACGAAAGGTTTTCGACTTGAATCCCGACGCCTCGCGGAGATGTCGTGATCTTGCGCATCGGGTCGGCAATGATTGTTTCACTCAAGACTTCGTCGATGCGCCGCCAACCCGCAACCGAATAGGGAATCTCCGAAAACAAGTAGCCGATGATCCGCAACGGAAACATCAACAGCGTAAAAAGGTAGATAAAACTCGAGAGTTCTCCGACCGTCATTTGCCCGGATCGGACGCGCAAAGCACCCAAGACGATCAACGCGATGTTGATCAACGTGGGTATCGCATCGAGCATCGCCTCGAACATCGACCTGATCGCGACAGCGTCGATGCGCGCATCACGCAAGCGGCCCGTGATCACGGCAAGGCGATCGGTTTCACGCTGCTCGGCACCGAACGACTTCACGACCATCACCCCGTCGAAGCTCTCGTGCACCGCCTCGGAGAGCGTGCCAAGTTCTTTCTGGGCCTGGTTGTAATAGCGATCGATTCGTCGTTGATAACCGATGTTTAGCGACAACAGAATCGGAAATACGCACACCGCGACGATGCCCAGCGGGATGTCAACGTAAAGCATCCACGCTGCCGAGACGAGCATCATCACCAGCACCGAACTTGAGTACGGAAGTGGGGCCAAAATCGCCACGCTCGCGTCAGAGTCGATACCGCAACGAGCCACGACGTCACCGGTCATTCTCGATCGATGCCATTTGACGGGTTGGGCGACGACATGATCCAAGACGCGATCGGTGAGGGTTGCGGCGGTTCGCCACTCGGTCTTTCCGGCGTAACTGCGCCTGATGACCACGCCAAAGGCGCGCAACAGCCCGATGCCGATGATGATCACCGAACCGATGACGAGTGCACCCGCGTCGCTTCGATTTTCGTTGAAGCGCACGAGAATAACCTTGTCGATCATCCAACGCAGGCCGATCGACGACGCCACCGTGCACACCGCAAATAGCGCGGCACCGGCGACGGCCGTAACGAACAATCGCGGATGAAACTTGACGATTTTGGCGACCAAACCGGCGGCTTCTCTAAATCTCGACCTGGCCTCGAGATTGGCCGAGTCGGAGGTCACACTCTCATCTACGATCGAAGCCACCGATTAGTTCTAGCAGTCGCTCCGGGTCGTATCGTTGAGCGAGATGAAGACAATCGCCAGATCCCTGCTCGGCGTCGTAATTCTGTTGATCATCGCGATGTGGGTCTACGCATTGTTCTTTGCGACGAAAGAATCGGTGAACAAATTCGGCGATCGCCAGTGGGCCGAGCGCGCCCAGGAGCGCTGCTTGATCTCACAGCAAGAGCGAAAGGCGCTGGCCGACTATCGCATCGTCGATGATTTGGGCCAGAGCGCGCTCGCCGAACGGGCGATGATCGTTGATCGTGCGACCGACACGATGCAAAGGTTCGTCGAAGAGTTCCGAGCGGAGCTGCCAACCGATCCGAAAGGGCGAGCCCTCGTCACGCTGTGGCTGGATGACTACGAGGTCTACATTTCGGATCGACGCGACTTCGCCAACGATCTGCGCTCGGGGATCAATCTTGGTTTCGCCGAAACGCCGGTCGACGGGCTTCCAATCAGCGAGAAGATCGCCACTTTCGCCGCCGACAACGAGATGCCGGGTTGCAAACCACCTATTGATCTGTCGATCTGAAATCTTTCGCCGACCAACCAGTGTCGGCAGAGTATCTGCGAATGATCCTCGCCGGGGCGCCGACTGCAACGCAATAATCGGGCAACTCGCCGGTCACCACCGAATTTGCGCCAACCGCCACATTTTTTCCGATCGAAGACCCCGGCAAAACGACGACCCCGTGGCCGAGCCATGAGCCGTCGCCGATCTTCACGGCCCGCTCGGGTTGCGATTGTGCGGAAATCGGGCGAGTTACATCTTCGTAGCCATGGCTCTGGTCGGTGATGTAGACATGATGTCCGGTCCAGACATCGTCACCGATTTCAATCGAATAGTGCCCGACAATTCCGGAGCCTCGGCCGATCAGACATCGGTCACCAATCTTGACGACCGGGTCGGTCAAACAGGCTTGCCCCTCGACCATCCCTGCCGAGAGGGCGACGTACTCGCCGATCATCGTCTGACTACCGATATGTATGTATCGTTGGTTGAAGATCGTCGTCGTCGGAAAAAGAATCAGCGAGTTCTCGCCGAACTTGCCGAATTTTCTCGCCTGCCGCGATCCCGTGCTGATCGCCGCGTTGACACGCAACCAATGCCACACTCGTGACAGAAAATCACCAAACATGCGCGCGAACACGAAAACAAATCTAACCAATGACGATTAGATTTGAGTCGTGGTAACTGTCGACGGCCCCTCCGGACGCTTTCGTGGTGTCGACGTCGGCGACGATGTGTTGCGGTTTTTGGGCATTCAATATGCCACCGCCCAACGGTTTCGTGAACCGCAGGACATCACGGGTTACCCGACCGAGGTTCAGGCCGTCGAATTCGGTGCCCAATCTCCGCAAGTGCCCGGGTTCATGGAAGAGATTCTCAATACGCGGAACATTCCGGCCGATGAGCAATGTCTATACCTGAATATCTGGGCGCCGAAGAGCCCGAAAAACCTTCTGCCGGTCCTGTTTTGGATCCATGGTGGTGCGTTCACCAACGGAACAGCCGCGACCAGTTGGTACGACGGCAAGAACCTCGTCTCGCTCGGCGATGTCGTGCTCGTGTCGATCAACTATCGCCTCGGCCCGTTCGGGTTTATCGGCAGCCGCAGTTTTGGGCTGCTCGACCAATTGAGTGCGTTGCGCTGGGTGAATCGAAACATCTCGGCTTTCGGCGGCGACCCCGAGAATGTGACGGCTTTCGGTGAATCTGCCGGCGGCAGCAGCGTCGTCGCCTTGACCGCTTCACCGAACGTCCACGGCCTGATTAGGCAAGGTTGGGCGATGAGCCCCTCGTTGTTGCAGTTGCGCTCGGTGCGCGAAGCCGAGATTGCGAACCAGCAGTTTTTGACTGCGGCCAAGTGCGCGACGATCGAAGAACTCGAAAAACTGCCGAGTCGAGACATCGTCGACGCGTCGGGAAAGATCTTGGCCGAAGTCGAAAACTATGTTTCGACATTCACCCCCACATGTGGTGGCGACGACTTGCCCGAAGACGTCTACGTAGCCTCGGCGAATTCGGGCATACCGCTGGTGATCGGCACCAATCGCGATGAGAATCGTCTGTGGATCGCCCTCAATCCGCAAACCTCCCAACTGAGTACCGATGCGGGCAAGAACATTTTTCAAAAAACTTTCGGCGACCGCGCCGAGGAAGCATGGCGGACGTATTCGCGCCTGAGGCCGAACCACTCGCCCGCGCAATTGGTCGCCGCGATGCAGACCGATCAAAACTTTCGCTTTCCTGCCTGGCGACTTGCCGAACGACGAAATCAATCGTCGGGCAAGACCTGGATGTATTGGTTCACTTGGCCGACGCCCGCCTTCGACGGCGCACTCGGCTGTTGCCACGCCCTCGATCTACCTTTCATCTTCGACAATCTCGCGGCGCCGAGCGTCGAACTGTTCATCGGCAGCGGCCCAGGGCGCGAGGAGATCTCCCGGATCTTCACCGGCGAGCTTCTCGAGTTCGCCCGATCTGGTCGAGTTTCTTGGCAAGAGTTCGATCCCGAACGCCGCGAAACATTGCAGATCTCGACCGAAAAAATCATCGTACGCGACCCCGAACCCGAACTTCGTCGACTGTGGGCATCGACGCTTTGATTTCATTGTGGCAAGACACGGCCGAAGATTTGGTGGTCCCCGAACCGAAACCTGCGACACAGCGAGAATTTGACGTCGCAATCATTGGTGCCGGTTTCAGCGGCTTGTGGACGGCCTACTACCTCAAGAAGATGGATCCCGCGATCAGGCTCGCTATTTTCGAGTCACAGCAAGTCGGCTTTGGCGCCAGCGGTCGAAATGGTGGTTGGGTCAGCGGATTATTGCCGATGTCGCTCGGCGAACTCGAGAAAATGTTCAGCCGCTCCGCTGCGATCGAGATGTACCGCCAAAGTTTCGCGACTATCGACGAAATCGAACATGTCGTTCGCGCCGAGCAGATTGATTGCGGATTTCACCGCGGTGGAACCCTGAATGGCGCAACCAATGCTGTTCAGGCAAAGAGAGTGCGCGACGAAATTGAAGAAGCCCGAAGATTCGGCTTGGGTGAAGAGCACCATCGGTTGATCTCATCCGACGAGATGCGCGCGAGGCTGAATGTGCCGAACCTAGTGCTCGCTTCCTATACGCCGCATTGCGCCGTCGTTCATCCATTGAGATTGGTCCGGGGTTTGGCCAAAGCCGTGTTGAACTTGGGAGTCGAGATCTTCGAAAATTCTCATGTCGACAAGATTCGACCCAGGCAGATTCGCACCGCAAACCACGGGTGCCGCGCTGAAATCATCGTTCGTGCCACCGAGGGCTACACCGCGCAAATTGCTGATCATCGTCGCCTGCTTGCCCCGCTCTACTCATATATGGTGGCGACAGCGCCGCTGTCGGCCGAACAAATCGCACGACTCAACTGGAAAAATCGTGAGACTTACCACGACGCGCGCAACATGATCATCTATTCCCAACTCACCGCCGACAATCGCATCGCCTTCGGTGGCCGGGGCGCCCCCTATCATTTCGCCTCGCGGGTCAAGCCCGATTTCGACACCAACGCAAGGATCCACGACAAGATCATTCGTTCGATGAACTCGGTCTTCCCCGTGAGCACGGAGGTCGCTGTGACTCACCGCTGGGGCGGCCCGCTTGGCGTGCCGCGAAACTGGCAACCATCCGTCAACTACGACAAGCGTTCGGGGTTGGCGTCGCTGGGGGGATATGTCGGCGACGGAGTGGCGGCAGCCAACCTCGCTGCGCGAACACTCGCCCATTTGATTCGCGAAGACGACCACGACCTGACTCGTTTGGCATGGGTCAATCATCCATCTCGCAACTGGGAGATCGAACCGTTGCGATTCGTTGGCATCAATGGGCTGATCAAACTCTCTGAGTCGATCGACAAACACGAACGCCGAACCGGCAAACCCGACCGCATTCGCGAGACCGTTCTGAAAACTTTTTTGGGTTAGCCTTCGATCTCGCCGAAATCGACCGTCCGACTTTCGGCGATGCTGAGATGGGCTGCTTGACCGATCGCCACGCTCATCAAGCCATCTTGCAGCGTGACTAGGCTTGGCGATTTCTCACGAATTGCTTTTTGCATCTCGAGATGCTCGATGTACGACGCGCCAAAATGCATGCCTACGACCGTCGACGACGATTGTTCGACTTTCACTTCTTCGACGCCCTTTCGACCCTTGTCGCGTCTGCCGATACGAACCAACGATTCGGGCATCAGCGCCTCGATCTTGCCCTGATCGCCGACCACACAAATCTCTTGCTCGTTTTTCCCGCCCTCGGCAAACATCGAAAGGTCCAGCATCGCGCGCACCCCCGTATCAAACTCGACCGTCACGTACGCATTGTCCAAAATGTCGGGTTTCGCCCCGCCGTAGCGCTCGTCCAAATGATTCACGCTCTGCGCACCCGAGGCATAAACCGTCTTCGGCCGGGCTTGTGCCAGCAAAATCATCAGGTCGAAGAAGTGGCAGCACTTCTCGACAAGAGTTCCGCCCGTGAATCGGTTGAACCTGTTCCAATTGTCGACCTTGTTCAAAAACGGGAAGCGATGCTCGCGAATTGAGATCATTTGCACTTTCCCGCAACTGCCCTTTTTCACCTCGGCTATCAACCGTGCGGTCGGCGCCATGAATCGATATTCGAGGCCGACCCAAACGACGCGGTCTTGTTGGCTCGCGCGGCGCTCGACTTCGATCACTTCCCTGCATTCGTCGGCCGTGATGCACAGGGGCTTTTCGACAAACACATGCACATCGTGTTCGAGCGCGTCGGCTATCGCCTGGCGATGATGAAAATTCGGGGTCGCAATCACCACCACATCCAGATGCTCTTTGCGCAGCATCTCGCGATGGTCGAGGTATTCGCTGACCGACGGTGCTAGCTGCAAGGCATTTTGCCGACTGGGTTGATGCGGATCGGCGATTGCCGCGACCTCGCACCCCTCGATCGCCACGAGATTGCGAATGTGCTCGCACCCCATCATCCCCACGCCAACAACCCCGTAACGCAAGACACCGACGGACACGTGGCAAGACTAGATCGCTAAAATCTGGGCGTGAGTTTGAGTGGAGACGAGCGGCTGTATTTCCGGCAGTTGCTTTCGGGGCGCGACTTCGCGGGCGATGACCAACTGGCCCAGCAAATGGTCAACTTCGTCTATCTGATCGGCGACCGTCAGACCCGAGAGTGCGTCGTGGTCGACCCGGCCTATGCCGTGGACGAAATCACGCAAATCGTCGACCGTGATGAAATGCGACTAACCGGTGTGCTCGCCACCCACTATCACCCCGACCATGTCGGCGGATCGATGATGGGGATGAACATCGAGGGCATCGCCGCGTTGCTCGGCAAGCGGCAGATACCGATTCATATCAACAAGAACGAAACCAAGTGGGTCGTGCGCACGACCGGAGTCGCCGAGAATGATTTGATTCAGCACGAAGGCGGCGACAAAATCTCGATCGGCCAAATCGACGTCACCTTCGTGCACACACCGGGTCACACGCCAGGAAGCCAATGTTTCCACGTCGAAAACAGGTTGGTTGCGGGCGACACGCTGTTTCTCGAGGGATGCGGTCGCACCGACCTGCCCGGCTCCGACCCCGGCTTGATGTACGAGAGTCTGCAAACTTTGGCCGCGATGCCGCACCAAACGATCGTCTGCCCTGGTCATCAATACTCGGCGACGCCCACCGCAAAACTCGGGACGGTCCTCGAAACGAACCCCGTTTTCGCCGCGGCAGATCGCCGCCAATGGCTCGAGTGGTTTTCGCGCTAGCCGAGAATCGAATTCAATATTGCGCTCAGGCCCGTCGCGAACAACAACGCGACGACCAGGCTTCTGAATTGGTCGGGGTTGATCTGGCTGCGGGCTTTTGTGCCCAAATAGACGCCCACCAGCATCACCGGAATTGCCAAGGCCGACAATCGAATTACATCAGGCGTCAATTTTCCCGCGAAAAAAAATGTCAGCAGCGTCAAGAAGTTCAATATGGTGAACACTCTGTTCAATACGGCGCGAAAATCCTGCGGCGAATATTGTCGCGAATGCAACAAGAACACCACAGGTGGGCCGTTGGTCGATGTCGCGGTCGACAAGACACCCGCGAAAACACCCATTGAATAGTCGAACAGAACCGGCATTCTGCGCAGGTCGAAACCCTTGACGCTTAGAACGACGCCGATCAGCACGACGACACCCAGAACCGCCTTCATCGGCCGGGCATCTAGGTTCACCAGCAGCCACAGGCCGAATGGCATGCCGAAGAGCGCCGAGACGACGAGGCGCACCGAAACTTGACGGACCTCGATTGCCCGAGATTCGAACCACTGAATCCCGCAACTTACCGTGGACACCGCCGTCGCGGTGACGACGGCGGTCGGAAGATCGATGAACAGAATCATCAACGGAACCGAAATCAACCCGAAGCCGAAACCGAAGAGGGCCTGCATTAGCGCGGCCCCGAATACGATCAAGGCGATCGCCACGAACTGCCAAACGCTCACAAAACGACCAACTTAATCGTGCAATGCGTCGAGGGATTGAGTGAAAACTTCGGTGTGCAGGTCGATATCCCGCTCGTCGTGAAACGGCGAAATCAGAGCCATGTTGTGAAACGGCGTAAGCAGTATTCCACGGTTCAAAGCGAACAGATGCATGAAGGTTTCGAGATCAGGGTCGACGCCCGCCGCCGCCTCGGCACCGTTTTTTGGTGAAGATGTGAACCAATATTCGGCTCGACACCCCAACCGTTGCACGCTCCAGTTCATCTTTCGGGCTTGCACCGCCCGCTCGACGCCCTGAGTCCATCGCTCGGCCAAGGCGATCGTCTTGTCGAACTGGCTCGGCAACAACGCATTGGTCAAAGTCGCCCGCACGGCCGCCATCGCCAGAACGCTTCCGGCCAGTGTTCCGCCGAGTCCGGAAACGTCGGCGTCGTGGCCGTCCAACGAAATCGCAATCTGCCGGGCGATCTCGTGGGTGACACCGTAGGCGGCGACAGGTATCCCTCCGCCGATCGTCTTTCCGATCACCAAAATGTCGGGGTCGAGATTCCACAACTTCGTCGCCCCGCCCGGCCCGGCGCAAATCGTGTGAGTTTCATCGACGATCAATATCACGCCGTGCTTGCGCGTCAACTTTCGAACGCCCTCCAGATAACCCGGCTCGGGCAGGACGATGCCGATGTTTGTCAGCGCCGGTTCGATCAACATGCAGGCCACGTCACCAAAACTCAGTTGCCTTTCGAGGTTCGGCAGGTCGTTGAACGGCACCACCCGCGTCGTCAATGAAGGATGAACCTGCGGTCCGATCGCGCCATCCCTGGAAACGGTCTTCATCTCCGAGTCGGCGATGACGAGAGCCTCGTCTACGGTGCCGTGATAGCACCAGTCATGCACCAACACCTTCGGGCGTTTGGTGATATGCCGGGCGATTCGCAGCACGAAACGGTTCGCATCCGTTGCGCTGATCGAGAAATGCCATTTCGGCAGACCAAACCGCCGCGCAAGTTCGTTGCCAACCCATGTCGCGTCCGTACTCGGCAACATCGTCGTCGAACCGCGTTCGAGTTGCTGCACGATCGCCGCGTTGATTTCTTTGACGGCATGCCCCGTCATCGAGCCCGTGTCACCCAAACAGAAATCGACGAACTCGTTGCCGTCGATATCGGTGAACCGCGCACCGCTCGCCTGGTGGATCGAGATCGGAAAAGGCCCCGCCCACCTTTTCATCCAAGGCATCGGCACGCCACCGATCAGCGATTCCTTGGCCGCCCCGTATGCGCGTTGCGACTTCGGGTGGAGATCGACAAACTTTTGTTCTTCTGCAGCCATCGCTCGGGCGAGACTTTGTCTGTCAATCACATCCATATTCTGGCAAATTCGGGTCTAACATCTTAAAGTGCCTCTTGGAGATTTTCGCGACACCCAATTGGGCATGAAAATCAACTATCCACGCCTCAAGAGTCGAATCGACGCGCTGGCAGAGATTTCACCGATCGAAGGTGGCGGCAACTGCCGCCTCGCCCTGACCGACGAGGACAAACACGGGCGCGACCTCGTCGTCTCGTGGATGCGCGAACTCGACCTCGAGATTTCGATCGACACGGTCGGCAACATCATCGGCACCTGGAACACGGCGGAACTTTCACCTGTGATGTCGGGTTCGCACATCGACACGGTGCGCACGGGCGGTCGATTCGACGGTTGTTACGGTGTGCTGGCCGCGCTCGAGGTCATTCAAACTTGCCAAGACGCCAAGATCAAACCGCCGCGACCATTGGCCGTCGGAGTTTTCACCGACGAGGAAGGGGCGCGTTTCGCACCAGACATGTTGGGCTCGCTCGTTTATGTCGGCGGAATGGCCGTCGAGACGGCGCTGGACATCCTCGCGATCGACGGGGCGAAGTTCGGCGACGAACTCGTGCGCATCGGCTACGCGGGTCCCGCGCCGTGCCCGGGAATTTCTCCGCACGCGTTCGTCGAACTGCACATCGAGCAAGGCCCGATGCTCGAGGCAAACAACACGCGCATCGGCGCGGTGACCAGTGTGCAGGGCATCTCATGGCGAGAGGTGACGATTCTCGGCCAGTCGAATCACGCGGGCACAACGCCGATGTCGTTGCGCCACGATCCCGCCTATGTCGCCGCCGAGATCACGGTCTTCGTTCGGAATCTGGCGCTGGAACTCGGTGGCGACCAGGTTTGCACGGTCGGCAAAGTTGATCTGCACCCAAACCTGACGAATGTCGTTCCCGCTCGGGCGACATTGACTCTCGACATGAGAAACACCGATGAGAACTTGCTTCAACTCGCCGAAAAGAGAATCGCCGATTTCTTGACGAAAATCGCCGACAGCGAGGGCGTAAAGATTTCGACACGGGTGCTCGCCAGATTCGAACCCGTAGTTTTCGACGATCGCGTCGTGGCGTGCGTCGAACAAATCGCCAAGCAGCACGGCCACACGGTGCGGCGCATGCCGTCGGGCGCGGGTCACGACGCCCAAATGTTGGCCAGGGTCTGCCCGAGCGGGATGATCTTCGTGCCGAGCGTCAAGGGAATCAGCCACAACCCCGCCGAATTCACCACCGACGCAGATCTCGAGGCGGGCGCGAATATTCTTTTGCATGCGATGCTTTCTTTGACCACGCTGGAAACTCAGGCCTGAGTCGTGGCGCGCAATCTTCACGTCGCCGCCGCCCAACTCGGCCCGATTCAAAAAACCGACGACCGCAAAAGCGCGGTCAACCGGTTGCTCGCCCTGCTTCGCCAGGCCGCGGCGAAGAAGGCCGAACTTGTCGTGTTTCCCGAATTGGCATTGACGACATTTTTTCCACGGTGGTTCGTTGAGAACATTTCCGATGCCGACCATTGGTATGAAACCGAAATGCCATCGCCGATCACGGCGCCACTCTTTGACGAAGCCAAGAAACTCGGCGTCGGGTTTTGTCTCGGCTACGCCGAATTGACGCCGTCAAAGCAGCGTTTCAACACGCAGATCTTGGTCGACCAGAAAGGTGTCGTGGTCGCCAAATATCGCAAGGTGCATATTCCGGGACACGAGGAGAATGAACCGGACCGGCCGTTCCAACATGCCGAGCGCTACTACTTCGCGCCCAGCGACGAGGGTTTCGGCGTATGGAAGGCCTTCGGTGGTCGCATCGGCATGATGATCTGCAACGATCGCAGGTGGCCCGAGAGTTATCGCGTGATGGGTCTTCAGGGCGTCGAGATGATCCTCTGCGGCTACAACACGCCGCTGCATTACGTCCCCGATCCGTCACAAGATGTTTTGCAGGGTTTTCACAACGCCTTGGTGATGCAAAGCGGTGCGTATCAAAACGGAACATTCGTCGTCGGTGTGGCCAAGGGCGGCGTCGAAGAAGGCGTCGACAGCCTCGCCGATTCAAGCATCATCGCTCCGTCGGGCGAGATTCTGGCCAAAACTCAAACCAACTCCGACGAAGTGATCACGGCGGTTTGCGACCTGGATTGGTGCGCCAACTACAAGAGCACCCTGTTCGACTTTGACCGCTACCGTCGACCCGAGGTCTACGGTCGGATAACGGGCCAAAGGGGCGCGATTCTCGGCTAGGTCGGCAGCTCGAAACGGTCAATTTTTACAATCTGTAAACCTGAAGTCCAATACGGGTATGGTAAATACATGTCCACTGAGATGATCTCGGGCGCCGCAACGGGTCTCGGCGGGCGCGTCAATTTCAAGCTCAACGGCGACGATGTTTCGGTCAGCGCCGAGCACCCGCATTTGCTCGCGGCGTTGCGCGAGGAACTAAACATCACCTCGGCCAAAGATGGCTGTTCACCGAGCGGCCAATGTGGATGTTGCACGGTTTTGATCGACGGCAAAGCGGTGGTCAGTTGTCAGCAACCCCTCGCGAAGATCGCCGGCAGCGAGATCACGACGCTCGAGGGTGTCAGTCAAGCCGAACGAGAACGTTTCGCCAATGCGTTCGCCGCTTGCGGTGGGTTGCAGTGCGGTTTTTGCATCCCGGGGATCGTCGTCAGAGCCAAGGCGCAGATCGACAAAAAAGGTGCGGGGTTGAAACGCGAGGACATGGCCCGACATCTCGGCGCACACCTTTGTCGTTGCACCGGCTACGTAAAAATTTTGGACGCGATCGAGGCCGTAGCCAAAGGTGAGGTCAAGGAGGCGATCACAACGGGGGGTCTCGGTACCCGCATGGTCAAGAAAGAAGCAGAGTTGTTGGTCGTCGGCGATCGCGACTATATCGACGATCTGCGACCGGCGTCGATGTTGCATGCAGCGCTCGTATTCACCCGACATGCGCGGGCCAAAATTCTCGAAATCGACACCTCTCGCGCCTTGCTCGAACCTGGCGTGAAGACGATACTCACGGCAAAAGATGTGCCGGGCGAATTGATGATGGGAATCATTTACAAAGATTGGCCGGTGATGATCCCGGTCGGTGGTTTCACTTCTTATGCCGGCGATGTATTGGCCATCGTCGTGGCTGACTCGCGTCAACACGCGCGCAACGCCGTCGAAACAGTCGCCGTTGAATACGACATCTTGAAGCCATTGACC
This sequence comes from Actinomycetota bacterium, assembly GCA_016871295.1. Lineage (GTDB taxonomy): Bacteria > Actinomycetota > Acidimicrobiia > Acidimicrobiales > Ilumatobacteraceae > BACL27. The sequence continues at coordinate 50,470 of VFZD01000001.1, read as the reverse complement.
GATCCGCGAGCGGCGATCACGAGCGGAGAAATCGCCGTCTGGCAGACGAAAGACAATGTTTTGTCGAAGAGCGCCTATCAACGCGGCGATGTCGAGACGGCTTTTTCGACCAGCGCGCATCGCGTGCGCGAGACATTCAACACCCAGAGAATCGAGCACGCCTTTCTTGAACCCGAAAGCAGCCTGGCTGTGCCAGTTGAGGCCGGCGAAAGGCGCGGTCTGCATGTCTATTCGGGTGGCCAAGGTGTGTGGGATGACCGCAACGACATCGCTCGCCTGCTCGGCCTCGACAACGACCGAGTCACCGTCGAGCTGATCACCAACGGCGGTGCATTCGGCGGCAAAGAAGATATGAGCAACCAGGCGCACGCCGCACTCGCCGCTTGGATCTTGAACACGCCCGTGAAGTGCACCCTTTCGCGCGAAGAGAGTTTCTTGATGCATGCCAAGCGCCACCCCATCGAGATGACCTACGAGGCGGCCTGCGACGCCGACGGTCGGCTGACGGCTCTTCGCGTCAGGGCGCTCGGCGACTCGGGCGCATATGCCAGCGTCGGAATGAAGGTGCTCGAACGAATGGCTGGTCACGCCAGCGGGCCTTACCATGTGCCGAACATCGATGTCGAGGCGATTGCGGCGCGCACGAACAACCCGATCGGCGGTGCCTTCCGTGGCTTTGGCGCCAACCAGGCGCAATTTGCGATGGAAGGCGTGATGGATCGCTTGGCCGAACTGACAGGTCTCTCGGGTTGGGAGATTCGCAAACGCAACGTGATCAAACCCGGCGTAATTTGGGGGCCGGGCCAGATCATGGATGACGGGTGCCTCGGCGCCGAAATCTGTCTCGACAAGATCAAACCGCAATACGACGCGGCTGTCGCCGCCGGCAAGGCCGTCGGTCTCGGGTTGGGTCTCAAAAACAGCGGTCTCGGCAACGGATTCAAGGAAATCTCCAAGGCTGTCGTCAGATTTCGCAACGACGGTCGCATCGAAGTTCGCCACGGATGGACAGAAATGGGACAAGGCATCAACACGGTGGCCGCCCAGGTCGCGGTGCAAGAACTCGGCGTCGACGCCGAGTTGATCGATGTCATCGTCGACACGACCCGCGAACTCGGTTTCGGTCAAACCACCGGCTCGCGCGGCACGCTGATGGGCGCGGGCGCAGTACAAAACGCATGCCACGCGGCGATCAAAGCGGGACGCACACCTGAAGTCGACCATGTCGGTGAATACCGGGTCGACTGGACGAACAAACTTGGTGAGCCGGGAGTCGTCAACCCGATCATTCATTCGACGTTCAGTTACGCGGCGCAGCTGGTGATCGCCGACCGCCAGACCGAAAAGATCGAAAAGGTCGTCGCCGTGCACGATGTCGGCAGAATCGTCAATCCCACTTTGTGCGAAGGCCAAGTCGAAGGCAGCGTTCACATGGGTTTGGGATACGCCCTGACCGAAGATTTTCCCGCCGACCCGGAGACCGGCTTTCCGACCAACAAGACTTTGCGCAGTCTCGGCATTTTTCGGGCCAAAGATGTGCCCGCGATCGAAGTCGAATTGGTCGAGTCGGCCCAACCCAACGCGCCGTACGGCATCAAGGGTGTGGGCGAAATAGGGCTAGTACCCACGGCTGGTGCGGTGGCGGCTGCGTTGCACGACCTGGATGGCACGTGGCGCAATCGGCTGCCGATGCGTCGCACAAAAGACGAAGACTGACCATGTCGAATCAGACGGCCGGTCGGATTTGCGCGCATCATCACCTCTACTCGACGCTCGCGCGGGGCATGCCCGCGCCGCGACGATCATCCGAATCGTTTCTCGAGATTCTGCAGAACATTTGGTGGCGACTCGATGCGGCGCTCGATCTTGACATGGTCTATTGGTCGGCGAAACTTGGCGCGACCGAGGCGCTGATGAGCGGCACCACTTGCATCATCGACCACCATGAATCACCGAACTGCATCGAGGGTTCTCTGTCGACGATCGCCACGGCCTGTGCCGAGGTTGGCGTGCGTGTCAATGCTTGCTACGGGGTCACCGACCGCTTCGACGACCAAAACCGATTGCACCCGAAGGTTTCACCCCTTTCTCAAATGACCGACGGCGCCGCACGCGGTTTGGCCGAATGCGATGATTTTCTCTCATCAGGTGGTCGCGGCATGGTCGGTGTGCACGCGGCGTTCACGTGTTGCGACGAGACACTGCAAAGCGCCGCCGAATTGGCGACGAAGCACTCGGTTGGCGTGCATATTCATGTCGCCGAAGGTGTCAACGATGTTCAGGCCGGTGCCCGGCTCGAGAATCTCGCCAAGGATGATTGGCTGCTGGTTCACGGTGTGCACCTCGATCGCGACATCAAGGGCTACCTGGTGCACAATCCGCGCTCGAACATGAACAATTCGGTCGGCTACGCCAAGCCGACGAAACGAACCAACAAGATTCTCTTGGGCACAGACGGCATCGGCGCCGACATGAACGACGAAGCCCGTCTCGCCTACGCCAGATTGCGCGAGTTCGATGTGTCCGAGAACCCCGAGACGGTCTGGTCTTGGCTGACGAATGGCTACGATTTTTTCCCCGAGGCTCGGCATGACAAGGTCACCTACAACTACGATTTCGCCGACAGCCCCTGGCACAGCGCCTTCACGACGAATATTCGGGCGTTGAGCGTCGAAGTCGACGGAGAAAAGATCCTGCAAGACGGTCGACCAACACGAGTCGATCTAGAGCAGATTCGGGCAAAGGCCCAAGAACAGGCCGTTCGCCTCCATAGGAGATTGGAAAACTGATGACACAGACGAACAACGGTGCGGCACGGGTGGCGTTGTATTTGCAGGATGCGCACAAAATTTCCGAGGGCATGGAGTTCGCGCGATACGCCGAAACCAAGGGTTTTGAAGCCGTCTGGCAGGCCGAGAGCAGACTTGTGCGCGAAGCCACGGTGCCGATGGCGGCGTTCGCTTCGGTGACCAAAAGACTGAAAGTCGGCTCGGGCGTCGTCGATTGCTGGAGTCGAAATCCTGCACGATTGGCCGCGACATTTTCGACGCTCGACGACCTGGCTCCGGGTCGGGTGATTCTCGGCATCGGCGCGTGGTGGGACCCACTGGCCGCCAAGGTCGGCATCTCGCGGGCGAAGCCGCTTCGCGCGATGCGCGAGATCGTCACCGCCGTGCGCGCGCTGTTGAACAACGAAACCGTCACCTTCAAGGGCGAGTTCGTCAATCTCGACGGAGTCGAACTCGATTATGTTTATCAGCCGCGACGACCGAAGAACGTGCCGATATATATAGGTGCAACCGGAATGCAAATGATGGAGCTCACCGGAGAGATCGCCGACGGCGTCGTCTTGAACTATCTGGTCTCCCCCGAATACAACCGTCGGGCGATCGAAGCGCTCGCAACCGGCGCGCAGCGAGCGGGCCGCACGATCGAGTCGATCGATCGACCGCAGTTGGTCGTGTGCAGCGTGCATGAAGATCGCAAGACCGCCCTCGATATGGCCAGACAAATGGTGACGCAATACCTCGGTCAACAGCCGCACATCATGAAGGCTTCGGGCGTTCCGCAGTCGTTGCTCGATAAAGTCGGTTCGGTGCTCACCTGGCCGGCGACCCACGAGCAAGTCGTCGCCGCTTCAAAGCATGTGCCCGATGAGATCGTGCAGATGCTGACCGCGAGCGGCACGCCGGCCGAGGCGCGACAGCGTGTGACTCATTACCTGAACAACGGCGCGACCTGCCCGATCCTCTATCCGTTGGGCGATGTCAAGGCGATGATCGACGCGTTCTCGAATTGGGACGGCAAGTCGTGAGCGTGGTCGTGCCCCGAACGCTGACCGATGCCCTGCGCGCCATGGCGGCGAACCCTTCGGCGCTCTTGCTGCAAGGTGGCACCGATCTGATGGTCGAAATCAATTTCAATCATCGCAAGCCAGTTGACGTGATCGCGTTGCGCAAGATCCACGAACTGCGCGCGGTGAAAATTGACGGCGAAACAATTTCGATCGGGGCGGGTTTGCCCTATCAAGAAATGGAGTCCGGACAAATCGCCGAACTCGTGCCGGCGCTCGGTCAGGCTGCTCGCACGGTCGGGTCTCCCCAAATTCGCGCCGCCGGTTCTTTGGGCGGCAACCTCGGCACCTGCTCGCCCGCGGGCGACGGGCTGCCGGTGCTCAGCGCGCTAGATGCGATGATCAACCTGCGCTCGGCGAATGCGTCACGCAATGTATCGATTCATGAGTTCATGGTCGGAGTCAAGCGCAACGCCAAACAACCCGGCGAAATCATCGTTTCGGCGACCGTGCCGATCGTGCGCGGTTGGCAGGGTTTTGCGAAAGTCGGCGTCCGAAACGCGATGGTGATTTCCGTTGCTTCGTGTTGCTTGGTCGTCGATCGAACCAAGGGAAGTATTGCAGTGGCCCTCGGAGCAGTCGGTCCGACGGTGATTCGTTGTCGACAGGCCGAACAATGGTTGTCGACGAACGTCGACCTAAAGCAAGATGCGATGATCGGGGCGAAACTTGCCAAAGAATTCGGCGAACGGGTCGCCAACGAAGCGCGACCGATCGATGATCACCGCGGCACGGCCGAATATCGTCGCCATGCAGTGGCGACTCTCGCGAGTCGTCTGCTGCAAAGGTCGGGTGCCCGATGAGCATCGACAACGAGATCTACAGTCTGACCGTCAACGGTGAGCTTCACCAGGTCAAAGATGCGTGGATCGGCGAAAGCCTGCTCTACGTGCTGCGCGAGCGACTCGGGCTTCCGGGCGCGAAGGGTGCATGCGAGCAGGGTGAGTGCGGAAGTTGCACCGTGATCATCGACGGCCAAGCGGTCTGCTCGTGTCTCGTGATGGCGGCGACGGCGATCGATTCGGAGATCACGACCGTCGAAAGTCTGGCCGAGAAATATGGCCTGACCGCGGTGCAGGACGCGTTCATCACCGAAGGCGGTGTGCAGTGCGGTTTTTGCACGCCCGGCCTGATCGTGGCGATCGAACATTTGCTCAACAAGAACGCCGAACCATCCGAACTTGAAATCAAAGAGGCGATCTCGGGCAACATCTGTCGCTGCACCGGTTATGGGCGAATCTTCGAAGCCGTAACGACCGCAGTCGCGACGCGCAAGGCGACACAATCTTGAGTCAAGCCACCCAGACAACCACTCGTCGAGATGTTCTCGGTACTTCGGCACTGAGGCCCGACGGCATGGCCAAAGTGACGGGCCAATTCGAGTTCTCCTCGGATTTGCACGCCGAGAACATGCTCTGGGGTGCGACTCTTCGCAGCCCACACCCATATGCGCGAATAGCCAACATCGATCTGTCTGCGGCCTACAAGATTTCTGGCGTCGAGGCGATCATCACGGCCGAAGATGTGCCCGGGAAAAAGACCTACGGCTTGATCTCCAGCGATCAACCCGTCTTTGCCAGTGATTTCGTTCGTTACATGGGCGAACCGATCGCCGCTGTCGCCGCCGATCACCCCGAAACTTGTCGTCGTGCGCTCGCGGCAATCAAAATCGACTACGAAGTGTTGCAGCCGGTGACCGATGCCGAGTTGGCGCTCTCGCCGAGCACCAAGCCGATACATCCCGACGGAAACTTGATTCGTCATCAACGAATCATCGCTGGCGACCAAAACCTGCAGGGCGAAGTGGTCGTCGAAGGTGTCTACGAAGTGGGCATGCAAGACCAGGCCTTTCTCGGGCTCGAGGCGGCCCTGGCAATGCCCGACCCGGGTGGGACGGGCGTAGAAATGTGGGTCGCCACCCAATGGTTGCACGAGGACCGAAAACAGATTGCCGCTTGTCTGGGTCTGGCTGAATCAAAGGTTCGACTCACTCTCAGCGGCGTCGGTGGCGCATTCGGCGCACGCGAAGATATCAGCCTGCAGGTTCACTGCGCGCTGCTCGCCTTGCGCACTTCTCGTCCGATCAAGATGCAATACGGTCGCGAAGAGTCATTTTTTGGTCATGTGCATCGACACCCGGCGAAAATCTATATTCGGCATCACGCCTCGCGCACAGGTGTGCTTCAGCGCATCGAAGCCAAAATGTATTTCGACGGTGGGGCTTACGCCTCGACCAGTTCGGCCGTGCTGATCAACGGCGTGACGCACATTCAAGGGCCTTACAAATGCTCAAACGCGACGGTAGATGGCTACGCCGTTCGCACCAACAACCCGCCGTGCGGGGCGATGCGCGGCTTCGGCGTGGTCCAGGCGTGCTACGCACACGAGAGCCAGATGGACAAACTCGCCCAGGCTTGCAACCTCTCGCCCGTCGAGATTCGGCTGATCAACGCGATGCAAACCGGCGACAAACTGATCACGGGCCAGGTCGTCGAAAGCGTCGCTCCGGTCGCTCGATGCATTCGCGAAACCGATGCCATCGCCATGCCTGCACCGCTCGCACTCGACGCAGATCCGCTCGAGTTGGTGGGCGGAACGGGGCTCACCTCACTGCCTGAAAACATAGTTCGCGGGGTCGGCTGGGGTGTGTCGATCAAGAACTTGATGTACAGCGAGTCGTTCGACGACTTCGCCGTGGCGCGATGCCAACTCAGCGATGGTGTGGCGACGCTCAAATACGCGACCGTCGAAGTGGGACAAGGCTTCGTTGTGCTCGCCCCACAAATCGCCCGAACGATTCTTGGTGTCGACGAGGTGGTTCTCGACACGGTCGATACGGGCATCGGGTCTGCGGGCAGCACCTCGGCCTCGAGACAAACTTGGATGAGCGGCGGTGCAGTCGACGGTGCATGCAGGCTCGTTCGGCAGAGACTTTTCGAGCATGTCGGCGCGAAGTTCAACATCGACCCGATGCGTTTGGTCGTCGAAGATACCGACATCGTCGACATGATCGGCGATTTTCGCATCAGCGTCATCGAGGCATCCACGGGGGTCGTCATCGACGAGACCTTCGAACACCACCATCGACCGACCGAGGAACTCGACGCCAACGGTCAGGGCAACTGCCACGTCGCATTCGCCTTCGTCGCGCATCGCGCGGTTGTCGACGTCGATGTCGAACTCGGGTTGGTGAAGGTCATTCAGATCGCCACCGCCCAAGACGTGGGTCGCGTGCTCAACCCCGTTGCCGCCCTCGGCCAAATCGAAGGCGGCATCGCCCAAGGTCTGGGCTTGGCGATCATGGAAGAGATCGTGCTCGAGAACGGCAAGATGCGCAATCCGAGTTTCACCGATTATCTGTTGCCCACCGCCTTGGACGCGCCAAAAGTTGTGGCCGTGATGATCGAAGAGCCCGAGCCCCAGGCGCCGCTCGGCGCGAAAGGTATCGGTGAACCTCCGTGCATTTCGGTCACCCCTGCCATCGCCGCGGCGATTCGCGACGCCACCGGCAAAGAACTGCCGCGCGTGCCGATTCGACCACAAGACATCTGCCTGTAACTGGTCTCAGCCCCTCGAAACCGCAAGCAACACGCCACCCAGCGAACCCGGACGCACCCTCAACGATTCTCTAGCGGAGACTTCGAGTTCGGGGCTGCCGAAATCTGGCTCGACTCCGGCGTCTCTGGCCAACCTCGAGACCGATCGTCGCTGCGACGGATCAACCAGACTCACGACGACACCGGTCGAGCCGGCTCGACCGGTGCGGCCCGAGCGATGAATGTAATCTTTGTACTCGGCCGGCGGGTCGAAGTGAACGACGCACGGAACATCGTCGATGTGAATGCCGCGAGCCGCGACATCCGTCGCCACCAACATGTTTGATCGTCCGCGACGAAACTCTTCGAGCGACTTTTCTCGCTGGGCTTGACTCTTGTTGCCGTGAATTACCGACGACTTCACGCCGGCAACGGCGAGTTGTTTGGCCACTCGGTCGCAGCCGTGTTTTGTTCGACAAAACAGGATGATTCGCTCGTAATGGTTCGTCATTTGAGCCACCGTTTCGATGCGGTCGTTGCGATTCACCAACCAGAACTTGTGCTCGATATCGGGCTCGGCCTCTTCGGTTTTGGTTTCATGCCGACGCGGATCATTCAAAAACTCTTTTACGACCTGCGAAATGTCGCCATCCAAGGTCGCCGAAAACAACAGAATCTGTCTTTGTTTGGGCAAGGCCCGAAGAATGCGTCGTACAGCCGGAAGAAAACCCATGTCCGACATCCGGTCGGCCTCGTCGAGCACCGCGATCGTCACGCTGCCGAGCGACACATCGCCACGCTCGATCAGGTCTTCGAGTCTTCCGGGGGTTGCGACAATGATGCTCGCCCCGCGAACGGCGCGCACTTGCGGCCCGTAACCGGCGCCACCGTAGACCATGGCGACGCGCAAATCCGTGCCCTGGCACAGCAACGCAATCTCTTTTGCCACCTGTATCGCAAGTTCGCGCGTCGGCACGAGCACGAGACCTCCGGGGCGACCTGGTTTCGACTTGCGCAGGCGCACCGCCAACACCAGACCAAAGGCGATGGTCTTGCCTGATCCCGTCGGGGCCTTGCCACAAACATCGAAGCCGGCGATCCCGTCTGGCAATGTCGCCGCTTGAATTTCAAAAGGCGCAGTGATACCCCGATCATCCAGTCTTTTCACGAACCTTTGCGGTACGCCCAATTGCAAAAATGTCGACATGACTCAGTTGCCCAAAACGTTTTGCAGATATTGATTGCCGAACACCCGACTCGGGTCGACCTTCTCGCGAACCGAACGGAAATACTCGAACTGTGGGTACCTGGTCGTCAGGCTTTCGGCATTTTGAAAATGGATCTTGCCCCAGTGCGGTCGACCTTGATAAGAGTTCATTATCTCTTCTACGGCTTTGAAATACGGCAGGTAATCCATGCCCTTGAAAATGTGCACGGCGATATATGCCGAGTCTCGACGGCTTGCCGTGCTCAGCGGAATATCATCGGGCGCGGTGAACCGCACTTCGACCGGAAAATTCAGGAGAAACCCGCGATCTTCGACGGCGCGACGCACCCGATTCAGCGCCTCGGCGCACGCCGCGCGCGGAATCGCGTACTCCATTTCGTAAAACTTGACGATTCGCTTGCTGGCAAAAACTTTGTAACTCGCGTTCGAGTATTCACTGCGACCCGAAGACGGCAGCGCCCTCGCCAGTTTCGGAATCAACTTCGGCCGCAACCGACCCAGATGGCAAACGGCGCCAAAGGCGTAGTTCTCGAGAAATGTTTTTGCATACCAGTGCGACAACGCGCTCATCGGCGCCGCCGCCTCGTTCGTGCGCCGGTTCCTCTTGGTCAGCGCCCATCCCGTGTGCGGCACCCAAAAAAATTCGAAATGATCGTTGCCGTCGATGTGGGCGTTCAGATCTTCGAGCAAAGCATCAACACGCATTGGCTCTTCGACCACCGCAAGATTGAACGCGGGCACGACCTTGAGGGTGATCGTGCTGAGCAGGCCGATCGCCCCGAGTCCGACACGAGCGCAGTTGAAAACATCGGTGTTTTCGCCGGCCGAGCATTCGACGACGCTCGAATCGGCGAGCACCACGCGCAATCCGACGACTTGGCCGGCGATACCCGTGAACTTTGCGCCGGTGCCATGCGTCGAAGTCGAAATAGCCCCCGCGATCGTCTGATAGGCGATGTCGCCGAGATTCTGCATCGCCAAGCCGTGCTCGTGAAGAACCTCGTTCAACGCCCAAAGTTGCATCCCGGACTCGACCTCGACGGTCAGGTTCGCCTTGTCGATGCGCCTGACTTTGGCGTAAGACGACAAGTCGACCAGCAACTCTTCGGGTTTGGCGATACCCGTGAAACTGTGCCCGGCGCCGATCGCCTTTACCCGTTGGTTGTTGCGCACCGCAGACTCGACGATGAATTGCAATTCGCCCTCGGTCGACGGCTTCATGCACCAGACGCCCGGGGCCTGTTGATTGCCCGCCCAGTTCGACCAGTTCGTCAAAACCCCGGGCTCGGTTCTTGACTGATTCGTCGTGGTCATGTCACCGCCTTCAGTTTCAGAGTGGTCAACCTGCGCACCCCGACAAATACCAAAGCCAGCGCCAGCAAGGTTCCCAAATTGCTGAGCATGTGAAAGCCGAACGCCTTGCGAATGAATCCACTCGAAAAGCCCGCCATCCCACCGCAAAAACTCATCATCAGATCGGCGGCGCCTTGAACGGTGACCCGCGAACTCACGGGTACCGATTCGACCAACAAGCTCGTGCCACCGATCAAACCAAAACTCCAGCCGATGCCCAACAGCCACAACGACGGCCACAACAATGTCGCCTCTTCACCGGCGAGCGCCGCCATCACGGTCGCCGCCGTCAAAAGAATCGCTCCCAAACTGATCGACATCAATTTGCCGCGACGGTCGGTGAACTTTCCGACGAAAGGACTGAACGCATACATCCCGGCGATGTGCAGAGAAATTACGAAGGGGCTCACATCTTCGTGCCCGTGCAGTTTGAGATGTACGGGCGTCATCGTCATTACCGCGACCATCGTCACCTGCGAAATGACCATCGAACTGAGCGCCACCCGCGAGTTCGTGTTTTGCGAAATCGTCCGAAAGGCGTCGCCGATTTTTGGTCTTGCGACGCCGACACCCTGCTGTGAGACGAGCCCACCGCTGACTTCGAGCGGATCCGGTCGCAACCTCGTCGCCACATTGAGCAGCGCAAACAGGAAGAAGACAGCCGACGCAACCCATGGGCCCGTGTATGTCGTCCAACCGAACCAGTTTTCGCCAAGCGACTCGGCGGGCTTGATCAAGATCGGGCCAAACACCGCCCCAAAGGTCGAACCGAAGAGGATGTAACTCATCGCCTCGCTCTTCTGGTCGTCGGTCGCGAGGTCCATCGCCGCGTAGCGAGACAGGAGATTCGACGCCTGACCCGAACCATAAAAAAACAATCCCAGAATGAACAGTGGCAACGAACTGTTGTGCACCGCGAAACCAGCCGTCAGACCGCCGAAGATCGCCAGACTGTAACCGTATTGCAGGCCGACGCGACGCCCTTTGACGCTCATCTTGCGAGCCAATACTTGCGACATGAAGGCAGACCCGAGGGTGAAGGTTGCGCTCGAGATTCCTCCCCAAGGTGTGTCTTGGCCGAGGATGTCTTGAATCACGAAAGCGCCGACGGTCACCGCCGCCGAGAGCGCCGCCGCGGCCACGACCTGGCCGGCGACGAGGGTTCTCAGGGTTTTCTTTTGCAACGCGACGCGAGCGTCACTATCGAGCGTCACGACGAAACTTTCACTGAAAAAATAATAACCACCGTTTGCGGGTCGACGAGACCACTTGTCGTGTCGAAGGAGGGACTTGAACCCTCACGCTCTTGCGAGCGCCAGCCCCTTAAGCTGGTGCGTCTGCCAATTTCGCCACTCCGACTTGCAGTAAAAATCTATCTAGTTTGTCAGCAACAAACCCAGCGCAATAACCGTAAGTATCCAGACCAGCGCCAACACCGTCGTGATTCGGTTCAAGTTTCGCTCGGCCGCGGCCGAGCCGAGGGCAGTGGCGCCCCCACCACCAAACATGTCAGACAGGCCGCCGCCCCGACCACTGTGCAGCAGCACGCCGACGACCATCGCCAGCATCGCCACCACATTGATCACGATCGTCAGATATGTGACGAAATTGCGCACCCCCGAATTCTATCTTTAGGTCTCGGGAAAATGGCAGGCTGAGAACTGGCCGCTCGCCCGTTGCAACAAAACTGGTTCCTCCTGTGCACAAACATCTTGCGCCTTCCAACAACGCGTGCGAAAGCGGCAGCCGCTCGGCGGATTCACCGGCGATGGCACGTCGCCCTCGAGCATGATTCGCTGTCGGGCCCGCTCACTTTTCGGGTCGGGTACGGGCACGGCCGACAACAATGCCTTCGTGTATGGATGACTCGGCTTTTCATATACATCTTGTTGGTCACCGATCTCCACGATTTTCCCCAGGTACATCACCGCGACCCGATCGGCAATGTGCCTGATCACCGACAAATCGTGGGCGATGAAGATATAACTCATGCCGAGTCGTTGTTGCAGGTCTTCGAACAAGTTCACTACGCCGGCCTGAATGCTTACATCCAGCGCCGACACGGGTTCGTCGAGCACGATCAGCGCGGGGTTTAGGGCCAGGGCACGAGCGACGCCGATTCGTTGACGCTGGCCACCCGAGAACTCATGCGGATATCTTTGCGCGTGGTCGGCGGCAAGACCGACGAGTTCGAGCAACTCGATCACTTTGTCCGTGTGGTCTCCCGGCACGTTTTGAACCGTAAGCGGCTCGGAAATCGACGCACCAACGGTCATCTTCGGGTCGAGCGAAGCGAACGGGTCTTGAAACACGATCTGCATTTTTCTGCGCAGCGCTCGCATTTCTTCGAATTTCAAGGAGCCGAGATCTTCGCCCTCGAACTCGACGGTGCCCGAAGTGGGCTCGATCAATCGCAAAATGCATCGACCGACGGTTGTTTTGCCCGAACCCGACTCGCCGACCAGGCCAAGTGTCTGGCCCTTTTCAACGGCGAACGACACATTCGTCACGGCCTGAACAATCCGTTTCCTTCGTCGTGCGCCGTTGTTGAGGCGCAACTCGAAATTCTTGACGAGGTTCGTGACTTTCAATAACTGCGTCGTCATACGAAAATCCCGATTCGGGGTAGTTCTTTGGCCCGCACACAGGCCGATTGCAGGTCGTCGACCTGTCTCAATTCAGGCAAGTCACCCCGGCAGATTTCCGCGGCAAACTCGCATCGCGGATGAAACGCACAACCGCGGGGTGGTTGCAGCATGTTCGGCGGAAAACCGGTGATCGGCTTCAGTCGTTGCTTGCCGGCACGAGGCAACGAAGCGAGCAGACCCCGCGTATATGGATGACTGGGGTGATCGAACACACTGTTGATCGGGCCCTGTTCGACATTTCGACCCGCATACATCACATTCACCCTGTCGGCCACGCGCGCGATCACACCAAGATCATGGGTGATCAACACCACGGCCGTACCGAAGCGCGCTTGTACTCGCTCGATGACCTCGAGAATCTGGGCCTGAACCGTCACGTCAAGCGCCGTCGTCGGCTCGTCGGCGATCAACACCTTGGGATTGTTGGCGATCGCGATCGCGATGACAACCCGTTGGCGCATTCCTCCTGAAAACTCGTGCGGATATTGACGCGCCCTATCTGCGGGTTGTGGAATACCGACGATGTCGAGAAGTTCGATGGCCCTTTTTCCTGACTCGCGATGGGTCAAGTCTTGGTGCGAGCGCAGCATCTCAGAGATTTGATCACCGATTCGGTGCACGGGGTTGAGCGCCGAGAGTGGGTCTTGAAAAATCATCGACAAAAGTCGACCGCGCACGTCGCGCATCTTTTTTGGCGATGCACCGATCAACTCCTCGCCCGCCAAAATGGCAGAACCGGTGACGCGTGCCCTTGTTGGCAAGAGACCCATCGTCGCCAAAAAACTCACGGATTTTCCCGAACCCGACTCGCCTACGACGCCGAGCAACTCGCCCGCCTCGACTTCGATGTCGACCCCGCGCACGGCCTCAAGTGGGCCTAAGGGTGTATCGAACGTGACATGCAGGTCGCGAATTTGCAGAACTTTTTCTGCCATCATGCTCCCCGATCTAGTCGCGGGTCGGTTGCGTCTCGTAGCGCATCACCGATGAAGTTGATGCTCAGAGCGATGATGATCAGGGCGAAACAAGGAAACACCGCCAGCCACCAAAAACCCGTTTGCACCGCTCCCTTGGCAGCACCCACCAAGATGCCGAGTGATGTCGCTCCATCGCCGGCCTGCGGGCCATAACCGAAAAAAGCCAGTGTCGACTCGCCGATGATCGCACCAACAACCGAAAATGTCAGCGCGACCATGATTTGGCCGATCGAATTTGGCAACAGATGACGAGAGATCATGTATCTTCGCGAGGCGCCAACCGCGCGTGCAGCCTCGACGAATTCACGCTCCTTCAATGAGAGCACCTGCCCGCGCACGATGCGTGCGACGCCCATCCAGCCGAAAATACCGAACAGTACGATGATGAACCGCACCGAGTTCATCTCGCCGGTCAGTGGCTTCAACCATGGCACCGCCCCGAGCACATTTCGCACGACGAGTAGCGTCACCAAAAATGGGAAGGCGAGGAACAAGTCGGTGACCCGCATCATGATGTCGTCAAACTTGCCGCCACGAAAACCGGCGATTGCGCCGATCAACGAACCCAGGGTCACTGAAATCAATGCACTCGCGAGGCCGATAACAAGCGACACGCGTATTCCAAAAATCAAGCGACTGTAAAGATCGCGGCCGATGTCATCCGTGCCGAGCCAGGCATTGGCTCTCGGGGATAAAAACGAATTTGGTGGCGCTTGAACCGACTGATTGACTCCGTAGCGTGCCGTGAACGGGGCCAAAATGACGAACAAACTCAAGATAAGAATCACTCCACAACTGACCACGGCGGCTTTGTGCGAGACAAATCTGCGAAAGGCCATCTGTCGTGGCGAGAGTTGCAGCGTCAGGTCACTCAAGACGAATCCTCGGGTCGAGCCACGCATACGAGATATCGGCGATCAAATTGAAAAGCAAAACTGACGCGACGATCACGACCATCCACGGCATCAACAACGGAAAATCACCCTCGCCAAAGGACTTCAAAAAATACAGACCCATTCCGGGATACGAAAAGATGTTTTCGGTGATGATCAAACCACCCACTATCGAACCGACATCGAGTGCCGCAATCGTCACCACGGGAATCAGCGCGTTACGCATGCCGTGTTTCAGCAAAACTCGACGCTCACTGATGCCCTTGGATCGCGCCGTGCGCATATAGTCGGAGTTCAAGACATCCAACAGCGACGAGCGCATATACCGGCTGTAGGTGGCGATGATTTGAATCGCGACGACGATCGTCGGCAAAACCATGTAGCGAATCATCAACGGAAGATCAAACCCTGAATGACCAGGTGGATAGACGCCCGAGGTCGGAAATAGGCTTGCGCCGAACCACCTTTGCCAATAGACGGCGAACAAAAGCTGGAGCAGAATCGCGCTGATAAACGGCGGAATTGAGATGCCAACAAAGGCGCTCGTGTTGATGAACACATCCCGCTTGCCGCCGGGTCGCAGAGCGGCAAAGACTCCTGCAATCAAACCAAAAAAGATGCCGACGACCGTCGCCGCGGTGCCTAGACGAAGTGTGTTGGCCATTGCGTCTTTGAGCGCCGGCCAAACTTCGCGACGACCTTTGATGCTCGGCGCCCAATCGCCCGTCACAAAATTTCGAAGCCATGTCAAATAACCCTTGACGAAATTTGGGTCGAGCCCATTCAAATCGATGTACTGCTGAACTTTCGCCCGACTGGCCCGCGGATTGATTCTCTTATAACTTGCAACCGGGTCGGTGCCGAAGCGCAACGCGAGATAGACCAAAAAAGTCACGATCAACAGCGTCGGAATCGCCCACGCCAACCGCCTCAAGATATAGCGAAACATCTTTTCAACTCTTGCCGATCAGAAAACATTGTCAAAATCGGGATTAGACGACCCGTGACGCACAAGGTGCGCCGATTTGGAAGAACCGGCGCACCTTGCCTGTTAACTATCTTTCTCGAGCGCTTAGCTCTTGATTTCAACCTTTGCTTCACCAGAGAGCAGGTTGGTGACCACGTACTTGCCGTCATTGGTAGTCGCGTAGGCACCAGGCATCACCTGGAATGCCGAGGTCCAAACCATCCACGAAGAGTTCGCACACTCCGTGATCGGGTTCAAACACTCTGGCCACTGTTCGGCGCCGAGCACGATTTGCCCGTCACCGTCGACATCTTGCCAGAGGTGAATGTTGTTGAACGCAGAGTAGTTGTTGAGTTCACCGTTCCACGGACCGCCGACCTTGTCGGTGCGGACGAAACCAGACTTGGGGAACTGCATCAACGGCAGCATCACATGGTCTTTGGCCATCAGCGCAAGCACTTGCTTGACCTTGTCGGCACGGGTCGCCGCATCAGCGTCGACATCGGCCGCATAGAGCAGGTCAGATGCTTCGGTGTTGCACCAACCTTGGCTGTTCTGGCCGATGTTGCCGTTGGCCTCGGTCGGGATCAAGTCGCAAGTGAACCCTGCCGTCAAGTAGGCGGGATCTGGTGGCGCTGTCGAGATATACATCGCCATGTCGTAATCCAAAGCTGGAAGTCGCTGCTGGAAATAGCAGGCGGCGTCGCAGTTGTCGGCTCGAACCTTGAAACCGGCTGCATTTAGCAACGGAATCAAATAGGCCTGCGTATTCTCGCGGCGGGTATTGCCGGTGTTGATGATCCAACGAATATCGGGGACATTGCCACTTGGGTCGACCCAGTATCCGTCTGCGCCCTTTGTCCAACCGTTCTCGGTCAACAACGCTTCGGCTGCTGCAGGGTCGTGACTGTTCGCGAACTCGTCACCGTTGCAAAATGGACCGGGCACCATCGGACCGCACTGGAGCAATTCTTTGCCACCAAGTGGGATGTAGATCTGCTGGAACAACGCCTCACGGTCGATTGACATCGAGAACGCGGCACGGAAGTTCGGGTCAGCAAACGGACCACACTTCTGCTGGAAGTAGAAGCCTTCATAGTCGCCGCCGTAGTCAATCTGACTCTGAATGTTGTCTTGGGCAACAGCCGCTTCGATACCAGCAAAGAACTGCGGGTAAATGAAATCGACTTCGCCTGCTTTGATCGCGGCGATTTCAGTGTCGCTGTCGGCTTTCGGCACCATCACGAACTTCTTGGTGACTGCCTTGTCGGCGCCCCAATACTTGTCGTTTGGCACGAACACAACCTGATCCGGGCTCCATGACTTGATCTTGTATGGTCGGCCCGAGAACGGAATGTTGTCGGCGAAGTCGCCAGAAACATCTTTCGTGTTCTTGACCGCTGCGGCCTTGATCAATCCGCCGAACAAAGTTCGCCATGGCGCATAAACGGCCTTGAGTGTGGCGACAACCTGCTTGTCGCTCGCGCCCGCCGCGACCGCGGTGACTTGGTCGTAACCCGAGGTCGAAATCGAACCTGGTGTGTTCAACGCCGCTTCCCATGTGGCGACGAAGTCGGCTGCCGTAATCGGCGAACCGTCATCCCAAACCGCCGCTGGGTTGATGTCGTATGTGATCGTCATTCCGCCAGTGGTTGCCGGCTTGGCATAGTCGTAGGTGACGTTCGGGCAGTCTTCCAAACTCGTCGGATAACTGACCGGCTCGGCCGCCGGCTCGGCCGCCGGCTCGGCTGTTGTTTCTTCTGTGGCCGTATCGTCACTGCCACCACATGCCGCGCCAATCAATGACACAGAAATTAGTGCTGCAGCAAGACGCGCCATCTTTGTGGTTTTTCTCACTACCTGACCTCCCCGTCGAAATAGGTAAAGACCGGTGCGGTCCTTATCGCCTAGAGCATACTCACAAGTTGGCCATTTCGAAAAATTCGAGCGGATATCAATTCAAGGGGCGCAGGCGATACTGACAAATGCGCCCGAATTCGGCGGGGTCCAAACTCGCTCCACCCACCAAAACCCCGTCAATATCAGGCTGCGACATGATCTCTGCGATGTTGCTCGCCTTCACGCTTCCGCCGTATTGCAGCCTGATCGCAGCCGCGGCAGAACCCGACGAAACCTTGGCCACCTCTTGGCGAATTGCTTCGATCATCACCTGGGCGTCTCCGGCAGTGGCCGTCTTGCCGGTGCCGATCGCCCAGATCGGCTCGTAGGCGATGACCATCGATTTGACCTGTTCGACGCTGCGCTTTTCGAGCGCGCTTCTGACCTGACCCAAAACCTTTTCGTGAGTCCGGCCGGCTTCGCGCTCGGCCAAAGTCTCGCCCACGCAAAGTATCGGGGTCATTTTGTGTTTTTGGATCGCCACAATTTTGTTGTGCACGACCTCATCGGTTTCGCCGAATAGTTCCCGACGTTCGCTGTGGCCGACGATGACATAACTGACGTTGAGTTTGGCAAGAAAGGCCGCCGATACTTCGCCCGTGAACGCCCCAGAGTCTGCCTCATGACAATGTTGCGCGCCCAAAATAAATTTGAGCTCGTCGGCGTCGATCAGGGTTTGCACGCTCCTCAGATCGGTGAACGGTGGGTGAATCGAAACATCCACCGCCGCAAGATCTTCTTTGCTCAAAATGTACGCGAGCTTTTGCACGCACTGGATCGCCTCGAAATGGTTGTGGTTCATTTTCCAGTTGCCGCTGATCAACGGTCGACGAACATCACTTGACATTTGGCGCTCCTCTTAGTGCGACGAGACCGGGCAGGTCGCCCAGCTCAAGAAACTCTAATGATGCCCCGCCACCGGTCGAAACATGGTCGACATCGTGCGCCAAATTGAATTGCGTCAAGGCCGCCGCCGAGTCGCCACCGCCGACGACGGTGAATGCTTTCGTCTCGGCCATCGCCGTGGCGACGGTTCGTGTGCCCGAGGCGAATCTTTCGTCTTCGAACATTCCCATCGGTCCGTTCCAAAAAACACTTCGGGCTCCGATGATGATGTCGGCGAATGCGGCGGCACTACCGGGGCCGATGTCTAGACCTTTCGCGCCATCGGGCAGGCGCTGACCAAACGTCGCAAATTCGCCCGCACTGTCGAGCCCGACGATGTCTTCGGGCAGTGTGATTTTGACCTTGCCGTTCAGCAACTTTTTGCAGGCGTCGATCTGATCTCGCTCGCACAGTGAGTCGCCAATCGAATAGTTCTTCGCGGCGAGAAAGGTGAAGCACATGCCGCCCCCGATCAACAGTTGGTCGACGACCCTTGACAGCGCCTCGATCACACCGAGCTTGTCGCTGATCTTCGCGCCACCCAATACGGCGACAAATGGCCGCTTCGGGTTCGATCTGAGCTGGGTCAAAATCTCAAGTTCGCGCTGCAACAACCGACCGGCGGCCGACGGCAGAGTTCGTGGCGGCCCGACGACCGACGCGTGGGCGCGGTGCGCGGCACCAAAAGCATCGTTCACATAGCAGTCGACATCGGTGACCAGTTTTGCGACGAACGATGGGTCGTCTTTTTCTTCACCGGGGTCGAACCTCAGGTTTTCGAGCAACCCGACACCCGGCGCGAGTTGCGCCAGTCGGTCGCGAATCGGCTGCATCGAATATCTCGGCTCGGGCTTTCCTTTTGGTCGACCAAGGTGGCTGGCGCAGACCACTTTTGCCCCGCGACTCGTCAACCAATTGAGCGTCTCGAGCGAACGACGCATGCGAAAATCGTCGACGATCACTCGGTTCGAGTCGGGCCCCGACATCGGAACATTGAAATCGGTTCGCACGAGCACGGTCTTGCCGCGCACGTCACCCAAGTCTTCTAATCTTGGGATCATTTACGGCTTCAGCGCGACCCCGATGAAAGCGGTGATATCCACGAGACGATTCGAATATCCCCATTCGTTGTCGTACCAACCCAATACTTTGACCAACGAGCCCATGCTCATCGTCAGATCTTTGTCGAAAATGCAACTGTGCGGGTTCGTCACCACATCGCTCGAGACGATCGGATCGGCGCAGTATTCAAGAATCCCCTTCAACGAACCCTCTGCGGCGCTCTTGTAAGCGGCGTTGATTTCTTCGATCGAGGCCGGCTTTTTCAGGTTGGCGACGAAGTCAGTGATCGATCCCGTGGGCACGGGCACACGCAGCGAGGTGCCGTCGAGTTTTCCTTTCATCGCCTGCATCACAAGGCTTGTCGCACGGGCGGCGCCCGTGCTCGTCGGGATGATATTGATCGCGGCCGCTCTCGCCCGTCGCAGATCGCTGTGCGGCAAGTCGACAATCGATTGGTCGCCGGTGTAGGCATGAATCGTGGTCATCAAGCCATTTTCGACGCCGAATGCGTCGTCGAGCACTTTGACCAACGGCACGAAACAATTCGTGGTGCAACTCGCATTCGAGACGACTTTGTGCTTTTTGGCGTCAAAATCGTTGTGGTTCACGCCGTAAACAAAGGTTGCATCGGCATTCGTCGCCGGGGCCGACACCACGACGCATTTCGCACCGGCATCAAGATGCGCGGCCGCCTTCTCGCGATCGGTGAAAAATCCGGTCGACTCGATGACGATGTCGACACCCAACGCACCCCAGCCAAGTTCTTTTGGGTCGCGCTTCGACAAAACCTTGAGCGTTTTCGAATCGATGCTTATGCCGTCGTCAGTGGCGCTGATTTTGTTTGGTAGCATCCCCAGAACCGAGTCGTATTTGAGCAGATGGGCCATCGTCTTCAACGACCCGACATCGTTGACCGCAACGATCTCGATGTCGGCTCCAGTCTGTTTTGCGGCGCGGTAAAAGTTCCTTCCGATGCGGCCGAAGCCGTTGATTCCAACCCGAATAGTCATGCCAAAACCTTAGTCGGCTTTGACGATTATCTAGAAATATCGCGATGCGTCACGCGCGGTTTGTGCGAATTTTCAGACAACCAATTGTTGATCTGCTCGGCGATCACCACCGAGCGATGTCTTCCACCGGTGCAACCGATGGCCAACGTCAAATAGCTCTTGCCCTCCGCCTTGTACGCGGGCAACAAGAACTGCAACAACGACTCGAGGTGGGCCAGAAACTTCGTGGTCAATTCATTGCTCAACACGAAATCGCGCACGGCGGCGTCGAGACCCGACAACTGACGAAGGTTTTCGTCCCAGTGCGGGTTCGGCAAAAATCGGACATCGAACACCAGATCGACATCCAACGGAATTCCGTGTTTGTAGCCGAATGAAACCACCGAAACTTGCATCGAATCATCGGCGCCAGTTTCCGAAAACATCTCGGTGAGTTGGTTCTTGAGTTGATGAATCGTGAGATTGGTCGTATCGATCACCAGATCGGCTTCGGCCTTGACCGATTCAAGCAGCGAACGCTCCGTTGAGACGGCCTGCTCGATGCCCGAGTTGCCTTCGGCGAGCGGATGCTTGCGTCGCGTCGCGCCATATCGTTTGACCAATTCGGCGACTGTGGCATCGAGGAACAACATGCGAACCCGGTGCCCCGAATTGCGCAATCTCTTCAGCACATCGACGACGTCTCGCTGGGCCGTCGTCGAGCCGACAACCAGGGCGAGTTTTGCCAACGTCTCGCCCACGGCGGCGATTTCGACGACTTTGTCGATGAGTTCGGTCGGCATGTTGTCGACTACGAACCATCCCAGATCTTCAAGGTCGTCAGCCGCTTGCGATCGCCCTGCTCCGGAAAGACCCGTGATCAGAAGTATGTCAGCCACTGCTATTTAGGCTACCTATGCCTCGTCTTGCGCATCCGCATGAAAACGCACGTACACCCTCTCGGCGACCGAATCGGGCAACCAACTGAGTCGGCTCAGGTCGGCTCGTGTCGCCGATTTGACTCGACCGACACCACCCAACTCGGCGATGAGTTTTTTCGCCCGTGCGTCACCCAGACCCTTGATTCCCTCGAGTTCGCTCTTGACCATTCTCTTGCCGCGCAACTCGCGGTGAAATTTGTTGGCGAACCGGTGCGCCTCGTCGCGAATCACCTGAAGCATGAACAACGCGTCGCTACCGCGCGGAATATCTACGGGATCGCTGTTGCCCGGCACGAAGACCTGCTCGAGTTTTTTGGCCAACGACGCCACCGGAATTTCGTGTTCAAGACCTAGTTCGCGCACCACATCTTCGGCGACACCGAGTTGCCCCTTGCCGCCATCGACAAGCAATAGTTGCGGGGCATACGAAAACTTGCCCGGTCGAGCACCGCGTTCGTTGATCGGCAGGTCGCGCTCTTTGACGTAGGCGCCAAGTCGTCGGCTCAGCACTTCGCGCATCGCCGCATAGTCGTCGTTGCCTTGACCGCTCTTGATTTTGAATTTTCGGTAGTCGCGCTTCAGCGGCAGACCATCTTCCAATACGACCATCGACCCGACATAATCGGCGCCCTGCAGGTGCGCCATGTCGTAGCACTCGATTCTCAGCGGCACCTCGGGCAGACCGAGCAAATCTTGCAGTTCGTTCAACGCACGGGTTCGTGCGGTGTGGTCTGACGCGCGACGAAGTCGATGTCGGTTCAACTCATGCTTCGCATTTTGCATCACCAGTTCGTGCAGTTCTCGCTTGTCGCCCCGTTGCGGCACCCGAATTTCGACTTTGTTCGCCCGCTCCTGAGAGAGCCACTCTTCCAGTGTCTCGAAGCGCTCGGGCTCGGTCGGCACCACGACCAGTTTTGGTACGCCAAGAATCGGGGCCACATCATAGAGGCGCTCGACGACGAGACCCGCCAAACGACTCGGCGTGACCTCTTCGACTTTGTCGACGATGAAACCCCTTCGACCCACGACCCGACCCTTGCGCACGAAGAACACTTGTACCGCCGCTTCGAACTCGTCCTCGGCGATGCCGATGACATCGATGTCTTCATCTCTTTCGCCCACCATCTGCTGGCGTTCGAGGGCGAGTTTGATCGCCTCGAGTTGGTCACGAAACTTTGCCGCCCGCTCGAACTCGTGGCTCTGCGCACTTTCCGACATTTGTTGTTCGAGGCGTTGCAGCACGGTTTCGCTCTCGCCATCCATGACTTTCAAGAAATCTTCGACCAACTCGGCATAGCGATCAGCCTCGACGCTCTTGACGCATGGCCCCGAACATTTTTCGATGTGAAACAACAGACATGGCCGCCCCAGACGCTCGTGTTGTTTGAACGTCGACGACGAACATGTCCTGATCGGGAACGACTTGAGCAACAAGTCGAGCGTCTCGTGAATCGCCCAAGGGTGCGGATACGGCCCGAAATACCGAGTGCCCTTTCGTTTTCGACCTCGCATCACCATCGCTCGTGGCCACGGCTCGTCTACGGTCACCGCCAAAAACGGATAACTCTTGTCGTCACGCAGGCGAATATTGAACCGCGGCGAATATCGGTTGATCAAGCTGTGCTCGAGAATCAGGGCCTCGACCTCGTTGCGAACCTCGATCCATTCGACCGTCGCTGCGGCGTCGACCATGTTCGCAGTGCGCGGATGCAGCGTTTCGGGGTTCACGAAATAACTTCCGATTCGAGCCCGAAGATTGTTGGCCTTGCCGACATAGATCACCCGACCTGCGCCGTCTTTGAATTGATAACTGCCGGGCGCCTCAGGTATCGATCCCGTTGGGCGTTGCATCATCTCGCCTAGTCCAAAATTTTCGCGAGGTATTTCCCCGTGTGCGAGCCCGAGATTTTCGCCACCGCCTCGGGCGAACCTTCGGCGACGATCGTTCCGCCTCCGTTGCCACCCTCTGGGCCCAGATCGATGACCCAATCGGCGGTCTTGATCACGTCGAGATTGTGTTCGATCACCAACACGGTGTTGCCGCCCTCCACGAGTCGCGAAAGCACGACCAATAGCCGGCGCACGTCTTCGAAGTGCAGACCCGTGGTCGGTTCGTCGAGCAGATAGATCGTTCGACCGGTGCTTCGCTTCGAAAGCTCGCTGGCGAGTTTCACCCGTTGCGCCTCGCCGCCCGACAAGGTCGGCGCAGATTGCCCGAGCCTGACATAGCCCAGACCCACGTCGACGAATGTTTGCATGTGGCGGGCGATGCGCGGCTGGTTGGCGAAGAAATCGACGGCGTCACTGATCGGCATGTCGAGGATCTCGGCGACGTTCTTGCCCTTGAAAGTGATGTCGAGGGTGTCGCGGTTGTATCGGGCGCCCTTGCAGACTTCACAGGGCACATATACGTCGGGCAGAAAGTGCATCTCGATTTTTAGGGTGCCGTCACCCGAGCAGGCTTCGCACCTTCCACCGGGAACGTTGAAACTGAATCGACCGGGTTGATATCCGCGAATCTTCGCCTCGGGCGTGGATGCGAATAACTTTCGGATGTCATCGAACACCCCCGTATAGGTTGCGGGGTTCGATCGCGGCGTTCGACCGATCGGCGATTGGTCCATGTCGATGACCTTGTCGAGGTGCACGACGCCGTCGACACCGGTGTGACGACCCGGCGCCTCTTTCGACTTGTAGATCTTCTGCATCAACGACGGAAACAAAATGTCGCGAACCAACGTGCTCTTGCCGCTTCCCGAGACCCCCGTGATGGCGACGAAACAACCCAGCGGAATCTTGACGTTCAAATTCTTGAGATTGTGCTCGCGCGCGCCTCGTATCGTGAGAAACTCCTTGCCCGGCTTGCGCCGCATCGACGGGGTTTCGATCGTGCGTTGCCCCGACAGATATTGCCCCGTGATTGAATCTTTGACCTTGAACACACCTTTGACCGGCCCGCTGTAGACGACCTGCCCGCCGTGTTCGCCTGCGCCCGGCCCGATATCGATCATCCAGTCACTGGCCTTGATCGTGTCTTCGTCGTGCTCGACGACGATGACCGTGTTGCCGAGATCGCGCAAGCGTTGCAAGGTTTCGATCAGACGATGATTGTCGCGCTGATGCAAACCGATGCTCGGCTCATCGAGCACATAGAGGGTGCCCACCAGACCCGAACCGATCTGGCTGGCCAGTCGAATTCTTTGGGCTTCACCACCCGCCAACGTGCCCGCGGCCCGCGACAGCGTGAGGTAATCGAGGCCCACATCCAACAAAAAGCCCAATCGCGCGTTGATCTCTTTGGTGACTCTCTCAGCGATCATCATGTCGCGATCGGAGAGTTTCAGTGCGGCGAGAAACTTCGCCGATTCACCGATCGACATCGCACAAACCTCGGAAATATTCTTGCCCTCGACCAGCACGGCCAAAGACGAGGGCTTGAGTCGTGCACCATCGCACGACGGACAAGGCACTTCGCGCATGTAACTCTCGAATTGCTCGCGCGACGAGTCGCTCTCCGCGCCCTCGTGTCGGCGCTTGATCCATGGAATTACGCCTTCGTATGACGTGCTGTACTCGCGAACACGCCCATAACGATTCCGATACTTGACGATCATGTTGTCATCGACGCCGTTCATCACGATTTTCTGCGCCTTTGCCGAGAGTTTCGACCACTTTTTTTCGAGGTCGATATCGAATCGATCGGCGACCGCGTCGAGCATTCGCGTGAAGTATTGGGTGTGCGCCGAGCGCCACGGGGCGATCGCCCCCTCGTTGATGCTCAAGTTGGGATCCGGCACGACCAGATCGACGTCCACTTCATATTTGGTGCCGAGACCCAGACATGTTTCGCAGGCGCCATAGGGCGAGTTGAACGAAAAATTTCTTGGCGCGAGATCCTCGTAACTCGTGCCGCATTTCGGGCAGGCCAAATGCTGACTGAAAGTGATCGGCTCGCCGCCGTCGACGATCTCCACCTCGGCCACACCGTTGGCGAGTTTGAGGGCCGTTTCGAGCGAGTCGGTCAGTCGTCTGGTGATTCCGTCCCGACAAACCAGACGATCGACGACGATGTCGATCTGGTGTTGCTCGTATTTCGCCAGGCGCGTTGGCTTCTTCAGAAACTCGTTGATCTCGACAACTTCGCCGTCCACGCGCGCACGCGAAAAACCCTGGCCAGCGAGTTCTTGAAGCAAGTTGTCGTATTCGCCCTTTCGTCCCCGAACGACTGGCGCCAAGATTTGGAAGCGGGTGCCCTCGTCGAATTTGAGGATTCGATCCACGATTTGTTGCGGGCTTTGGCGCGACAATTTCGTCATGTCGTTCGCGCAATGTTGAACCCCGATTCGGGCGTACAGGAGTCGCAGATAGTCGTA
The DNA here is from genome assembly GCA_016871295.1 of Actinomycetota bacterium. Lineage (GTDB taxonomy): Bacteria > Actinomycetota > Acidimicrobiia > Acidimicrobiales > Ilumatobacteraceae > BACL27. Next base: position 24,866 of record VFZD01000001.1, on the reverse strand, counting down.
AACCTCGGTGATCGTGCCGACGGTCGACCGTGGGTTGCGCGAAGACGATTTCTGGTCGATCGAAATCGCCGGCGAAAGACCGTCGATCAGATCCACATCGGGTTTGTCCATCTGACCGAGAAACTGACGGGCATACGCGCTGAGCGACTCGACATAGCGTCTTTGCCCCTCGGCGTAGATCGTGTCGAAAGCCAGGCTCGATTTGCCCGAGCCCGACAGACCGGTGAGCACGATCAACTGGTCACGCGGCAACTCGACGCTGATGTTTTTCAGGTTGTGCTCACGGGCACCACGAACGACGATCTGATTTGCCATCACAGGCAGGCTACAAAGTGTTACTGGGCGTCCCGTAGCTCGCGCTTGAGTTCCTTGATTTCATCCCTGAGACGTGCGGCATACTCGAATCGCAATTCTTCGGCGGCCTGGTTCATTTCTTCTTCAAGGGTGAATATCAGCCTCGCCAATTCGCCCTCGGGCAAGGCGCGCAACTCGCGCACAACCCTGTCGCGTTCGTGGTCTTTTCGCTTTCCCTTGCCCGGCATCGGGGCCGTGCTGTTCGGGCGAAGCACCGAAAGTATGTCGCCAATCGCCTTGCGCACGGTTTGTGGATTGATGTTGTGCCTAGCGTTGTACTCGATCTGCAGTCTCCGGCGTCGGGTCGTTTCGGCGATCGCCTCGTTCATCGCCGCCGTGCGGTTGTCGGCGTACATGATCACCTGCCCGTCGACGTTGCGCGCCGCCCGCCCGATCATTTGGATCAACGAAGTTTGGCTGCGCAAAAAGCCCTGCTTGTCGGCGTCCAAAATCGCCACGAGCGACACCTCGGGGAGATCCAGGCCCTCGCGCAGCAGGTTGATGCCGACCAGAACGTCGAATTCACCGAGTCGCAACGCCCGCAGAATTTCGATTCGCTCGATCGTGTCGATGTTCGAGTGCAAATACCGAACTCGCAAGCCCTGTTCGATCAGATACTCGCTGAGGTCTTCGGACATCTTTTTCGTCAATGTCGTGACCAGGGTTCGATCACCCTGGGCGGTTTTGGTCTTGATCGTCTGAATCAGATCGTCGATCTGGCCCTTGGTCGGTCGAACGATCACCTCGGGGTCGATCAAGCCCGTCGGCCTGACGATCTGTTCCACGACTTGGTCACTGAGTTCGAGTTCGAACTTGGCGGGCGTGGCCGAGAGAAAAATGCATTGGTTCACTCGCTCCATCGTCTCTTCGAATCGCAACGGACGATTGTCCATCGCCGACGGCAATCGAAAGCCATACTCGACCAAAGTCTGTTTGCGACTTCTGTCGCCGGCGAATTGGCCGTGCAATTGCGGCACCGCGACATGGCTCTCGTCGATCACGAGCAAGAAATCTTTCGGGAAATAGTCGAGCAGGGTGAACGGCGGTTCGCCGGGCTGACGACCGTCGATGTGCATCGAATAGTTCTCGATTCCGTTGCAGTAACCGACCTCTTTCATCATTTCGATGTCGAACATCGTGCGCTGGCGAATTCTCTGCGCCTCGAGAAGTTTGTTTTGCGCCTCAAAAAATTTGAGTTGTATGGCCAGTTCTGATTCGATGTTCTCGATCGCCCTGCGCATTCGCTCTTCGCCCGCCACATAGTGCGTCGCAGGAAAGATGACGACCTCAGAAAGATCGCGCAGGGTTTCACCCGTCACGGGGTCGACGACGCTGATCCGTTCGACCGTGTCGCCGAACATCTCGAGGCGTGTTATCGACTCTTCGTACGCGGGGTGAACCTCGATCGTGTCGCCCCGCACCCGAAAATTGCCGCGCCCGAGCGTCATGTCGTTGCGGTCGTATTGCAGGTCGACCAATCGCGACAAGATGCTTCGCTGGTCGTAATCGACGCCCGTGTGCAGTTCAAGCAGATTGCCCCGATACTCGCCCGGGTCTCCCATGCCGTAGATGCAACTCACCGATGCCACCACGATCGTGTCGCGCCGCGTCAACAGCGCCGCCGTCGCCGAGTGCCGCAGACGATCGATCTCGTCATTGATCGAAGAATCTTTTTCAATGAATGTGTCGCTCGAGGCGATGTAGGCCTCGGGCTGGTAATAGTCGTAGTAACTCACGAAATATTCGACGCGATTGTTGGGAAAGAACTCGCGCATCTCTTGGGCCAACTGCGCCGCCAAAGACTTGTTCGGCGCCAAGATCAAAGTCGGCCGCTGGACCTGTTCGATCGTCCAGGCGATGGTCGCCGACTTGCCCGAGCCGGTGATGCCGAGAAGAGTTTGAAATCGATCGCCGCGTTCGACGCCTTCGGCCAACTTGGCGATCGCCTTTGGTTGGTCGCCGGCGGGCTCGAACGGCGACTCGACAACGAACTTGCGCTCGGTCATCGCAGAGACAGAATCCATGCCCATGCACTCTCGACCTGCTCGGCGAGTCTGGCGCGGTCGCCCGAGTTGTCGATCACGCGATCGGCGATCGCCAGACGACTTTCGCGACTCGCCTGCTTCTCGATGCGCGCACGAGCGTCTTCAACCTTCATCGTGCGCTGCTCGATCAGTCGCTGAATCGCGATCTCGGGGTCAAGGTCGACAACCAACACGCCGTCGAGCCCCTCGCGCGGGTTTTCGACCAACAGCGGAATATCCAGAACCACCACTTTGTCGGTGGCCCTCAGGCTCTCGACACGATCGTTCATCACCCGGCGCACGATCGGATGAATCAGGGCGTTTAGTTTGAGCAGAAGATCGTTGTCGCTGAAAACCTTCGCCGCCACGGCGGCGCGATTCAAGGTGCCGTCAGCACTCACAATTTCTCGGCCGAGCATCTCGACCATTTTTGCGAACACTTCGCCGCCGGGCTGCTGCAATTCGCGCACGACGACGTCGGCGTCGACGATTTCGGCGCCGCGGGCGGCCAGCAAACGAGAAACTTCAGATTTGCCCGAGCCGATTCCGCCGGTCAGACCAATGAGAATCATCAGATACTCACCGTATCTGAGCGCCTATGTCGTCAGCCTGCCGTTGGCTCTTGCTCAACCTTCGGCGTCGCAGATGAATCGCCCTCGTTCGGGTCGAAATATTCCGCCCACGCCGATTCGCGCGTCAAGTCGTCGCCGCTGACCCAGTTGCCCTGCTCGTCGGTCTGGAACTGGCCGCGATATTCCTCGGCCAACTCTCCGCCTTCGGCGGCCTGCTTGATCGAGAGGCTGATCCGACGACGAACCAAATCGAGGTCGATGATTTTCACCCAGAGTTCTTCGCCGGGTGTGACCACTTGCTCCGGTGCTTCGACATGGTGGGTCGACATCTCGGAGATGTGAACGAGCCCTTCGATGCCGTCACCGACCTGCACGAAACCGCCGAACGGCACCAATTTCGAAACCCTGCCATAAACGAGCTGGCCGACCTGATGGCTCAGGGCGAACTCCTGCCACGGGTCTTGCTGCGTCGCCTTGAGCGAAAGACTGATGCGATCGCGCTCACGGTCGATTTCGAGAACCTTCACCGAAACTTCGTCGCCAATTTTGACGACCGCGCTCGGGTCTTCGACGTGCTTCCACGAGAGTTCGGATACATGGATCAAGCCGTCCATGCCGCCGAGGTCGACGAACGCGCCAAACGTGACGACGCTCGAAATTCGGCCCTTGCGAACTTCTCCGACCGCGAGATTCTCGAGGAAATCCGACTGCGAACCCTTTTGCGTCTCCTCGAGCAAAGCGCGACGCGACAGCACGACATTGTTGCGTTGACGATCGAGTTCGAGAATCTTGGCCGTGATTCGCTGACCCAAATATGGGGCCAGGTCGCGCACGCGACGAAGTTCGACCAGAGATGCCGGCAAAAAGCCGCGCAAACCGATGTCGACGATCAAACCGCCTTTGACGGCCTCGATGACCACGCCCTCGACGGTGCCGTCGGCCTTCTTGATCGCCTCGATGTCCCCCCATGCACGCTCGTATTGGGCGCGTTTCTTCGAAAGAAGAAGACGACCTTCTTTGTCTTCGAGCGTCAAAATGAGAGTTTCGATCTTGTCGCCGACCTTGACGATCGTGTTCGGATCGGCATCGTGACGGATCGAGAGTTCACGATTCAAGATCACGCCCTCGGTCTTGTAGCCGATTTCAACCAAAACTTCGTCGCGGGTGATTCTGGCGACGGTACCGGTGACGAGTTTGCCTTCTTTGAGCTCAACGATCGTGTCGTTGATCGAATCAGCGAACGATACGTCTCGCTCGGTGACCTTTCGCGGGGTGTAGTTGCCTTCGGCGTCGAATGAGCCCATTTCGGGTGACGACATCAATTGAGTTGCTGACACTTTCATTGCTTTCAGGTGGATAGGAGAGGTGGATAGGACGCTTCAGCCTATCTGTGCGAACCCCCGCAATAGACCAGAGTCACGCCTTGGCCGAGGCCCAACTGTCACCCCAGGCCAGGTTCACCTCGAGCGGCACCGCCAGTTCTGCCGCCCCGAGCATCGTCTCGCGAACCAGCGTCTCGATCTCGGTCTTCTCATTGATTCGACCTTCGACGATCACCTCGTCGTGCACCTGCAACACCAACCGCGATTTGAAACCCTCTGCTTCGAGCGATGCGTCGAGGCGTACCAAAGCGACCTTGAAGATGTCGGCCGCCAAGCCTTGGATTCCCGAGTTCATGGCCTGACGTTCACCAACCTGCCTGATGCGAAAGTTGGGGTGCTGCAGTTCGGGTATCGCGCGACGTCGGCCGAACAAAGTTTCGGTGTAACCGCGCTTGCGCGCCTCCTCGACGGTTTCATCCATGTATTTCTTCACCCGCGGGAACGCCGCGAAATACGCATCGAGGATTTCGCTGGCCTCGGCGACGCCGATCGCGAGTCGTTGCGCCAAGCCGTACGCCTCCATTCCGTATGCCAAACCATATGAAACCATCTTGGCTTTGGCTCGTTGTTCGCTGGTCACATTCGCCGCCTTGACTCCGAACACGCTGGCCGCGGTCGCGTTGTGCACATCGACCTTGTTGTTGAACGCCTCGATCAAACCCGGGTCATTGGCCAAATGGGCGATGCATCGCAATTCGATTTGGTTGTAGTCGGCGACCAGAAACTCGCAGTCATCACCGGGTACAAAAGCGATGCGAAACACTTTGCCCTGCTCGCTTCGAATCGGAATGTTGTGCAGGTTGGGTTGATCGCTGCTCAATCTTCCGGTGCGGGCCACCGTCTGGTTGAAGGTGGCATGGATCCGACCATCGCTTTCGACCGCGGCGATCAGGCCCTCGCCATAGGTCGATCGAAGTTTTTCCAACTCCCTGTATTCGAGCAGAGGGTCGATGAACTCGGGCCATTGATCTTTCAGTTTCTCGAGCGTCGCCGCATCGGTGCTGAAACCGGTCTTGTTCTTCTTTCCGGGTGTGAGTTTCTTGTCTTCGTAGAGGATCTTGCGCAATTGAATCGGCGAATTCAAATTGAACTCTTGCTTGGCGATCGCGTGCAACTTTCTTGTCAGGTTCAAACACTCGGTCGTCAAGCGCTGGTTGATTTCCGAAAGTTGCGCCTTGTCGACGGCGACCCCGAGATGTTCCATTTTCGCCAACACCCTGACCAGGGGCTGTTCGATTTCGAAATACAGCTTCTCGAGTTTCAGGCCGCTTAGCGAACGAACTATCGCATCAGCGACCAGGCCGACACTCGTCGCCTCGATCGCCGCCGTCGTCTTGGCCGCACCATCGGTGTCGGCCGACTCGAAGTTCAATTGCCCCTCGTCGACCTGTGAACCTGAGGTTGCGAACTCTGCGCCAGCGAACTTTTCGACCACCTGGCGAATCTCGTAGCGGGCCTCCGACGGGTCGATCAAATATGCGCCGAGCGCCGTGTCCAGTTGCAGCCCGCGCATGTCGATACCCCGACCCAGCATGCTGCGCATCAACGGCTTGGTGTTGTGGCCACGAAACTTCAAATCGCCGAGTCTCTTCTTCAGTTCGGCGGTCGTGAGCAGTTGTTCGGGTATCCACGAAACCTTTGCGGCGACGGCATCGACCAAAACCGCGATCCCCAAGATTTCGGATCGACCCGCCTCTCCGCGCCACGCCGCCGCGAGATCGCACACCGCATGTCGCGACAGTGCGGCGGCGGCTTCATCTGCCGAACTCGCCTCGGTTATCTCTACGGAAATCGTCTTCGGCGAATCACCCGCCGGACTCGCCGAATCTGGGACGATCTCGATTCCCGAAAAGTGTTTGGTCGCCTCGACAAAGCGCGAAAACATGGTTTTGAACTCGAACAACGCGAATATCTTCTTGACCTCGGCAGTGTTGGGCCGCGGCGCCAGATCGTGGATGTCGATCGAGACGGGGGCGTCTTTGCGCAGCACCATCAACTTGGCGTTGCGCGTCACTCGCTCGCGACTTTCGAGCAGGGCTTGTTTCAACTTCGGTGTCTGCTCGTCGGCGTTGTCGAACACCGCCTCGATTGTCTTGTATTTGGTGATCAGTTTCGCCGCCGTCTTTTCACCCACCCCCGGCACGCCCTCGAGGTTGTCGCTAGGGTCGCCGCGCAACGCCGCATACTCGGCGTATTGCCGTGGCGTGACGCCGGTGCGCTCGACGATGCCCGCCTCGTCGTACATCGCGTAGTCGCTGACTCCGCGTTTGTTGTAGAGCACGCGTATGTATGGGTCTGAAACCAACTGATAGTTGTCGCGGTCGCCCGTGACGATGATCAGTTCGTCTCGTGCCTTGAGCGCCCGATCGGCGATGGTGGCGATCAGGTCGTCGCCCTCGAAACCCGCGGCGTCGATCGCCGTGACGCCCATCTTCGACAGCATCTCCCGAATCAAGTCGAGTTGCTGATACAAAATGTCGGGCTGACTCTCGCGTTGCGCCTTGTATTCGGGCGCCGACTCGTGACGAAACGTCGGCTCCTTGCGATCAAAAACGACGACCACGCCGTCGGGCTTGTGGTCGCGGATCAGGGTCAACAACATCGAAGTGAAACCGTAAATCGCGTTCGTCACCTGGCCGTTGGCGGTGACCATGTCGGTCGGCAAGGCGAAAAAGGCCCGATAGGCCAACGAGTTGCCGTCGAGGGCCATCAACTTCATAAGTTCAGGGATTCAGGGTTCCGGCGATTTTCCGCCCGGGCATCTCGCCCGTTCGTTTTCGCTTCGACATCGCCATCCGCCGAATCAAGACGAAGGCGTCGTTCTCCGACGTCTTGAACTTGTCGATCAGAACCCCCTTGGCTCGACCGACGGGTTTGCGAACCACAGGTTGTGCGTCGAGGGCCGCGACTTCGCCGCTCGAGGCACGCATCTCGGCGAACGCTTCGCGCTGGCTGAAAGCGGTCAACATGACCGCGGGACGGACGATCGCCCCGTCTTCGGCCAGAACGATTCGTGTCATGCCGCTCGCCACGACCTATTGCTCGAGTTTGTCGAGAAGAACATCTTGACGCGCTTCGTGATCGGCGATTTCGGACAAGAGAAACTCGTGATGCTTCTGGATCGCGCTCAGATTTCGCTGTGCCTGATGATGCGCAAGCGCGGCATCGGCGGTTTCGGCGACCATCGCTCGCAACTCTATTTCTTCGGCCTCGGCCAAGAAGAACGCCATTTGTTCAGCGGTGATGCGAAGGTCTTCGCGCAATTCGCGCAGCGACTTGACGCCCGTGCGCAGATGCTGCTCAAGAATTCTTTGACGAAAATTTCCACTGTTCATAAATTGAGTGCCCGAGGAGGGAGTCGAACCCTCACGCCCTTTCAGACAACGGATTTTGAGTCCGTCGCGTCTGCCATTCCGCCACTCGGGCTCGCGGTTCAGCGTACCGATAAAATAATACGATGGAGACGTTACGAAAGGCGCTCCGTTGACGATGCTCGCATTCACGTTTCCTGGTCAAGGTTCCCAACGACCGGGCATGGGTCAAGCCTGGGTCAACCACGAAAGTTGGGAGCTCGTCACCGAGGCGTCGGATATCGCCGGACGCGACATCGGCGACCTGTTGTTGAACGCCGACGCAGAAACTTTGAAAGACACGCGCAACGCCCAATTGACGACTTTCGTTTCGAGTCTGATGGTTCTCGACGCTGTCGAACGACTCGGCTTCGAACCAAGTCTTTGTGCGGGCCACTCGCTCGGTGAATACACCGCCCTGACCGCCAACGGCGCGCTGGGTTTCGACGACGGTGTACGTCTGGTGATCGAAAGGTCCGCGGCGATGCACGAAGCCGGTCTGAAAACACAGGGTGTGATGTCGGCGGTGCTCGGTCTGGAAGACGATCAAGTCGAGACCGCATGCCGTCGTGCCGACAGCGATGTCTGGGTGGCGAACTTCAACGCGCCAGGCCAGGTCGTGATCGCCGGCACCACCGACGGCGTGCAACTCGCGACGGACCACGCCAAAGAAATCGGCGCCAAGCGTGTCTTGCCGCTCCCCGTCTCCGGCGCTTTTCATACGCCGTTGATGACCCCGGCGCGCGACCGCCTGCGCGAGGCGATCGCCGCGGCCAAACCGCGCGACTCCGATGTGCCGATCGTTTCGAATGTCGACGCGAAAGCCCACAGCCAAGGTGCGGAGTGGGCAACACTGCTGTCGGCGCAACTTTCGAGCCCCGTCAAATGGAAACAGTGCCTACAGGCGATGCATCAAGCCGGCGTCAACAGGTTCGTCGAATTGGGGCCTGGCGGTGTTTTGACCGGCATGGCAAAGCGCACCATCGAATCGGCGCGCACTCTGAGCGTCAGCACACCCGACGAACTCGACAAGTTGATCGAATGGATGGGAGCGACGGCGCAGGCAACCCCCGTGTTGCACGAGGGCGAACATCTATTTGCCGTTGAGCGTCTTGTGGTCAGTCCCGGCGCCGGAGTTTTCGTGCCCAACAAATCGATCGCGGTCGGACAGCGAATTAGCGTTGGAGACGTGCTCGGACAAGTCGGTGAGATGGAGGTTCGCTCGCTCTTCGAGGGCGTGCTGCAAAACTTCATCAGCCTCGACGGTGAGCGTCTGACCCCGCATCAGCCCGTGGCCTGGTTACGAACGCACTGAAATGAAAATCGCATGACACTGATTCCGGCTGGCACGATCGGCGCAAAGTTTTTGGGTTGGGGCACCGCATTGCCGCCAAAAGTCGTCAGCAACGACGACCTGACAAAAACTCTCGACACCTCCGACGAGTGGATTCGCGAGCGCACGGGCATCGAGCGTCGTCATATTGGCGGCAGCACCGCAAGCCTCTCGATCGAGGCTGGTCGCAAGGCGATCGAAATGGCGGGGGTCGATCCACTTTCGATCGATGCGCTCGTCTTGTCGACGACGACACCCGATCGCACGGTTCCGGCGACGAGCGCGACCGTTCAGCACGGTCTGGGTATGCGATGCGGCGCCTTCGATGTCAACGCCGCGTGTTCCGGTTTTGTCTATGCCCTCGTCATCGCCCACGGACTCATCGCCATGGGCATGAAGCGCATCTTGATCATCGGCACCGACACGTTGTCACGCATCACCGATTGGTCAGACCGCAACACCGCGATACTCTTCGCCGACGGGTCGGGTGCGGCGATACTCGACGCGGTCTCGGGTCCGGGTCAGTTGTTGGGATGGGACTTCGACGCCGACGGATCGCTCGAGGACCTGCTCTACGCCGACATCGGCAAGACGCTGCACATGGACGGCAAAGAGGTGTTTCGCCGCGCCGTGCGAGTCATGGTCGACTCGGCCGAAAAGTCGCTCAAAGCCTCGGGACTCACCGCCAACGAAATTGACTTGATCGTGCCGCACCAGGCGAACATTCGAATCATCGAGGCGGCGTGCAAACGACTCGACATTCCGATGAGCAAAACCGCGGTGGTATTGCACGAGACGGGCAACACCTCGTCGGCGTCGATTCCGTTGGCGCTGTTCGACGCGGTCGACAATCATCGTGTCAAGAACGGCGACAATGTATTGCTGGTCGGGTTCGGCGCCGGCATGACCGCGGCGAGTGCGGTCATAAAGTGGCACAACTCATGAGTCGGGTGGTTCTCGTCACGGGCGGGTCGAAAGGCATCGGTCTCGCCTGCGCCAAGCGGTTCGCCGAACTCGGCGACAAGGTCGCGATCACCTACAACACCTCGAAGCCGACCGGCGATTTTTTCGCGGTCAAATGCGACGTCACTTCGCAAGCCGAGGTTGATGCGGCGTTCGCCGCGATCGAAGAAAAGCTTGGCGCGGTTCAAGTTCTGGTCTCGAACGCCGGAATCACGAAAGACACGCTCCTATTGCGCATGGGTGAAAGCGATTTTCAGACCGTGCTCGACGCGAACCTCACGGGGGCTTTCAGAGTTTGCAAACGAGCGACACAGGGCATGTTGCGTGCGCGGGCTGGTCGAATAATTCTGATGTCTTCGGTTGTCGGCCTTCTCGGCTCGGCGGGTCAGGCAAACTATGCCGCATCAAAAGCCGGGCTCGTGGGTCTGGCCCGATCGCTCGCGCGTGAACTCGGGTCACGATCAATCACCGTCAATGTCGTCGCGCCGGGACCCGTCGAAACCGACATGACCTCGACGCTCACGCAGGAACAAAAAGAGAAGATGCTCGCCGCCGTGCCACTCGCGCGCATGGCCGGCGCCGACGAGATTGCCGCGGTCGTAACTTTTCTCGCGTCGACCGACGCCGCCTACATAACCGGAGCGGTGATTCCAGTCGATGGCGGCCTCGGCATGGGGCACTAGGATTGCACCATGAACCAACAATTGTTCGATCGTTTCAAAAAATGCGCGGTAGATATTTTGGCGGTTGATGCCTCACAGATCGTGATGGAGGCCAGTTTCAAAGACGACCTTGGCTCCGACAGCCTCGATCTCGTCGAGTTCGTTATGGCGCTGGAAGAAGAGTTCGGCATCACCGTGCCAGAAAGCGAACTCGAGGGCGTCGACACCGTTGGCAAGGCGTTCAACCTGGTCAGCGCAAAAGTCTCCTGACATCGGAAAATTCGAGCGCGTCGACATAGTCGAGAATGACGACGACTTTCTAGTTTGATGCAAGGTGCAGGTCACAGGGTCGCGATAACCGGCTACGGCGTCGTCGCGCCGTGCGGATTGTCGAAACAAAACTTTTGGCGGGGCTTGCTCGGTTCGGGCATTTCGGGCAGCCTGACCGTCGAAATCGAAAATTGGGATCCCGCGCCGTATTTTGCCGGACCCAAAGAAGTGCGTCGGGCCGATCGGTGCGAGCAATTCGCGTTGGCCGCGGCGCAAGAGGCGATCGAACAATCGGGAACCCTGCCCTATGACGCCGCGAGAGTCGGCACCATTTTTGGCACGGGCATCGGTGGTCTGCGAACCCTCGAAGAGCAGGTGATCGTTCGGGTTGAAAAGGGTGAAAGACGCGTATCGCCCTTCTTGGTGCCGATGATGATGTCCAACGCTTCGGGCGCGGCGATTTCGATGCGATACGGATTTCAAGGTCCGGCCGAGACGATCTGCACGGCTTGCGCCGCGGCGACACACGCGATCGGTAATGCGGCCCGCCTCGTGGCATGGGGTCGATGCGACGCGGTGGTTTCAGGCGGCTCCGAGTCGGCGGCGACGATCACCGCCGTGGCTGGTTTTGCGAACATGACCGCGCTATCGACTTCGAAAATCAGCCGTCCCTTCGACGTCGAGCGCGACGGTTTCATTTTCGGCGAGGGCGCGGCGGTGTTCGTCCTCGAAAGGCTCGACAAAGCGCTTGCGCGTGGCGCAAATATTGTTGGCGAAGTTTTGGGTGCGGGCAGCAATGCCGACGCCCATCACATCACCGCCCCGTCGCCAGGCGGTGTCGGTGCGATCGCCTGCATGAAGTTGGCTCTCGAGGATGCCGGCCTGTCAGCCGAACAAATCAAGCAGGTCAACGCTCACGGCACTTCGACACCGCTGAATGATTCGGCCGAGGCGGCGGCCGTGGCACAACTCTTCACCCACAAGCCACCGATGACTTCGATCAAGGGCGTCACCGGGCATCCCCTCGGCGCGGCGGGCGCGCTCGAGGCGGCGTCGGTGTTGCTCTCGTTCGAACACCAACTTATTCCGCCGACGGCGAACACGAAGACGGTCGACCCAGAGATCAGTGGCGTAGATATCGTCACCGGCGCGGCGCGCAGTTGGCGACCGGGCCCGACGATCTCGAACAACTTTGGTTTCGGCGGCCACAACGGCTCGATCATTCTCGCGCCTTACGCCGGCTGATTTTCGAAAAAGTCCGTTTAGTTGTCGACGATCACGAACAACAGGTCGCACTCACAGGCAACCTCGCCGTTGACCCGCGCCACACCCGAACCTTTGCCCGCACGTGCCGACATGCGGCCCAACGAAACCGAGATCTCAAGCGTGTCGCCGGGTACCACCTGACGCCGAAATCGGGCGCCGTCTAGCCCGCCGAACAACGGAAGTTTGTTCTTGAATTTCTCGTCGCTGAGAATCGCACACGCCCCGACTTGCGCAATCGCCTCGCACATCAGCACGCCAGGCAGGGTCGGTCGACCCTTGAAATGCCCCTCAAAAAAAGTTTCGTCTCCGGTCAGTTTCCACACGCCCGTCGCGCTGATCCCGGGCTCGAGCGCGGTCAGCGAGTCGACGAAAAGAAACGGGGCCCGATGCGGAATTATCTCGAGCGGGGACGGCAGCGAGGTCACTTCTCCAACGCTTCGAGCAGGCTTGTCGGCGTGTCTTTCGGCGAGATCTTGTACCAGGCGTCGAGGATCTTCCCCTTTCCGTCGATCAGAAACGCCGATCGCTCGATGCCCATATATTCGCGCCCGTACATCGATTTCTTCTTCCAAACTTTGTAGGCCTTGGCGACCTTGTGGTCGGTGTCGGCGAGCAGAGTGAAACCCAGACGGTACTTCTTGTCGAATTTGTGTTGCTTCGCCGGCTCGTCGGGACTGACCCCGACGATCGCCGTCGTGCCAATCTCTTTTTTGATGTCGCGCAACAGACAAGACTGAACCGTGCAACCCGGAGTATCGGCCTTCGGAAAAAAGTAAAGAAGCACTTTCCTTTTCGCGAAGTCTTTCAGCGAAACATTCTTTCCGTGCTGATCGACGAGCGAAAGCGCAGGGGCTTTGTCGCCACTTTTCAACATGGCAACAATTTAGCGTCTGGTCTCGGCGGGGCTGTCTATCGCTCGACGAACTTCGGCGACATATTGCGCCACCGAGTCGGCACCCTCTTCGAGCAATCGGCGCACGACCGATGCACCCTGAATCACGCCGTCAGCGACGACGCAGGCCTGTCGAGCCTGCTCGGCGTTCGACACGCCGACTCCGACCAGAACGGGCATGTCGGTGATTTTTTTCAACCGTGCCGCCAGCGAGACGGCGGTCGATGCGAGTTCGGCCCTCTCGCCCGTCACGCCCAACAAGCCCACCGAATAGACGAATCCCCGCGCGCGTTCGACCACCCGCGGCAATCGGGCTTCTGGCGCCGTGGGTGCCGCCAACATCACCGTTTCGATCTTCGACGAATCGGCGGCATCACACCAAACCCCCGACTCTTCGAGCGGGAGATCGGGGACGATCGCCGCCGCGACGCCCGACTCCCGCAACGCATTGGCGAACCTCTCGTGCCCCGCGCGAAAGACCGTGTTGTAGTAACACATCACGATCAGCGGGATGCTCACATCGATAGATCGCAGCTCCTGCAGTATCGAAGTCGGTGTCGCCCCGTCGCGCAGGGCTTTCTCAGATGCCATTTGGATGATTGGCCCGTCCATCACGGGATCCGAGAATGGGATACCAATCTCGACCGCATCGGCGCCGTTGGCCGCCGCACCCCGAACCGCGTCGGCCCAACCAGCGAGACCGCCCGTTATATAAGGAATCAAGATCTTTCGCGAGTTTCGGGCTTGTCGAAGACGAGACTCGAGAACGCCCGGGGTGTGGCTCGACTGTTTCATCGCGATTTACGGTTCAGTCGAGCGAGTCGCCAAGAATCGTCATCATCTGCGCGACATCTTTGTCACCACGGCCCGAGAGATTCATCAACACGGTTTGTCCCTGAATCTTCGGTGCTTCTCTGGCGATCCACGCCACCGCATGGGCGCATTCGAGCGCGGGAATAATGCCCTCGGTGCGGGCCAAAAGTTTGAAGCCTTCGATCACCTCTTCGTCGGTCACGCTCGGATACTCGGCGCGTCCCACCGACGCCAAATACGAATGTTCTGGGCCGACGCCGGGATAGTCGAGCCCGGCGCTTATCGAGTGCGCCTCTTGAACCTGACCGTGTTCGTCTTGCATCAGATAACTCTTCATGCCGTGCACGACACCAGGGGTGCCGCGCCCGACTGCCGCACCTCCCGCAGGTTCGACGCCAACTAGGCGCGTCTCGGCGTCGATGAAGCCCGAAAAAATGCCCATCGCGTTGGAGCCGCCACCGACGCACGCCACCACCACATCGGGGTCGTTGCCGTCCGAAATGTTCTTGAATTGCTCACGCGCCTCCTTGCCGATCACGCTTTGAAACTGTCTGACGATGAACGGATACGGATGCGGCCCCATCACCGAGCCGATGCAGTAGTAACTTGTTTCGACGCTCGCCACCCAGTCGCGCATCGCCTCGTTGACGGCGTCTTTCAAAGTTCTGCTTCCAGAGTTTGCCGCTTCGACGGTGGCTCCGAGCAACTTCATGCGAAAAACATTCAGGGACTGACGCTCGATGTCAACCGCGCCCATATAGACCTTGCACTCGAGACCGAGCAACGCGGCGGCGGTGGCCGAGGCGACACCGTGCTGACCCGCGCCAGTTTCGGCGATGATCCGCTTCTTGCCCATGCGCTTTGCGAGCAGCGCCTGACCTAGCACGCTGTTGATTTTGTGCGAACCGGTGTGGTTCAAATCTTCGCGTTTGAGAATCAGGCGGATACCCAACTTCGCGCCGAGGTTGTGGCACTCGGTGAGAATCGACGGTCGACCTGCGTATTCGGCCAACAAGTCGTCGAGTTCGCCGCGAAACAACGCGTCGTTCCACGCGTCGTTGAACGCGCGTTCCAATTCTTCGCATGCCGGCACCAAAGTCTCGGGCACGAATCTGCCGCCAAACTCACCGAACCGGCCATCGACGCCCGGTGTCAACAACTCGCGGGGCGGTTTGTTTCGACTCATCTTTAAAATGTATCTGAGCCCGCGTTTATTCTTTCTCCCAATTGAAGGGTGTCGGGTCTTCTTGCACGACGGTCATTGCTTGAACTCGTTCGAGTTCGGCGAAGCCCGCGCGGGCATTTTCGATGAACTTTTTTAGTTTGATCGGATCCTTGTAACCCTGGCTCTTTTCGACTCCCGAAGAAACATCGACGCCGTAGGGCGCGGTGGCGACGATCGCCGCACCGACCGACTCGGCGGTCAAGCCCCCCGACAGCACGACCCGCACCGATTTGGGAATTTCATTCACGAGCCGACGGTCGTAGGCCACACCCGAACCCGGTGTCGACGAGTCGACGAGAATCAAATTCGTCAGATACTGATCGGCCTGTTTGGCCTCTATAGAACCTGCGACGACCGATTTGATAACCCAGGGAATGTCGACCATCACCTCGGCGACATTTTGTGCCGGCTCGTGGCCGTGCAGTTGCGCACCAAATAGACCGGCTTCGCGCATTGTTTCGACGACGCGCCGCGGATGTTCGTCGCGAAACACCCCCACTGTTATCACGCTCTGCGGCAGGCGTCGCACGATTTCGCGCACTCGCTGTGGTGCGACTTGTCGGGGCGAAGGCGCGAAAACAAAACCGATGGCGTCGGCGCCCAAGGCGACTGCCAAGAGCGCGTCTTGTTCATTGGTTATGCCGCAAATCTTGATCATGTCAGACCTGCAGATCTCTGAGACTCGAAATCTTGTCGCCTGATGTAACCAGCGACTCGCCCACCAAGATTGCCTGGTATCCCGCGTCGCGCAATCGTTGTGCATCGTCGCGGGTCTTGACGCCCGATTCGGCCACCCGCAACACATTGCTCGGCATCAACTTGACGAGTTGTTCGGCGCGTCGAGAATCAACCTGAAAAGTTTTCAAGTCCCGTTGATTCGCTCCGATCATCGTCGCCCCAATTTCGAGCGCGACATCCAGTTCGGCGGCGTCATGTGTCTCGACCAGCACATCCAAGCCAATGTCGACGCTCAACTCGTGAAACTCGGCGAGTTCTCGCCTGTCCAGTGCGGCCACGATCAACAACAGGCAATCGGCATTCATGATTTTGGCGTCACAGATATCGTTCATCGACACCGTAAAGTCTTTGCGCAACACGGGCAGACTCACGGCATTTCTCGCCGCCTGCAGATCCTGGGTCGAACCGCCGAAAAAATCCAAATCTGTCAAAACAGAGATGCACGACGCACCCCCTTGTTGATACTCGGCGGCCAGCGTCGCCGGTTGCAGGTCCGGGTTCAAATCGCCTTTCGAGGGTGATCGGCGCTTGATTTCGGCGATCACCGCCAGTTTGTCTCGCGAATCGTCACGCAATCGTTGGGCGAAACCTCGCGCCGGCGCCGACTTCCGTGCCGCAGATATGAGATCGTCAAGTTTGCGCGGGTCAGCGTGCGATCGCGCGCGGTGCTGATCCAAGATCTTTTCTAGGTACAAGAATCGCCGAGCCTCTGCGAGATCTCGGTCAAAAGCGCGTCGATCTTGACGCGACTTTGCGCCGTCGTGTCTCGCTCGCGAATCGTCACCGAGTCGTCTTCGAGCGAATCGAAATCGACGGTCACGCAGAACGGGGTGCCGATTTCGTCTTGGCGTCGATACCGACGCCCGATCGCCTGCGTCTCGTCGAAATCGCACATGTACCTCGCCGCCAAGGTCGCGTAAATCTTTTTGGCCAGCGGCGTTAGCGATTCTTTTTTGGAGAGCGGCAGAACCGCGACCTGAAACGGCGCAAGCCTCGGATGCAATCGCAAAACCGTGCGCGGTTCGTCGTTCACGACATCTTCATCGTATGCGGCGAGCAAAAATGCCGCCATCGTTCGATTCGCGCCCGCGGCTGGTTCGACGACATACGGCACATAGCGCTCGTTCGTCGCCTGATCGAAATACTCGAACTTCTGGCGCGAATGCTCGGCGTGTTGTTTCAAGTCGTAGTCGGTGCGTTGGGCGATGCCCTCGAGCTCGCCCCAACCCCACGGAAACTTGAACTCGATGTCGCTTGTTCCTGCCGAATAGTGCGAAAGTTCAGCTTTGGCATGTTCGCGAATGCGCAACATCTCTGCAGGAATGCCGTAGTCGATATACCACTGCTTGCGCGCCTTGCACCAGTATTCGTACCATCGGGCACTCTCGTTCGGGGGCACGAAGAACTCGAGCTCCATTTGCTCGAACTCGCGAGTTCGAAAAATAAAGTTTCCGGGTGTTATCTCGTTGCGAAAACTCTTGCCGACTTGGGCGATGCCGAATGGCGGCCTTTTGCGGCTCGTCTGCAAGACGTTGGTGAAGTTGACGAACATCCCCTGCGCCGTCTCGGGTCGCATGTAAACCGTCGCGCCCTCGCCCTCGATCGGGCCCGCGTGCGTTTTGAACATCAAGTTGAACGCCCGCGCCTCGGTGAAGTCGCAGCCTTTCTTTTCTTGCGGACAATCCCTCTCGTCGAGTTGGTCCTGTCGAAAGCGCCGCTTGCACACGGTGCAGTCGACCAATGGGTCGCTGAAACTGCTGAGGTGGCCGCTGGCTTCGAAAACTTGTGGCGCCCCCAAGATCGCCGTGTCGATCAGCACGACGTCGTCGCGCTGCTGCACGATGGTTCGAACCCAGGCGTCTTTCACGTTTCTCAACATCAACGAGCCCAACGGGCCGTAGTCATACGACGATCTGAAACCGCCATAGATTTCTCCGCTGGGATATACGAAACCGCGTCGTTTGCACAAATTGACGATTTGGTCCAAATCCTGCGCGGGCACTCACTCAGACTATTACAAGGTCGGTGAGTTATCGGGCAACTTTCTGCTCACATTTCGGGGCTCTCGAAAACTGCGACCGATTTCAGACGACGTTCGAGATGATGCTCCATGCACTTGGTGGCCAGCGCCGCAACCTCGCGTGTCGCACTGCTCGCCCGAAGCGACAGCGCATTGTTCAAACGCCCACCGACAATATCTTGAATGATCCCGATCGCCTCGGCAGAAATAGTTGCGCCAGACCTGCAGTCGCGACATTGTGCTCCCCCGCGAAAAACGTCGAATGCCACCAACCGGTCGCCGGGTGCCCCGCAACCGACGCAAGCCTCGACTTGGGCACCAACGCCCTCGGCCACCAGCAGTTTGAAATAAAAGGCGGCGAGCACCAGGGACGAGTCGTTCTCCGACAGCCACTGCAGCGCGCCGACCAACATTCTGTAGAGATGCTCGGTCGGCTCGTTCTCCATTCCGAGTTGGTCCACCGCCTCGAGCATCGCCAAGCCCATCGTCAGGCGATCCAAATCTGCATAAAGACCTTTGGCGCTCGTCACCAGATCGACTTGATTCACCGTGCCAAGGTTTTTGCCCGTGCTGATCAGAATGTCGACATGACTCAACGGTTCGAGCCGGGCGCCGAATCGCGACGACATCTTTCGCACGCCGTTGGCGACGGCGCGCACTTTGCCGTGGCTTTCGGTCATCATCACGATGATTCTGTCGGCTTCTCGCAGGTCATATGTGCGCAACACCACGGCTTTGTCGCGATACAGCGTCACGAGTCAACACCGCCAAAACGTCGATCGCGACGCTGAAAGTCACCGATCGCCATTTGAATGTGCTCGACATCGCACTTCAACCACGGCACGTTCAAAAAGACCAACTCACTGTACGCCAACTCCCACATCAGCGACTCGGGCACTCGGGTCGGTGAGCCCAACACCAGCACAAGGTCGGGCTCGCCCGATGCCGGTGACAGAATCGTCGCCGCCAACTTGGCTTCGTCGATGCCGTGAGTCTGGCCAATTTTGGCGATCGCGTTGACGAATCTTTCTTGTCCGTCGGCACAGGTGTCGATCACCACGATCAGTCCCGCCTCGGCGACGACCGACACCCGATCACCCGAGCGTTGACCGCCGTAGGACGAAATGATCGAGTTGCAGATCGCGGTTCGCGCGGAGGCTGAAGACTCGCCCGAGTACGGATAGATCGACAACCATCGAACGCCTACTCCGCCGACCGAGCGCACCAACGCGTCGATTTGGGCTTTCCATTGCTCGGGGCTGGTGGCGAGCCACTCGTCAACCGTGCCGGCACACACCAAAATGTGAGCCAGGTCGCTGTTCAATTCTCGAGTCGTTTTGACCACGATTTCATTCTCTCACTTCCGTGCGTCACCCTTGGGCAACCCGGAGTTGTTAGCGTTCTTGGGGTGAACACGAGGCCCCTGCACATCGCCTGCATCATGGACGGCAACGGCAGATGGGCAAGCAAACGTGGCTTGCCCCGCACGGCGGGTCATTCGGCGGGAGAAGAGTCTTTGGCCGACGCCGTTCGTGCGGCGTCGAAGCGCGATGTCGACTACCTGACGGTGTTCGGCTTCAGCACCGAAAACTGGGCTCGACCCCGTGCCGAAGTCCGGCACATTCTGGGATTGCACAAGAAACTGTTCGGTCGAATCGAAGAATTGAACGAGAACAATGTTCGCGTCAATTGGATCGGTCGCCCGTTTGATGAGCCGGGTTCCCGCACGCCCGTTTACGTGCAGCGGGCGATTCGTAACGCGATCGAGGACACCGCGAAGAACACGGGCATGGTATTGACCGTCGCCTTCGACTACGGCTCGCGCAGCGAGTTGACGAGGGCAGCGATTCAACTGGCAAAAAGTGGCGCAGATATCAACCCCGAGAACCTGCAGAAGCACCTCTATGACCCATCGCTGCCGCCGGTCGATGTGCTCGTACGAACTTCGGGTGAATTGCGCATCTCGAACTTTTTGCTGTGGCAAATCAAATCGGCCAAGATCTACTTCACCGAAAGACCGTGGCCAGATTTCGATGCGATCGAACTTGACGCGGCGATCGCGCTCACAAAAAACTGACGAATCACCCACGACTCGTCACGACGGGAAACGATAGAAAATGGCGAACCCGCTAGACCAGGAAATTCTCGACGCATTGCGTCTTGTTACGAGCACGTTGACCAACGCCGAGGAGCGCCAAGGTCAAGACGAAATGGCGGTTCTCGTCGGTCGGGCGTTGAACAAAAATCGGCACTTGATCGTTCAAGCCGGAACCGGCACGGGCAAAACTCTCGGCTACCTCGTGCCGGCGATCATCTCGGGTCGTCGCGTGGTTGTATCGACGGTCACCAAGGCGCTGCAGGATCAACTCTCACAAAGCGACCTGCCGCTATTGGCCAAAGCGCTCAACCCGACCCGAGAAGCCGAACTCACCTGGACGGTGCTCAAGGGAAGGAGCAACTACTTGTGTCGACAGCGAATCGCCGAGCTCGAAGATCGAACGCAGGCCAAATTGGATCTCGACGAGATCTCGGCGCGCGGCAAGGCCGACGTCAAACGGCTCGTCGAGTGGGCAAAGACAACCGAGACGGGTGACGAAGGTGAACTCGATTGGCAACCCCAGCGCAATGCATGGTCGATGGTCAGCGTGACGAGCGAGGAGTGTCCTGGTGCGGCCCGATGTCCGCATGGTGAAACATGTTTCGCCGAGCGCGCCCGAAGCCAAAGCCAGACCGCCGACATCGTGATCGTGAACGGCTGGCTTTACGCGCTCGACATCGTCACCGAGGGCACGATCATCGGCGAGCACGACGTCGTGATTTTCGACGAGGCCCACGAACTCGAAGATGTCGTCACCGACTCGGTCGGGCTCGCATTTTCACCGGGCCGCATCACAACGATCGGTTCGGCGATGCGTTCGATCATTCGTGACGATGCAATGTCGGGCGGTTTCGCCAAGAGCGCCGCGCGGTTGCGCGACGCCGTCGCTCCGTCCGTGAACAAGCGGGTCGCCCTGCCGATCGACGGCGAGTCGCGTGAGGCCCTCGTCGAGGTTCGGGGTCGGGCCAACGAGGCTCTCGAGTCGCTGCGAACGATCAGCACCGGTGACGAATCGGCCAAACAACGAAAGCTTCGCGCGCAGAGTTTGTGCACCAGATTCATCGAGGACCTCGACCTGGCCCTGGCCGATCGCAGCGGGTACGTCGCCTATGTGTCGGGCAACTCCGAGCGTTGTTCGCTTGAAATGCGACCGCTGAATGTCGGCCCGACGCTGCACCAGTCTGTTTGGTCGCAACGCACCGCGATTCTTACCAGTGCGACGATACCCACGAACCTGCCCCAGCGAATCGGGTTGCCCGAAGACGGCTTCGATGCGTGCAATGTCGCCAGCCCGTTCGATTACGAGAGCCACTCGTTGCTCTACTGCGCCTCGCACTTGCCGGATCCCGCACAGGGCATGCGCGACAACGCGGTGCACGCCGAGATTTCGGATTTGATCACGGCGGCCGGTGGTCGCACGCTCGCACTGTTCACCAGCTACGCGCGACTCGACGCCGCACATGACGCGCTCGCCGATCGCCTCGGTTGCCAAATTCTGAAGCAAGACGATCTGCCAAAAATGGAATTGCTGCGGGTTTTCGCCGAGGAAGAATCAACTTGCCTGTTCGCCACCCAAAGTTTCTTCCAGGGTGTCGATGTTCCGGGGCGAACTCTCAGTCTGGTGATCATCGACCGTCTCCCGTTTCCGGTGCCCACCGACCCGCTGATGAGCGCGCGACGCGACGCTTACGGAAAGTCGGCGTTCACGGCGATCGACATACCGATTGCTGCCACCAAACTCGCCCAGGCGGCGGGCAGGTTGATCCGCACTCGAACCGACATGGGCGTAGTCGCCGTGCTCGACCCGCGACTGGTGACGAAGGGTTACGGCAGGTCGATTATCGAGATGCTTCCGCCGATGGAGTTCACCAACAAGCTCGCCCGCGCGAAAGAGTTTCTCGACTACGCCGTCAAAAGTCGATAGCCCATTCCCCTCACGGTCGCAATCACTTTTGGGTTGTCGGTCGAGTCTTCGATCTTGACCCGCAATCGGCGAATGTGCGCATCCACCAATCGACTGTCGCCCAGATATTCGTAACCCCAGACAAGTTCGAGCAGTTGATCGCGCGAGAGCACCTTGTTGGCGTTTTCCATAAACACGTGCAACAATCGATATTCGGTTTTTGTCAACGGCAGTTCAACACCATTTTTCAAGACAACGCCTTGATCGCCGCGCAGTTCCAAGTCGCGCACGACATAGCGGTCTGAGGCGGTCGCGCTCGCAAGCAACGTCGTGCGTCGCAGCGCCGCCCGGATTCGCGCGGCCAATTCTTTGATGATGACCGGCTTGGTCACATAGTCGTCGGCCCCCGCCTCGAGGCCGGCCACCAGGTCATGCGTATCGGTCTGCGCTGTGACGATGATTATCGGCACGAGACTTTTGTTTCGCAGTTCGCGACACACGTCGTAGCCCGACATGTCGGGCAATCTAAGGTCGAGCAAGACCAGATCGATCGACTTGGTCTCGAACGTGCTCAGACCGGCTTGGCCGGTCGCCGCCTCGACAACTTTGTAGCCTTCGTCTTCGAGGGCCAAACGCAACGCCGCCCTGATGTGATCGTCGTCCTCGATAAACAACAGGGTCTGCACAGGGCTACATTCTGCCCGCATCCGGCGAATTGTTACCCAAATGGCACAATTCCGACCCCATTTTGTCAAACCCACCTAGCAGTATTTCGGTGTCACACCGACGGGCTGCCATGCTCCCCCTTGGCGCCCGTCGGTGGGGGTTGGCGAAATTCCCGCAATGCTTGAAGCGTGACCGTTGACTTGGGGGCCGACAAATCTCGAACATCCGCTGCTCTGCGACAGGCCTTCCACTCACGCGGTTTGCATAACCTGCTCAACCTGCTCAACCTGCGCAATCTTCGTGGGTTGCGCGGCCGCATCGTGCTCTATTTCAGTCTCAGTGCCTTTGCCGCTGCAGTCACATTGAGCATCGTCACCTATGCGTCGACGCGCGCGTATCTGCTGAACCAGCGCACCGAGGCGGCGACGACACAGGCGATCAACAACGCCCAAGTGTTGCAGGCCCTGGTCGCCACGAACCCCGCCGACGCCGGCGACATCGTCACCAACATCCGCACCGAAAAAGGTGGCTACGCCGTGTTGCACCTTGTCGCCGACGACTCATTTTTTGCCCAAGAACCACTGCGCTTCACCCAGTCGAACCTTCCCGTCGAACTTGTCAACGAGACTTTGCGTGGGTCGAGCCATCGTCAAAGATTCGAATTCAAGGGCGAGCCATACGAGGCGCTCGGAATTTCGATCAAGTCGATCAGCGCCCACTACTTCGAGGCGTTCCCGCTGAACGATGTCGAACGGACGCTCAACACGATTCGCACGACGCTCACGCTCGGCATTCTGTTGATCACGATCGCCGGCGGTGTATTCGGATTGTCGAGCAGCAACAGCGTGCTTCGACCCCTGCGCCGCGTCGCCAACGTCGCCACGGACATTGCCTCGGGTGGTCTCGATGTGCGTCTCGAGGACGAGCGCGACCCAGAACTCGCGCTGCTCGCGAGTTCGTTCAACAACATGGTCGATGCGGTGCAAAGTCGCATTCAGCGCGAAACCCGATTCGCCAGCGATGTGAGCCACGAATTGCGCTCGCCGATCACCGCGCTGACTACGGCGGTCGATGTTCTTCAGTCGCGTCGCTCCGACTTGAGCAAACGCAACCAGCAGGCCTTCGACATCATCGCCAGCCAAGTCAGACGCTTCGACAGAACCGTTTTGGACTTGCTCGAACTCTCGCGACTCGACGCCGGCGCGGGCAAAACGCAGGAAGAGACCGTGAACCTCGCCGACTTGGTCAGGCGCGTCGCACAACGACATGGTTTTGGCGATGTCGTTTTCGCGACGACACTCAACAGCGACGACCAGACCGTGCTCGACAAGCGAAGGGTCGAGCGCATCGTGCTGAACCTGCTTGAAAACGCCCGCGATCACGCCGGCGGGGCAACCGCCGTCTCGGTGACGGGCGACCAAAAAATGTTGCGAATCATCGTCGAAGACGCGGGCGCGGGCGTCGCGGTCAGCGAACGCGAGCGAATCTTCGAACGGTTCGCCCGCGGTACTGCGTCGCGCAACAGCACGGGCAGCGGTCTGGGGTTGGCGATCGTCCAGGAACACGCCCGAGCCCTGGGTGGCGAGGCATGGGTCGAAGACAACAGCAATGGCGGGGCCCGCTTCATCATTTCGATCGTGCGACAGAATCCCGAAGATTCGGATGGTCAGATCTGATGACCCGGCGTCGCCTGTCGATTTCGGTGGTGCTGGTTGCCGGCCTTTCTCTTGTTTCGTGCGGAGTACCAACCTCGAGCGAAGTGTTGTCGATCGCCGAATCTGAATTGCCCACCGAACTGCGGCTCGAGAGCACCACGACTTCGACGACGACGACCACTACTACCTCGACCGTTCCTGAAACGGCGAATGAAACGGCGACGACCATCGCCGAAGTCGTTTCCGAACCCGTCGAAATTTATTACATCAGCGCTAATCGAGTTGTCGCCACGAACCTGTCGATCGTCAGCCCCGCGACGACAGCACAAGTTTTGGCGGCTCTTGTTTCGGGGCCGCCAAGCGGTGAGGCAGGTTTGGGTTTGCGCACGGCATTACCCAAGAGCCTTGACGCAAGCGTTTTCATCACCAAGGGCGTCGCCCAAATCGACACATCGGCCGAGTTCTTGACCGAACTCACGCCAATCGACCAGCGTCTGGCAATCGCCCAACTCGTTCTGACATTCACGCGGCGCCCAGGCGTGGGGCAGGTCGTTTTTTCCGTAGAGGGCGAATTCGTCGCCGTGCCGCGCGGTCGTGGCGACCTCGCCAAACCCGGCACTGCCGTCAGTTTCGACGAGTACGCCTCACTCATCACCAGAGCCTCCGGCTAACCGTTCAAT